>CAMFIG010000023.1 GCA_945952445.1 uncultured Chlamydiae bacterium
GGGTTTTTAGCTATCTTTTTTACCTCGCGCCGAAGGCGGGAGGTGAACATCTACTGTCCCATCATAATCAGGCAAACTTTTACAGAGGGGTCAACTCCCATTTCTTTTTTGAGCATATTTTGTTCTAGGCTAGAGATCCTCTTAAAGCCCTGTCTTACGGGTATTTGGAGATCGATGAGCTGATCTCTAATCCCTTGGGTCCTAGGAAGAGTTTTTTCATAGCTTATAGGTTCTGCTGTAGTTGGTTTTGTAAACCTGACAAGAACATTGCTAAAGATGGTTTGAATTTGAGCAATTTCTTTAAGTTTAGAAGAAAATTTATTGTCTGTATGTACAAAGATCATTTTTCTATTAAGACTATAGGCTAAACTAGCTAGCTCGGGCTTATGGTCAGCTACAGTGAATATCAGATTGGGATTAAACGCTGCCAATTTATTGCGGATAACTTGAGCTGTTTTTCTCGATTCCGAAAAATAGAGCCAATGGTGTAATTTCCACATGAAATTTGCTAAAGCAGGCATGCCTTTTCTTTGATAAAATTCTGTCCAAATGTCCTCGTGACCTCTTCCAAAAATTTTTGGTTCAAACTCCTTTTCAACCTCGTCGATATCGATCATTTCAACAGCATATTTTTCTCTGATTAATTTTTCCCTAATAGCAACGGCTGGAGCCTTATGTCCGCCTCCTCCAAGACCCGCATAAAGTATAGCAATGCGCTTAGCCTCCTTTTGGAGAGGTATTTCTTTATCCATTCCATTCAAAAATTCGATTATTTGAGCTTTAAATCTACAAGTTTGAAAAGCTGGAGAGTCTAATTCCTCTAATATTCGAGCCTCTTTAGAGGCTATACTACCTAATATTTGGCAGTATTTGAGGATCCAGTTTTCCAATAAATGCTGGTCTTCCTTGGAAAAACTGTTTTGAATTCTTTTATAAAAACCTACTAAAACTTGCGCTCGATCGATGTCTTCTAGTTTTTCTGCTAACTTGCTTTCTAAGGAGTTTGAAAAAACGAAAAATTTACATATGTGAAAAAAAATCGAGATAACTTTTCTAAAAGCTGTAATCAGAATGGCTGGAGGCGAGGATAAAATAGTTGTAAAACCTATATTATTAAGAGAAAAAATCGTTGACTCGATCCTCGATGAATACTTCTGTTGCGCTATTTCGGATCTGATCGTTTCCTTAGCTGATTCAGCATAATTTCTTGTATGAGAATAAAAGCCGTCATGACAGCGATTAGATAAATTTAACACGATCGAAATCACCATAAATTATTTTTCATTAGATTATATGGCCTTTTAATTTTGTTTGCACTGACTTAATTTTCCAGGTAAACAAATAAAATAATTTTGCAATATTTTCAAAAATTGAATCAGGGCATTTTGATCAAAAAGATTTGATATATTGTGGGTGGAAAATTTGGACTTGTCCTCTTTGAACTCAAAAGAGGGACAAGTGGCAAAAAAGAAAAAGGATCAAGGCTGTAGCAGATGACTCTCAGGCTCTGCAAAGCACGGTCAAACTCGGATTCTGAAATAAGGGAAAAATGATAATTTTTAGAATGAGCACTTCAGAACTTGGGATTACAAATCGTAACATGCTCATTTAAAATTACCTGATAACATAGAAAAACCAGGCTACAGGAAGTGTTCCAAAGAATGGGGGCGGCTGGACTCGAACCAGCGAAACCCGAAGGTGAGGGATTTACAGTCCCTTTTAAATTGATTCCCCAACTTTCCTAATCCGCTATTAAACTGTTGACTTCCCAATATTTAAGAGGTAATTTGAGTTCTCAAAGATTCCCTTGGCCGCCTCTAGCTTCATCACAGTTTGGTTGGACAAGGGTTGGACAACTTTTAGATAGGAGTTCTCTAATGGGATGGATCAAATCAAAATTTCAAGGCGTACGTTACCGCGAACACCAAACAAGAAAGCATGGCTTACTTCCAGACCGCTATTACACCATCTTTTACAAACTTGATGGGAAAATGGTCCAAGAAGCTCTTGGCTGGGCCAGTGAGTCTTGGGAAGAACAAATCAATGGCGAGAGAAAACGGGCCAATTGGACAGAAAAACGAGCAGCTGGCGTTTTAGCCGAATTACAAAAAAACCAAAGCGTGGGAACAGGTCCCAGGACCTTAAAAGAAAAACGGGCCATGCAAGAAAAAACTCAAGCCATTTTGAAAGCCGAAAGTTTGACCCTGGCTGAATTTTGGGAACAAGACTATCAGAATGTCTTAAAAGCTCGCATTAAGCCTGCATCATGGAAAAAAGAGGTCTCTCATTTCCAAAATCGCATTAACCCATTGATGGGAAATAAAGCTTTAACCTCTATCACCTCTGTGGATATAGAACGGATGGTTGACCAAATGCGGGCTGACAAGCTAACACCTCGGACACAGCAATACGCTGTGGGAACATTCTTTCGTATTTGGAAGCTTGCAGCCAAACGAAAACTGGTTAAAATCGGAGATAATCCCGCAACAGCCATACCCGTCAAACAAGTGAATAACGCTCGATTACGAATTCTCTCTCCTGAAGAATTGAAAAGCATTCTCAAACATCTTGCTACATCAGATTCCCTGACACACGATATCACTTTATTCTGTGCCTACACAGGCTGTCGATTTTCTGAAGCTGCCCGCCTCAAGTGGGAACACGTTGATTTAGCTCGAAATGCAGCACTTTTGACAGAGACGAAAAATAAAGATTCCCGAGAAATTTATTTAGAACCCGAAATAATATCCTTACTCGAACGCCGCATTCCAGGAAGAACAGGTGAATTCGTTTTCACAAAAAAAGATGGATCGCTCTTAAAAGAGCCCCCAAAATCCTTTAAGGCAGCGGTTGATAAGCTAGGATTCAATAAAGACCGAGGCCCTCGTGACCGTATCACCTTCCATTCATTAAGACATACAGCAGCCACATTTGCAGCCCGCAATCATATCGATGTTAAAGATATGCAACTGATTTTTGGTTGGAAAACCCCGTCCATGGTCTTCCGCTATGTCAAAGGCAATGAAAGCGCAAGACGCCATGCCATGAAAGGACTCGCACGCACCCTGTCAGGTGAAGAATCAAAGGTCGTACCTATAGAAAAAGCTGAAGCTGTTAGCGGGTAATTAGGAGCCTTTGATGAACTATGAACAAGCCAAGAGGCTGATTTCTAAAAAACTTCAGACTGAGCTCTATCAGCCCTATGGCATGGAACGTTATAAAATGGTCCTCATGTTCAGGACAGGAATCGAAGTGACCACAGAAAAAGGCCGCATCTATAAGCCGCTGCCGCTCGGCATTAATCTGGAATGGCTAATCAAAGCTCTACGTGGAAAGGAAAGCCCTTTCGTAAAAATCCGATTTACCGGAAAACGCACTGCAAATCTGGTAGACTTAGCCAAAAATGACTCGATTGCATGGGACGCAGCCAAAGAGCTAGTAGCAAAAATTCTGGAACAAGGAGATCCTTTACCAGCAGAGCTGCGCCAATTTACTATTGAAATTCTCAGAGGGGGTGAGCGGCCGAAAAAACAAGGACGTTACAGAGCTGAGAACCTTTACCGAGATCAATGCATTGCTGATTCCATCTATACGCTGCATGAATGCAATTTCAAACCTCTGACCAAAAATTCCAACGAAAGCGAAAACAACTCTGCTTGCCATGTTGTCGTCGAAGCGCTGGCAAAGTTAGGCGATATGATCTCTTATGATGCAGTCAAGTCCATTTGGAGAAACTATAAAGAATTCTGCTAATTCCCCCCTCTTAAACGAGTGCGGGGAAATATAGTACCTCTTTGTTCCCCGCGCTTTTCTCTTTTTTATTCTTTTATGATCAGCACCAATGATTCCTTAGCTATCTGCAAGATACATGGGGAACATGCAAACAATTGTTATAAAGGTGCAATACATGAACAATAAAGTTTTAAAAACTGACGTTTTTAGCGAGATGGCAGCTCGTTGGCCATCTTCTGTCGTCGCTCGAGCAGAAGCTAAACAATTCACCGGCGGAGGGATCAGTCCCAAAACCTTAGCTAACGCTGATTCCAAAGGCAATGGACCCACAGGCCGTTTTTTTATCGGACGACGCGTTTGCTATCCAGTAGCTTCTCTCGTCGAGTGGCTCAGACAAAATGCAAAAGGGACAGAATATGCAAAAATTCATTGAGGCAGTACAAGCAGCAGGACTAACTCCCCCTGAGTGCATTAAAGTCGATGGCAATATCCAACGCTTTTCTAGCAACGGAAATCGCCATGACAAGGCAGGCTACTACTGCTTGTTCAACAATGGGAACGATTTCATAGGTGGGTTCTTCGGCTGCTGGCGATCGGATGTTTACCAGATATGGACAAACCAATCTGAAGCACAGCTAAATAATCGCGATTTATGGCTAGAGAATAGGCGTAAAATCGAAGCTTCAAAAAGAGCGATCGAAGAAGCTCGAAAGGAAAAAGCCAGCAATGCAGCCAAGAAAGCGCTTCAAATCTGGGATCACGCTAGGCCAACGCCGGACAATCATCCCTACCTGAAGAAAAAAGGCGTTAAATCTTATGGGTTGAAAGTCGATGAACAAGGAAATCTCCTCATCCCTGTTTTTGACTTAAAGAAAGAGCTACACTCTTTGCAACTGATATCGATTAACACTGAACAAAACAAGCACTTTCTTTCAGATGGCATTGTCCGTGGTCATTGCTATTGGATCTCTGGAAAAGAGGACATCATTTACCTTGCAGAAGGATATGCAACAGCAGCGAGCATCCACCAGGCAACAGGAGCCACTGTCTACATCTCCTTCATGGCGGGAAACCTACTTCCTGTTGCCAAAGCACTGAAGATTAGCAAACCTGACTCTCGA
Organism: uncultured Chlamydiae bacterium; assembly: GCA_945952445.1. GTDB lineage: Bacteria > Chlamydiota > Chlamydiia > Chlamydiales > Rhabdochlamydiaceae > CAMFIG01. The sequence continues at coordinate 4,854 of CAMFIG010000023.1, forward strand.
CTTGTGATAGCAGCAGATAACGATGCTTTCACAGATCAAAACCCAGGTTTGACTAAAGCAAAAGAAGCTGCTCGCGCTGTTGGCGCTACATTCGTTTACCCTGAATTTGACCCAAAATATCATGAAAATCGACCGACCGATTTTAACGATATGCATCTACTGCATGGACTTGAAGCGTTAAAATTTCGACTCAATGAGTTCCAACAAGAACGAGCAAAAAATCACAAAGAGCAACCTAGACTCAGAACCGGTGCAGAAATCCGCAATTTAGATATCAAGATGGAGTGGCTCATCGAAGGCATCATACCCAAAGGAGCCGTTTCTCTCCTCTTCGGTCGCGGAGGAATTGGGAAAACCACCTTAGCGTTGCAAATATGCGATGCGATTGCTTCAGGAGGTAGTTTTCTAGGCATCCCTGCTGAAAAGACACCAGTTATCTATGTAGACTATGAAAATTCTCTTGCTATCCTTGTAGATCGCTTAAAGAAAGTGGGGGGAGAACAGATTTTGTTTTGGACAGCTGACGATTCACCTGCACAGCTCGACAAAGATCCCCAAGCTTACGTCAACTTATTAAAGAACCATTCAAATGCTCTGCTAATTTTCGATACGCTGCGGAGCGCACAAACCGGTGATGAGAACGAATCCAGATCGATGGCTCTCGTGATGCAAACTCTACGCCAACTGCGAGATCAAGGTGCAACGATTATTCTTTTACATCATACAAGGAAAGGATCGGATAGCACCTACAAAGGATCGACGGCCATTTTTGATTTAGTAGATCATGTTATGGGGCTATACCCTGTGAAAGGACCAGAAGATGATCAAGAAGTTGACGAAGACCATATGGAGAATACTGACCGCGCTTTTCGTTTTGGCACCAAGGATAAGACTCGCTTTCAGCCTTTTAAGCACTTCCTTCGCTTTGACAAAGAGATCCACCTTTTTGTCTCGGTTGCTGATCCTGGCAATTTCATCCTTGAGCAAATTCAAAAGTTGATCCCACAAGAAGGAATCATCCAAAAAGATTTGCTACCCATTCTCGATCATTCTTTAAATATCAAACAACGGAGAGCTCTTGCCCTACTCCAACAAGGAGCTGATTGTTATTGGTCTGCTAACAAAAAACCCCACCTAAAAAACTCGATTGTCTACAAACCGTTTTGCAGTTTTGCAGATCCTATAGGGAATGTAAAACTACAAAACACGCCCAGCAAAGAGGGAGAAAACGACGAAAGCACACTATCCAAATGACCGTTAAGCAGCACTCACTCAGGAGCTTTTTCGTTTTTTACAAGAGCTCTACAAAACTGCAAAACAGCCTGTAGCGTAAAGGAAAAAACGCACTAACTCTTATTTCTATTTTTGCCCGTTTCTGTTAAATTTATCATTTCAAAACTGTTCCCTAGGAAGAGATGAAGATTTTTAATATTTACTGCGATGAATCCTGCCACTTGGAAAACGACCAGCAGCAAGTGATGCTTCTGGGAGCTGTTTGGTGCCCCCATGATCTTTCAAGGAGCATTGCTAAGAGACTCAAAGCAATCAAGAAAAAACACGATTTAAGTCCAACTTTTGAAATCAAATGGACAAAAGTTTCTCCTGCAAAGATCGATTTCTACATGGACATATTAAGCTATTTCTTTGAAGAAAGCGGTCTTTACTTTCGCGCTCTGATCATCCCTGATAAAACCAAGCTTCGTCATGATGCCTTCAACCACGATCATGATACCTGGTACTACAAAATGTACTTTGAAATGCTTAAAGTCCTTCTAAATCCTCATGATCGCTACCACATTTATCTCGATATCAAAGACTCGAAGTCCAGAGAAAAAGTGGCAAAGCTCCATGATGTCCTGTGCAATAATGCTTATGATTTTCAACGCCAAATCATTGAACGGGTGCAAACTGTCCGTTCCCATGAAATTGAACAATTACAATTGGCAGACCTTCTCATAGGATGTGTGTTAGCAGCGAATAGAAATGGTGAGATGAGTGGAGCGAAAAAAGCGCTGGTGGAAAAGATGCGCCAACTCTCCGGATATTGCCTTACCCGAACAACTCTTATCCGGGAAAGAAAGGTTAATCTCATACGATGGCAAGCCAGCGAGGTGAGCAATGGATGACGCAATCCCTTCCTGGCTTCCCGATCTGGTTTTGTTCGAAAATTACAAAGGCAATTGGAGCACTTACATCAATGCTGTGTATCAGTACTTCCACAAAGATTTCGTAGAGAGCAAGCCTTCTTTTCAAAAAGTTCCTGTCTTTGCAAGGTATCATCCTCCCTATGAAGAAAAAGGAGCGACTTTTTGGCATCTTGTATCTGAAGGAAGCCAGGAATCAGAAAGAATCCCCGATTTAAGACGTTGCGAAAGAATTCGCTGGCCGAGGCCAATGATTGAAAATGTGAATTCTACAGAAGTCAGGATTTGGGAAACAATCCGTCCATGGAAAAACCAAAAGCAGCGAAGGATCAATTTTGCTCTCAACAATTTCAGCTACATTGTCGTAATAGCAGAAACTCGAAAAGGTTTCGATCTAGTAACGGCATATCATTTGGAAAAGCTGCACCGCAGAGAAAAGCTAAGAAAAGAATTTGAGAGTTTTTCAGGACAAAAAAAAGAGGGCTCCGCTGTTTAGACGGGCCCCAAATTCCTTCCACGCATGGTAGATGAACAATCTTTATTGTATACGTTTTGTCTATTCCTGTCAAATCAAGCTTTCTCGTTTGATGACTTAACAAATTAACAATTAACCAGTTAGCGATAAATCCTAAACCAGCAGCAAGACTATAAAAAGGTTAACATTCTTAAAATCAGCAGAAACATAGGTAATTGCGATACTTATCGAGTTCGTGCTATTCTCAGTTTTTTCTCAGAAGGCGAGGCAAAGAGTGCCTTATGTAAGGTGATCCGCTTCTCTTCGAGCTACTTTTCGCATATTTGAGACTTAAATTTTAGCTTTTCGAAGTCTAAGTGAATTCGTGATAACAGATACAGAACTAAATGCCATGGCTGCGCTAGCGATAATAGGACTGAGCAATAGTCCAAATACAAGATAAAATATTCCAGCTGCAATGGGCACACCAAGAATATTATAAATAAAGGCAAACCACAAATTCTGTTTGATATTGCCCAATGTAGCCTGGCTTAGGCGCCTAGCCCTAGCGATTCCTCGTAGATCTCCCTTTATTAACGTGATGCCTGCGCTCTCCATTGCAATATCCGTTCCTGTGCCCATCGCAATCCCAATATTTGCAGCTGCGAGAGCATGTGCATCATTAATTCCATCTCCAGCCATAGCAATGATATGCCCTTCCGATTGGAGCTCAGTTACAATGCGGTTTTTATCTTCTGGAAGAATCTCAGCTTTTATTTCATCGATTCCAAGTTTTTTACCTACGGCCGCGGCTATGATTTTATTATCTCCAGTGACCATAGCGACAAAAAAGAAAGATTTTTTTCTTTGGCTTGAGTGACAATGGGCTTAGCGAGTGGATGCTCGCTTGCAATTTCCAGGCTTGCTGCAATTTGTAAAATTTTATCTTCGTTTTTTCTCCAACACTTATGATTTTTGTGAGCTTCGGTTTGCCTTCAGTGAGCGTTCCTGTTTTATCTGTCACAACTATGTCAACTTTTGCCATCGTTTCGAGAGCCTCAGCATTTTTAATCAAAAGTCCAGAGAGAGCTCCTCGTCCGATACCGACCATGATAGACATTGGAGTAACAAGGCCAAACACGCAGGGACAAGCAATGATTAAGACTGCCACGGCATTGATCAATCCATAGGCAAATGCGAGAGCCGGACCAAAAAATCCCCAAATTATAAAAGTCAGTATAGCGATTAGGACAACTGCAGGGACAAAGTAAGAAGAAACCACATCTACCAATTTTTGAATAGGAGCTCTACTGCGTTGGGCTTCGCTAACCATATGAACAATCCGGGCAAGCAATGTCTCGCTTCCCACTCGCTCGGCTTCCATGATAAAGCTGCCACTTTCATTTAAAGTAGCTCCAGTCACTTTATCTCCGCTATTTTTCGCGACAGGGAATGGTTCGCCAGTAATCATTGATTCATCAACCGAACTGCTTCCCTCTACAATTTTTCCATCTGTCGGGACTTTCTCCCCTGGCCTCACGCGCAATTTATCCCCTTTTTTCACTTCTTCAAGAGGAATATCTTTCTCATTTCCATTTTTAATGATTCGGGCTGTAGTTGGCGCTAATCCCAGCAACTTTTTGATGGCTTGGCTTGTTTTAATCCGAACCTTCAGCTCTAAGACCTGTCCCAGAATGACAAGAACGGTAATCACGCTGGCCGCTTCAAAATAAAGATCGACAGAGCCATTCTCGCCAAAAAATGCAGGGAAAATAGAGGGCCAAAAAGCAGCAACAAGACTGTAAATATATGCCGCTCCTACTCCCAAGCTGATCAGGGTGAACATATTCAAATGCAGGCTAACAATCGAACGCCATCCCTTTACAAAAAAAGGCCATCCGCTCCAGAGAACGATTGGTGTTGCTAAGATTGCTTGAACCCATGCGTTGTAACCAAATAACGATATTTGAAATAGAACAAGAAGAATGATGGGAAGAGTCAAGGCAAGCCCAATCCAGAAACGAAGACTCATATTTTTTAATTCGGTATCTTCTTCATCTTTAGCGCCTCCTGTTCGAGGTTCTAATGCTATACCACAAATGGGACATTGACCCGGATTTGGTTGCCGAATTTGGGGATGCATAGGGCAGGTATATTCTTTTACCATCAATGGCTTCCTAATTAATTTTGGTTAGCCGCAAACTATTCAATATGACGATTAACGTAACTCCGACATCTGCAAAAATCGCTAAAGCTAAATTGCTCATGCCTATTAAGGCTAAAGTTATAAAAATCACCTTTATAGATATCGCCAAAACTGTATTCACTCGAATTGTCTTAACGACCTTTCTTCCTAAGCGAACTAAAAATGAGAGATATTTCAAATGCTCATTCAGAATAACAATTGAGGCGGCTCCTATAGCGGTATCACTGCCTAATTCACTCATTGTGATCCCTACATTCGAAAGAGCAAGGGCAGGGGCGTCATTAATCCCATCTCCCACCATGGCAACCGCACCATATTTCGATAAAAGTTCTTGAATGGCTTTAGCCTTGTCTTCAGGAAGCAAATTTGATTTCACATTCTCGATTCCTATTTTTTGAGCTACAGCAAATGCAGACGTTGCATGGTCTCCTGTTAGCATCACAGGAGTAATCCCAAGTTTTTTGATATCATCAACCATTTGTACGCATTCTGGGCGGATTTTATCCTGTAGGCCAATAACTCCTTCTACTTCCTTACGAGTACAGATAACAATGACAGTTTTTCCCTCCTTTTGTAAAAAATTAATCTTTTCCAGAACCTCATTTGGTACTTGATGTTCTTCCAAAATCAATTCTAATTTTCCTATGCAGTGATGTTTATCTTCGCAAACCAAGCAATCAGCCTGAGCTCCCTTGCCGACTTTGATCTGAAAATTCTCTATTGGATGCAGAGCAAGATTTTCTTCTTGAGCGGCTTGCACAATGCTTTGTGCTAAAGGATGTTCTGATTGACTTTCAATCCCAGCTGCGCAGCTTAAAATGTTTTCTCTTGTCTGCTGCCCAAATGGAATGACATCAGTGACGGCTGGGTTGCCGAATGTAAGAGTACGGGTTTTATCTAATGCTATGGCCTTGATCTTCCCAAGAGCTTCCAGATATCTTCCGCCTTTGATTAAGATGCCTTTACTGGCTGCGTTCCCAATAGCTGAATAAATAGATACAGGGGTTGAAATCACCAAGGCACAAGGACATGCAATCACTAGTAATGACAATGCTTCTTGGAGACTGTGGCGAAATGGCACAGAGAAAAAATAAGGTGGGATAATTGCCCAAAAGAAGGCTAACACGATTATGGAAGGAGTATAGTAAGAAGAAAAAGTCTCAATAAATTTATGGGTTTGCGCTTTTTGTTGGAATGCTTGAGACGTTATTTCTTGAATTTTTGCTAAAGTGGTATTCTTAGCCTGCTTTGTCACTCTTACTTCAATATACCCCTGTTTATTTAAGGTGCCCGCAAAGACTAAATCGTCTTTCATTTTATCTTTGGGGATAGGTTCGCCTGTAATTGCGGCCTCATCGACAGCTGTAAAACCAGTTGTAATGATTCCGTCCAGAGGAATCATTTCTCCAGGCTTTACAATGATTTCATCATCTATATTCACCTCTTCAACTGCAATGACATGGCCAAGTCTTTTGACAAATGCTGTTTTTGGCATCCTTTCTGCTAAAGATCTAAGAGCTGCTTTACTCGTCTCTATTCCGTGCTCTTCTAGTTTTTCAGCAAGATTAAATAAAACAATCACAATTGTAGCTTCAATATATTTACCTATATAGAAAGCCCCAAACATGGCAATAACAATTAAAAGACTTATGCTTTTGAAATTTAATTGAGATAATGCTTTTAGCCCGTTAACAATGGTTTTATATCCAATAGCAATTGTAACGATAAGAAAAACAGGAAAAGCAATGACCGTTGGTAAACTCCAACCGGAAAGAGATAGGATTTCGAATATTGCAACAATCAATAAAGAAAATATTAACCAGCGAAATTTTCTGTCTTTAATAAGATTTGAAGATACTTTCTCTAGATTTATCATTTTGTTCCTTAATTACATACTATCTAAGAATTCAAATAAACAAAGTCAAACGGCAATCAAGTGCTTCTCCTAAAAATGCCCCAACTCCTCCTGACTCCACGTCGGAAATTAGTTCTTCATCCTGGATATTCATCAGATCTCTGGTCATCTCGCAGGCTATTAAGACGACTTTTAGATTCTGAGCTAGTTTTATGAGATCTTCTAATGTCGCCACATTTTTTGTTCGCATTTTCTCAACCATTAACTTGGACCCGATTCCCCAAAAGTTCATTTTGGACAGAGGGAGATGGCTAGCTCCTGATGGGGATAACAAGGTCATCATGCGGGAAAGCCAATCCTTCTCGGCGTAAAGTTTTTGCTTCCTCAGAACATTTAAACCCCAAAAGGTAAAAAACATTGTCACTTGTTGTCCCATCGCTGCAGCTCCGGTTGCAATAATAAAAGCTGCCATTACACGATCAAGCTCTTCTGAAAAAACCACTAAAGCCACCTGGTCTTTTACTTGCTTTTCTTCAAGGGTAGCCAGACGCTTCTCTAAATCCATTAACCTTTCTTCTACTGTTTTTCCCACGGTATTGTCCTATTTCGTTTTTTTGATGTAATGGACATAGATCTCTTTGCCGTTTCGATTCTCCGTTTCCTGCTTGAGAATTTCTACATTTTTTGCAGATTTTGCCCATCCTTGAAAATCCTTTAGTGAACCTCGATCTGTGCTGATTACCTTGAGCACTTGTCCTGGTTGAAGATGATTAATTTCTTCCCGGGCTTTAATCAGAGGCATTGGGCACGCAAGGCCGCATGTATCCAGCTCTTTTTCTTCCATTTTGTCCTCTCTATTTATGGTTAATCGCGCAAATGTTTTTCCCCAACTCTAGTTCTGCAGCTTGTTCTTCATTAACCTGAAGTAGCCCGATATTGATTCTCTTGATATCAATGTACTCCTTTGGAAACTGAGGCAGGCTTCCCAAAATGTACTGGCTGAATTCTTCCAGCGGCTTCTGGGCCATCATCAGTCCTTCATTGATTTTTTTTAACTCCCCAAGGGAATGGCTGAAGATCTGGGTCTCGTTAGCTTCTTGGAGACTACTAAAATGGGCAGGGAGCACTAAAATATCAGTTGGCAGCTCTAGTAATTTTCTCAGGGATTCATAGTGCAATGCCGTCCATGTCTTTGCTTGCCCTCCTAGGTCCGGCCTGGCAATCGATCGGATGAAGATGCTGTCTCCTGAAAAGAGATATTTATTATCCAGGAGGAAAGCCTGGTTGCCTAAGGTATGCCCAGGAATATGAAGAGCTTGCAATTTGATGCTTCCTAACCGGTATATTTTATCAATCCAAGAAGGCTCGTAGGAAAATTTGGCCGGAAGCATATCCATCGGATGGATTCCATCATAGGGATGGAGATAGTAAGGCACTCCAAATCTGACTGCCAACTCTTTGCCACCGCTAATATGATCAGCATGAGCATGCGTATCCAAGATGAACTGTGGTTTAACGTTTAATTCATCGAATAGATCTATATAGAGTTGAATATTTTTCAGCGGGTCAATGACAGTAGCCATCCCATCCGAGACAATGACATAACTTAAACAACCTCGAGAGATACGGATCAATTGAAAAATCGAAAGATGGGGCAAAGTAATAATGGTTTTTCTGTCATAGAATTCGCCCCAACTTTTCATTCCGCCTGATAAGCTGGCCGCCTGGTAACCGAGATTTCTAAGGATTTCGGCTATGATTGCTGAAGTCTCTCCTTTAGCACATACTATTACTATTTTTTTATCTTTAGGAAGCTGTCTGGATAAATTAGCCTTAATAAAATTGATAATTGATTCTTGAAAATCTTCTTTTCCTCCTTTTTCAATTAGATCGAAATAAGGAATATTCAGAATAGGGATAGCGGTTTTTCCTTCAATATGCCATCTTTCAAATTCATCAGCATTTCGTACATCGAACAGGAAAAATTCTTTTTCTGTTCCTAAAAGTTTATATAGCTGGCTAGGTGATATTCCTTTTTCCATCTTATTTGCTCTGATTTTGTTGTTGCCGTTCTTTAGGTTGACTGTCTAATTTCTGATAATAACTTCGAATCAAAATTCCTTTACCCCTGGTAACTGTTCCTCCATATTCTGCTGTTATACTTACTAAGCCAACATTAGTTAAACTAATTATCACAAAAACATAAGAATGAATTAGTTTTTTTGTTTTAAGAAGATAAGCTCTAAAAATTGCATGACCAAGGCTGTACATTAAAGTCACTAATGCCCAATTTCGATGTAGCAGTATATTAGGATGCCCAAGATGCCCTTGTTCAGCGGCATATAAGCCTGTAATGACGGTAGGGACTGCTAATGCAGCTGCCGAAATGACAATCCAATCGGCAATAGAGTGATCTTTAACTTTTCCCATGAGAAAGAGGCAATCAAATACAAGAGCTGTAATTAAAAGAACTATAGGGAAATGAAGAAGCATTGGATGGAAATCTCCAATCTTAAGATCTGTATCATCACTATGTGTATGCGTCGATTTTTCTGACTGTTGCATCCCATCGTCCATGTGCATATTCTCATGATCTTGAGACATTTCCATAGGAGGCGCATTCTTTTTTGATCTTGAGACTGATTCAGCTACGGTACCTGCTGTATTGTCATACCAACCCGGGTCATTGTAGTTAGTAATCCCTTCACGTACTTTTAGAATTGTGAACATCCCGCTCATATCGATCATTCCAAATTGTCCGGGGGAACCAAATGGTAAGAAATTAGGAGGTCTTGGCATGTGGTGGCTCATCTCAAACATTTCCCACATTCCATTTGTTCCCATGGGCATATAGTCTGGAAGAAATTGCCCAATGGTTTGTGGCAATTTCCCTTGATTTGCTCCAATCATGTTAGGAATGCCGTGCTCCATCCCACTCATCACATGGTGGGTTTTATGACAATGCAGCGCCCAATCTCCAGGTTCATCGGCAACAAATTCAATATCATGTGTGTTGCCTACGACCACATCGATCGTATTTCCAAGATATTGCGCACTTTTAGGTAATGTCCATCCTCCTGATCCTGTGACTGTAAAAGCATAACCATGTAAATGGATCGGGTGGTTATCCATACTCAAATTAGCCAGTCGAATTCGTACTCGCTCTCCCTTCTTTACAACAAGTGGAGCTGTACCGGGGTAAATCCGACCGTTAAAAGTAAAATAATTGAAATCGAGCATGACCATAGGATCTGGGGTCGCTGATCCTGCTGGAACGTACCATTCCTGAAGCATGATGGCAAAGTCTCTGTCAATGGAAAGATTTTCTGACTCTTTAGGATGAATAATGAAAAATCCTACTAATCCCATTCCGATCTGTACCATTTCATCTAAATGGGCATGATACATGTAAGTCCCATGCTGTTTTAGGGTAAATTCATATTTAAAAGTCTCCCCTGGGGGAATGGGAGCTTGATTAAGTCCTACTACTCCATCCATTCCATTAGGGACAAGAATTCCATGCCAATGAACTGTGGTAGGTTCTGGAAGATGGTTGGTCACTAAAATCCTTACTCTATCTCCTTCTACAGCTTCAATTGTAGGTCCAGGAGTGTTCCCATTATATCCCCAACAGTTTATAACAAGCCCTGGTGCAAACTCCTGTTTGACGGGCTCCGCTATAAGATGAAAGACTTTTACTCCTTCTTCAATTGTGTAGGGAAGCTTAGGTACATTGGGGGTGATGACTGAATGTTTTTCTGCTTTGCTGCATCCAAAGAGTATCAGGAGAAGAAACATCCATCTCATTCTTGCCCCCTGAGAGCAAAAGACCCTCCCACTGCATGGAGTAGTTCAATTTTTGCTTTTTTGTAGTGCTGAAGGGATTGAATATGCTCGATTTTTGTTTGGATTTCAGCGTCTTTGAGATCAAGAAGATCATAGACTCCAAGTGTCATTACATTATAATGTGCTTGCCCAGAGATAATCTGTTTTTCAAGATCTGGAAGAATCCTCTCGCTTAAGTCTACAAGCTGAGATCGATATTTGTCTGATGTTTTAAAAAATTCTCTTACTTCTGAGCAAGCTGAAACAGCCTTAGAGAGAAGCCTCTTCCGTGTTTGTTCAAGCTTTGCATGGTATCTTTTCTTTTCTCCTTGTCCATAATTGAAAATAGGAACTTGGAGTTGAACCAAAGGACCAGTAGTTGTAAATCCTTCCGGCTGCATCTCTGAAGAAACGCCTATAAGGAGGTTGGAATAGGTCCACCATTCTTTTAGTTTTGCTTTTTTTGCGATAGCTGTTGTCTCTCGTCGAATCGCTTCGATATCTAACCGGTTTTCTATGGCTGCTCTTTCCATTTGGTTTACATCAGGTAACGCGGCTTCATTTTTCCAATCAATTTCCCCCTTAACTGTCCAAACTGCTTCATTTCCGAAAAGGCCCAAAGATCGATTCATCTTTTCTTTTGCGATCACAAGCTCGGCCTCAAGACTTTTTAGTCTTTCCGCAGCTTCTTCATATTTAATTTTTCTATCCCTTGCATTTAACGTACTGATATTTCCAGCACTATTTTGAGAGGTTGCGAGAGCGGCTGTTAATCGTCTGAGCTCGACGCTTTTTCTTGCTTCTTCCAACTGAAGTTCTAGGGATTTTACCTCAAGCCAATTGATTTGTACTTCTTTAACAAGATCTAAAACGCTCTGGCCAATTTGGGATTCAATGACTCGGATTTCGGCTTCAGCTGTTTTTTTACGAAGAGGGATGAGAAAAAGATCCAAAAAACTAAGAGCTGCATCAAAAAGGTTATTTAAATGATAGCGTGATTGACTAGGAAAGCGGACGCTAACACTAAAAAATGGATTTTGCATGAGCCCAGCTTCAAGGAGGTCTGCATAACCGAGCTCAAGATTTTCATAATAAGCAAATAACTCAGGATTATTGACTAAAGCAAGCTGAATGGCATTTTCTTGAGTTAGTCCTTCTTGTTGAATCTCTTGTAATACATTTGTTTTAATTCCTTGAATTCCCTCTCGCCATACTATCTTTTCGTGGATGCGCTCTTCAATAACACCACGTACTGTTTCAAATGAAGAATCGCTCGATCTGATAGAACATCCGGAAAGAAACAGAAGCGCTATTCCAAAAATTGAAACGACGAGGCATTTAATCATTGTTATTCGCCTGCTACTTGTTTTCTTCTGCAACTTTTTCAACCGCTTCATCTGGAGTCATTAAAGGGGTACCATTTTTGTCCTTTTGACTGGCTAATAGCATTGCCTTTTCTCGCTGATCGTTATTAAACTGGCCGCAAAATATTTTTAAATTTGCTTCATTCAACTTATCGGTAAATCTTCGAACATGCATGGGCAAATCACTGCATTCCTCCCTGTAATTATGCCTTTCATATGGAACATTGACAGCAAAGCATATAGCATTCATTACTGTAAAAAATACTATCAGAGTTCTTGCAGAGAAAATCATTCCAGCATGTAAATATTTCATTTATTACTACTCCTTCTTATCAGTATTGCTATTTACTTCTTTTGCAACTTTTTCGACCGCTTGATCGGGAGTCATTTTTGGGCTGCCAGTCCATCCTTTTTCATTAGCCATTTGCATTGCTTTCTTGCGTTGTTCATCAGTAAATTTAGCGCAGAACATTTTTTGGTTAGATTCGTTTAACAGAGCCCCAAACTCATACATATCTTTTGACAACCCATGACATTTTTCCCTCATTGCCTTACTATGGTATGGTTGTGCCGGACCGCCCTTGGAAATCAGTTGGACCTCCGCGGCTTGAGAATCTAAAGCGCTTACTGATGTAAAAAAGCCTACTACCGTCATAACGACAACTGCTGCCAATTTTTGAGTTCTCATTTTCTTTCCCTCCAAATATCAAACTTGTTTAGACACAGATTTATTGTGTCGAAATTGAATGCTTCTCCAAATGACATAAATTGCAGGCACTACTAATAAAGTAAGAAGGGTCAGTGAAATCAGCCCTCCCCACAAAGGCGCTGCAACGCGTTTAGCAATATCCGATCCGACCCCTCCGCTCCATATGATAGGAAGCAATCCGAAAATATTAAGGGCCACGGCCATAATTAAAGGTCTTACTCTCGACGCTCCATGTTCAACTGTCATGGAATACAGATCTTCTTGAGAAGTGATCCGCCCTTCTTCTGACCATTTTTTAAACCCTTCATCAAGATAAGTGACCATAATGGCCGTTGTCTCTGCGGCTGTTCCTAATAGTGCTATCATGCCAACCCAAACCGCAACTGAGGTATTATAACTAACAGAGAACAGGAGTAAGATGGCTCCAATGGCGGCAAAGGGGACGGATAGCATCACAATCAGAGTTTGAGCAATCCCTCTAAAATTGAGATAAAGAATAATGGCGATGATAATTAGAGTGAGAGGGACAACAATTTTCATCAAAGCTTGAATTCTCTCTAGGAACTCATACTGACCTGTCCATTTAAGGTAATACCCCGTAGGGAGTTTCAAACTCTCTGCAACAGCTTTTTTGGCATCCTTCACATAACCACCGATATCTCTTCCTTCTATATCCACATAAACCCATCCTGTCAGGGATCCCATCTCATCCTTAATCATCGGAGGACCCATGACAGCTTCAATTTTACCTAGCTGACCGAGAGGAACATGTTCTACACGTCCAGGTGCTCCTTCGGGTTTCGTGATGGGAACCAGGATTTTCTTAAGCTTATCAATATCATCGCGCAGTTCTCGAGGGTACCGCACGTTGATTTTATATCTCTCACGGCCTTCAATGGTCGTATCCACATCAAGTCCTCCAATTGCCGTTTCTACAATTTCTTGCACATCCATGATCTTTAAGCCATAACGAGCAATCGCTGCCCGATCAGGAGTGAAATCGATAAAAAACCCTCCCATTTCTCGTTCAGCATAAACACTGCGTGTTCCAGGGACCATTTTGAGAATCTTTTCAAGTTCTTCTCCGAGAAAAGCGATTTCCACAAGATCTTTTCCGAAAATCTTTATCCCAATTGGAGTACGGATCCCAGTGGTCAACATATCAATACGAGCTTTAATCGGCATGGTAAAGGCATTTTGAACCCCTGCGAACTGAAGGGACTGGTTCATTTCTTCGACCAATTTATCCTTAGTCATGCCTGCACGCCATTCCGACTTCGGCTTTAGAGTAATGACGGTTTCAATCATTGAAAGGGGGGCGGGATCGGTGGGGGTTTCTGAACGACCGGCTTTCCCGAAAACAGACTGAACTTCGGGAAAACTTTTCAAAATTTTATCTTGAGTTTGTACCAATTGTTTGGCAGCCTCAATCGAGATCCCAGGTGTTGTAATCGGCATAAAGAGGATAGTTTCTTCATCTAAAGGCGGCATAAACTCGGAACCTAATTTCATGTAGACGGGAATGGTAGCGAGAATGAGAACAAGACACGCTCCTACTACAATGTACCGAAAACGCACGCAAAAACTTAAAACAGGCTTATAAGCAGCAATGCAGAACCTCGTGACTGGGTTTTTCATTTCAGGTTTTATTTTACCCCGAATAAATGTCACCATCAGCGCTGGGACTAAAGTGACCCCAAGAAGGGCTCCAAAAACTACAGAAAATGTTTTTGTGTAAGCTAAAGGAGAGAAAAGACGACCCTCTTGTTCTTGAAGAACAAAAACAGGAAGAAACCCAATGACAATGACAAAGAGGGAAGCAAAAATGCTGGGGCCAATTTCTCTTGCTGCTTCGATTACGACATCAACTCGGGGCCGCTTATCTCCTTCTTGTTCTAGTTTTTTATGGGCATTTTCGGTCATGATCACAGCAGAATCGACAATATCTCCAATAGCGATGATGATACCTGCAAGGGACATGATATTGGCATTGATTCCCATGTAATACATTGGAATAAAAGAGATCATCACAGCAATAGGTAGAGTGATAATAGAAACAAGAGTGGATCGAAAATGGAATAGAAAGATTAAAATAACTAGAGAAACAATAATGATCTCCTCAACCAAAGCCTCTGATAAAGTATCTATGGAGTGTCTAATGAGGGTCGAACGGTCGTAAGTTGTGACTACTTTTATTCCAGGAGGGAAAGAGGGCTCCATTTCTTTGATTTTCTCTTTGACTCGATCGATGACTTTGGCTGTATCTTCTCCAACGCGCATGACGACAATTCCACCGACAACCTCTCCTTCCCCATTGAGTTCCACAAATCCTCGGCGAATATTGCCTCCGATTTGAACACGCCCTATATCTCTGATTAAGACAGGTGTTCCTTTCTGGTCAGTGCCGACAACAATTTGCTCGATCATGCCTTTATCAGTGATATAACCTCGCCCCCGAACGGCATATTCGTGCTCAGCAAGTTCAATGACACGGCCACCTACGTCACCATTAGATCTACGAACGGCCTCTTTAATAGCAGAAATCGAAAGATCATAGGCTTGGAGTTTGGTGGGATCGATTTCTATCTGATACTCTTTTTGATACCCTCCAACGCTTGCAACTTCCGCAACTCCAGGCACGGAAGTAAGCCAGTAGCGCAAATACCACTCTTGAAAGGTACGCATCTCTTGAAGAGTGTATTTCCCCGATTCATCAATGAGAGCGTATTCAAAAATCCATCCAACCCCTGTGGCATCTGGCCCAAGCTGAGGAGTTACTCCTTCTGGTAGTTTGCCTTGCAACTTAGACAAATATTCAAGGGCCCGGCTTCGCGCCCAATAAAGATCAGTGCCGTCCTGAAAAATCACAGATACAAAGGACATACCAAACATGGTAAAGCCCCGAACCAATTTCACCTTTGGAGCACCAAGAAAAGTGGTTACAAGGGGATAAGTAATCTGATCTTCAACGAGATTGGGACTGCGCCCCATCCACTCAGTAAAAATAATGACCTGGGTATCGGAAAGATCAGGTAAAGCATCAATCGGTGTTTTGTTAATCGTCCAAACGGACCAGAGTAAAACAAGCCCCGTCACAATAAAGACGATGAGGCGGTTTTTCCCACAAATCTCAATGAGTTTACTGATCATTTCTTTTTCTTTTGCCCCATTTCCATGCCCTGCATGCCACCACCTGCTGCCTTCAGCCGACTTTCTGAATCAATGAGAAATTGCGCGCTGGTTACCACTTCTTCATCAGTCACCAAGCCGCTAATTACTTGATAATAGGACCCTGCCTTGAACCCCAATTGGACTTCTCTAGGTTCAAAACGTCCTTTACCAGTTGACACGAAGACAATTTTCCTCTGTCCCGTATCGATGACAGCAGATTCTGGAACGGCTAACTCTCTGCCTATTTTGATTTGAATCTCAACAGTGGCATACATGCCTGGTTTTAATTGTTCGTTTGGATTATCAAAATCAAAGCGAACTTTCATTGTACGTGTGCTTGGTTCAACGATATAGCTAATAAACGCCACAGAACCAACCAAAGACTTTCCAGGGAAAGATGTAAGGTCAAGAGTGGCCTTTTGTCCCATCTTTATCCATGAAACGTCTTGCTCATAGATATCTGCCATCACCCAAATATGAGAAAGATCAGCAATAGTGAAGATATTCATTCCAGGCTCAACATTCATGCCGACAAAAGCATTTTTATTTAAAACTATTCCCTCTACTGGTGAATCAATTGTTAAGGTTTTTGTAGGAACTCGCGTCTTGGTTAGACGCTGAATTTCTTGCTCTGGAATATCCCATAATTCCAAACGTCGTCTTGCTGCTTCTAATAGATCTTCATTGGATTGAGTCAATTCCTTACCAAACATTCCTTGTACTGGATGCTCTTCACTTTTGAGTGCCAATAAATATTCTTCTTGAGCTGCCAATAAATCAGGGCTATAGACAGAAAATAGAGGTTCACCATAACTCACTGGTGTTCCTGTGAAGTTGACAAAGAGTTTTTCTATCCATCCTTTAAATTTGGTTTGTACATTGGCAATCCTTCTTTCATCAACTTCGACGAGACCAACAGTACGAATTGTTTTAGATAAATCACGAATTTGCAGCTTTTCTGTTGTAATTCCAAACAGTTGTAATTTTCCTGGATCGATCTGAACTTCAGCATAGCCTGGGACGGGTTTTTTACTTTGCGACATGCCTTCCATTGAAGCATCTGCTAATTGAGGGGTTAAACTTAAAAGAAGGATAGTTGCTAAAATCATTGAATTTCCTCCAATGGTACTCCAACGGCACGCTCAAGTTCTGCTATTAGGGATTCTCTTTCTGCTCTTACACGTTCATATTCCAATGAGATATCTTGGTATTGCCTCCGTGTATCGAGAAGAAACAAAAAGCCCCCTTTTCCTGCACGATAACTTGCTTCAGATGCTTTGAGAGCTTCTTGAATTTTTGGAAGTAGCCCTGTTTCGTATAAAATAAGTCTTTCTTCATTTGCTTTAAGTTTTCCTAAAGTCTCTTGAATTTGCCCACGAACTATGGCTTCCATTCCTTTAAGGGCATTTCTATTAGCCGATGCTCGGGCCTCAGCTTCACGGACTTGTCTCTTTTGTCTTTGACCTACCCAAAGGGGGATTTTAAAACTGATACTCGCCTCCCAAGCATTATCTCTAGGGTTATGAGTAATTTGTTCATATCCAGCTGAGATCGTAATATCTGGAAAATACTCTCGTTTAGCAAGCCGTGCCATCATTTGCTGTTCTTCAACCATGGCTTGTATCTCTTTTAGTTCTGGCCTTTTTTGCATAGCTAATCTTTCCAAGTTTTCGTAAGAGACATTCATCAATGATCTGAAATCTCCTACAGGTTGTCCCAGGGGATCTTTTTGAGGTCGATCCAGAAGCGCATTGAGCATCGAAACAATGAAAATTCGATCTGCCTGGATCCCTAATAGTTGCTCATCTAAAACTTGAAGTTCGACTTGTGCTTTTGCAACTTCTTCATAGCCGGCAACGCCTGATTTATATAAAGCCAAACTCGCATCAATGAGATTTTTAACCAGATCGCGATTGTTTTGATTGATTTGAGAAGATGCTTCATTGAAAAAGAGTTGAAAGTAGAGTTTTTTTGTCTGCAAAACCAAATCGCGTTTTGTAATAACTTCTTGACTTTGAAATTGTTTAAGAATTTCTGCGGCAACCTTTCCTTTTAATCCAAGCTTTCCTGGGAATGGAAATGTTTGGGAAAGTTGATACTGGAGCATAGGGATGAATTCACTATTAGACTTAAAGTTGTTGTAATCACTCAAGAATTTGAATTCCGGATCATCGATCACCTGAACACGAGGGACCACTTCAGCCGCAGCTCGAATCCGTTCCTTAGCAGCTTCTAGATTCGGGTTGCGCTTCAGAACTTCCTCGATTAAAGTTTCTAACTGCAAAGAAGATTGGTTCAATGGATCCTCCTCAGAAAAAAGCTGTCCTATATCAAATAGGATAAAAACAAAAACAAACAAAGAGACAATTCTTTTATTAATTAAAATAAGCATTCAATACATACTGTTGTAACATTCTTTGGCTGTTAAAAAAAGATCCGTTTAATGCAATGCAATGCTGCATTACCGAAACAAATCTTCCTCTTTCTTTATAAAACATTGGAATAATCACTTTCTCAAGCTTTCCGTAAAGCAAAAAGGCATCCTCATTTGAATCGTTTCTCGAGTCAGGTTTTTGCTTTTCATCTGCAATGGACCATCCAGTAATTCCCTCAATACACCCCTCTATCCACCAACCATCTAAAATACTTAAAGAGGGCACCCCGTTTAATGCAGCTTTCATTCCACTTGTTCCAGAAGCTTCCATGGGAGTTTGAGGGGTGTTCAACCAGAGATCCACACCACTGGTCATCAATTTCGCAAGCTCTACGTCATAATTTTCGAGATAAACAATGCGGATTTCATTCTTAATAGATTCTTTGATCCTAATGATTCGTTGAATCAATTCCTTACCTTCTTGATCTTGTGGATGAGCCTTACCAGCATAAATAAGCTGAATGGCTCCTTTTTCTTTAGCAATAGACTTGAGCTTTTCTATGTCCTGGAAAATAAGATCCCCTCGTTTGTAAGCTGTGGCTCTTCTGGCAAAACCTATAGTTAATACGTCCTGATCCATTCCAATATTCGTTTCTCGATTTACATATTGGATCAGTTGTTTTTTTGCCTGCATATGAGCTTCCCAAACTTCATTTTTGGGAATATTTAGGGCGTAACGCAGACTAAAATTATCTTCTTTCCATGAGGGGATATAACGATCGTAAAGCCCTTGAAAAGGGGCAGATGCCCATCTGGAAACATTGATCCCATTTGTAATTGAATCAATTGAGTAATGACCGAACATGAGGTTGGCAATTTCTCCATGTTTTTTTGCGACACCATTTACATAGTGGCTTAGGTTTAAAGCTAAGTAGGTCAGATTTAAAACTCCCTCGCAGCAAAAGATATCTTTTCTACTGAACACTTCTCGTTTGCCTAATACTTGAGTAACCAGATCCATAGAAAATTTATCGTGACCAGCAGCAACAGGAGTATGTGTAGTAAAGACACATTGCTTCTTCACGTTCTCTATATCTTCTTCTGAAACAGACTGTCTCTTAGATGTTGCTTGTGACTCCTCGAGAAGTTCTAAAGTTAAGAGACTTGCATGCCCTTCATTCATATGGAAACGTTCCAGGTGCTGATACCCCAGTGCTCGGAGCATTTTTACCCCGCCTATTCCTAAGATCACTTCTTGGCACAGGCGATAGTATTGATCTCCACCATAAAGATAATCACTTAAAGCCCTATCAGTCTCTGCATTCTCGGGGAGATCAGTGTCTAAAAAGAAGATAGGAATGATAAAATTGGTTGACGATTTTATTTCAAATTTCCAAGCTCTGACATGAACAATGCGATTGTCAATATCGACCTTGATTCTCTCCGGTAATTCTTGAAAAAAATCTTCAACAATCCATTCAACTGGTTCTTCAATTTGCCATCCACTTGGGTCTAATTTTTGAAAGCAATATCCTTTTCGATAGAGAAGGGTCACAGCCACCATGGGCACTTTAAGGTTTAAAGCTGCAAAAATTGTGTCTCCCGCTAATACGCCCAAACCTCCGCTATAAGTGGGGATATTTTCTTTTACAGCGATCTCCATTGAAAAATATGCAATTTTTGGTTGGTTATTCATGCCCACCTTTTCTGAAAAATTCGATTAATCAAGTACCCGCCAATTCCTACGAAAAAGGTGACAATTGCAATAACTCCCCATTCTTTTAAGCCCAATCCAACTGTTCCAAAAATTTTCTGTAGAGGAGGAAGATAAATAACCATCAGCTGAACAAGTAGAGAACTCCCTAGAGCGCCAATAATCCATCGATTAGAAAATAATCCTATATGATATTGGGACCGCACCATTTGAACTCGAACAAGTTCTAATACAACGAGGGTAGTAAAAGCCATTGTTTGTGCTAATGCTGCGCTTGTGCGTAAGCCAAAATGACAAGCAGTAAGAGTACCTGTTGCGATTACAGTACTGACTAATACCAGCTGTAGAGAAAACCGAAATGATAAAATGGGGTCGCTTGACTTTCTTGGAAATCTTTCCATCGCTTTTGGATCGACAGAATCCATCCCTAGTGCAATGGCTGGAAAGCCATCGGTAACCAAATTTAAGAGCAACAGTTGAACGGCCGATAAGGAAACAAAAGGATTTCCAGTCGGATCTTTGAATCCAATAGCCATTCCTACAAAAATGACCATAAGTTCAGCAATATTTGAAGAAAGTAGATAATTAACAAATTTAATAATATTATCATAAATACCTCTTCCTTCTTCTACTGCATTGACAATTGAGGCAAAATTGTCATCAGTGATAACCATATCAGCTGCTTCTTTCGTAACATCTGTTCCCTTAATCCCCATGGCTATCCCAATGTTCGCCTCTTTAATCGCCGGAGCATCATTTACTCCATCTCCTGTCACCGCGACAATTTCTCCTAAACTTCTCCACATCCGTACAATGCGTAATTTGTGTTCTGCTGATACACGCGCATAAATGCGAATACTTCTTAGAGATTTCTTGAGTTCCTCATCGCTCATCTGCTGAAGTTCTACTCCACTAATCGCGAGGGATCCCTCTGTCATAAAACCCAACTCTCTTGCTATTGCCTCTGCTGTATCCTTATGATCACCTGTAATCATTACCGGAAGAATACCTGCTTTTATACAGGTTTGAACGGCCTGTTTAGCTTCTGGCCGTGGTGGATCCATCATGGCTACAAGGCCAACAAAGGTGAGATTATCTTCCATCGATTCATCTATCCCCTTGTCGGACTGAATGTCTCTATAAGCCATCGCTAATACTCTCAACGCCCCAGCCGCGAAATCGTGATTAGAATTGAGAATTTCTTGTCTAAGAAGGGAGGTGAGGGGAACCTTTCCACTCCTAAGAAGAACCGTTTGACAGAGGTCTAGAATTAAATCAGGCGCGCCTTTAACAAAAAGCATCTGTCCATCAGCTGTCTGACTGAGAATACTCATCCGTTTTCGTTCCGAATCGAATGGAATTTCTCCAAGAAGAGGATTCGCGACCTCCAGCTCTTGCTTTTTTATCCCGCCTTTTTCTGCAACAACAATCAGAGCCCCTTCTGTAGGGTCACCAGTAATTTGCCAACCTTGGCTCCCATTTGTAAGGTTAGCGCTATTGCACAATACTCCTATCTCAAGAAGACGTCTTAATTCAGGGAAATCTGTAAGAGAAATGGTTTTTGAATTTAATACAAAATCTCCAACAGGCATATATCCCACCCCTGATACATCAATCTGTTCTTGATTAACCCATATCTTCCTCACGCTCATCTCGTTCTTCGTTAAGGTCCCCGTTTTGTCGGTACAGATCACCGAAGCACATCCTAATGTTTCGACCGATGGAAGACGGCGAATAAGCGCTTTACGCCTTGCCATTTTCCGAACACCTATAGCAAGAGCAATGGTGACAATTGCAGGTAACCCCTCTGGCACAGCAGCAACTGCAAGACTTGTGGCTATTAAAAGGGTGCCAAGAAAAGAATTCCCCTGAATGATTCCAAGGATGAAGACAACCGCAACGATTCCAAGACAAAGAAAAACCAATCGACGCCCTAATTGAGCTAGCCGAATTTGTAAAGGAGTCTGTTCTTCTTTACTCTCTCTTAACAATGAAGCGATCGTTCCAAGTTCTGTTCTCAACCCTGTCGCCGTAACCAGCATATGTCCTTTACCACTAAGGACAACTGTTCCCATAAAGGCCATATTTTTTCGATCGCCAATCGGCAATTCGCTTTTCGCAAGGGGGTCAATCTTTTTATGAATGGGTAAAGATTCTCCCGTTAAAGATGCTTCTTGCGTAGAAAGTTGTATTGATTGGATGATTCTTCCATCTGCTGGAACTAAATCGCCGGCTTCCAACAAGATCAGATCTCCAGGAACAATTTCTTTGGAAGGAATAGTCTGTAGAGCCCCATCACGAATCACCTTACAAGATGGGGTTGCAAGCTTTTTTAACGCTGCAAGAGAACGTTCAGCATTGATTTCTTGAAAAAATCCTATGATTGCATTAAGAATAACAATCACAAGGATTGCTATTGCATCTACCCATTCACCAAGAATCCCAGCAATGACTGCTGCAATGATTAAGATCCATACGATGAAACTAGAAAATTGACTCAAGAAAAGCTTAAATATAGAAGGGGGAGTTGGTTCGGGCAGTTCATTAAACCCGTAACTTTTTAATCTTACCTCTACAGCAGACGAGGGCAATCCTTGGTTTAGATCAGTATTTAACTCCTTGCATGTTTGATCTGTGGAAAAACTCCACCACAATTTCTTATCTGCTGGCATTTCTTGCACATAATCCCGCTATTCTATAGAGGCTCCCTACCCACTAAATATCTTTATGTTAATATTTTTTCTAGTATATTCACCTTTTTAAGAGAAAAACGTAAAAAACGCGCATGTCAAGAAATTTTTCAGATCCTCACATTGATGGTCCGTTAACCCAAGAAGAGCTAAATAAAATTAATGCTTATTGGCGAGCAGCTAATTATCTTTCGGTAGGTCAAATATACCTATTAAAAAATCCTCTACTTCGAGAACCCTTAAAACTAGAACACATCAAACCGCGACTCTTAGGCCATTGGGGAACAACACCAGGCGTGAATTTCATTTATGCTCATATGAACCGGATGATCAAAAATTTTAAACTCAACGCTCTTTTTATGTTAGGGCCTGGGCATGGAGCACCTGGTCTCGTTGCAAACACGTACCTTGAGGGAACATACAGTGAATTCTATCCTCATATCACTCAAGATATCAAAGGGATGCAACGATTATTTAAGCAGTTTTCCTTTCCAGGAGGCATTCCTAGTCATGCCGCGCCAGAAACGCCCGGATCCATCCATGAAGGAGGGGAGCTTGGCTACGTTGTCAGTCATGCTTACGGGGCTGTTCTAGATAACCCTAATCTCATCGCTTGCTGCGTAGTAGGAGACGGAGAGGCAGAGACAGGACCTCTTGCCTGCAGCTGGCATTCCAATAAGTTTTTAAATCCTATCAATGACGGAGCTGTCCTCCCTATCCTACATCTGAATGGATATAAAATAGCCAATCCCACATACCTTTCGCGGATCAGCCATAAAGAATTGAAGAGTCTCTTTGTTGGATACGGATATAAACCTTATTTTGTGGAGGGATCAGATCCTAAAACAATGCATCAATTGATGGCTAAAACACTTGATATAGTCATCAACGAAATCCTAGATATTCAAACAAAGGCCCGTGAAAAAAAGAGTGCTGAACGGCCACAATGGCCTATGATCATCTTAAGAACTCCTAAAGGATGGACTGGTCCTAAAGAGGTTGATGGGGAAAAAACAGAAAATAGCTGGCGATCCCACCAAGTTCCTTTAACTGGGTTTCAATCCAACCCTCAGCATTTACAGATTCTTGAAGTATGGCTCAAAAGTTATCGACCTGAAGAACTATTTAATGAGAATGGAAAATTAAACCCTGAATTGCAAAACATGGCGCCAAAAGGAAATAGGCGCATGGGAGCAAATCCTCACGCAAACGGAGGGATATTGCTTCAAGAATTAAAATGCCCTGATCTAAAAGATTATGCAATTAAAGTAGAATCTCCGGGAAAACTCGTCGTTGAATCTGCGCGAATTCTCGGGAAATACTTAAGAGATGTCATGAAATTCAACCTTGAAAGTAAAAATTTTCGAGTCTTTGGCCCCGACGAAACCGCTTCAAATCGACTAGACGCCTTATTTGAAGTTACAAATCGAACTTTTAATGCCACAACCCTTCCCTCAGACGATCATCTTTCTGCGGATGGGCGTGTCATGGAAGTGCTTAGTGAACATCTCTGCCAAGGCTGGCTAGAAGGATACCTTTTGACAGGAAGGCATGGCTTTTTTTCTTGCTATGAAGCATTTATCCATATTGTCGATTCGATGTTTAATCAACATGCAAAGTGGCTCAAAATAGCGCGCCATATTGCTTGGAGACAACCCATTGCATCTCTTAATTACTTTTTAACTTCCCATGTATGGAGGCAAGACCACAATGGTTTTTCGCATCAAGATCCCGGCTTTATTGATATTGTTGTAAATAAAAAAGCCGAAGTCATTCGCGTTTACTACCCTCCGGACGCCAATACACTGTTATCTGTTGCAGATCACTGCCTTAAATCACGCAATTATGTAAATGTAATTATTGCAGGCAAGCAGCCTGCTTTGCAGTACCTGAGTATGGAAGAAGCTATCATACATTGTACAAAAGGGCTAGGGATTTGGGATTGGGCAAGTAATGATAAGGGGCAAGACCCTGATGTCATCATGGCATGCGCAGGGGATGTCCCTACATTAGAAACGCTTGCAGCAGTAGATGTTTTACGGAATATGCTTTCCTCTCTTAAAATCCGCGTCGTCAATATTGTCGATCTCATGGTACTGCAACCTAAAAGCGAACACCCTCATGGGCTCTCTGATGAAGAATTTGATGCTATCTTTACAACGGATAAACCTATTATTTTTGCCCATCACGGTTATCCCTGGATCATTCATCGGCTTACCTATAGGCGCACAAACCATAAAAATCTCCATGTCCGAGGATTCAAAGAAGAAGGAACGACGACAACTCCCTTTGACATGGCAGTATTAAATGACATAGATCGATTTAATCTTGCCAAAGATACTATCGATCGTATTTCCATAGACCCCCAAATAAAATCCAATATTAAAGAGGCCATTAATAAAAAACTTAGATTTCACAAAGAGTACATTCAGGAATATGGCGAAGACATCCCTGAGGTGCAGAACTGGAAATGGCCTTATTGAATGAAAAAACAACTCATCCAGGTCACCAATATTGGAAGTTCGTCGTTAAAGGTCACTTTTTTTTACATTGATAAGAAAAATCTTGAGCGTATCCTCGATGCTCAGTGCAAAAACATCCATGCATCTGCCCCGCAAATCGAGATTGTTGTTACTCAAGAAAAAAAAATACACATCAAGCATCTTGTAGGAGGAGAAATCGATAAAATTTTTCTACTTCTAATGAAAGAAATAGAGAAGCTTGTCGACCCTCATCTTTTCTCTACCGTTGGGATAGGACATCGGTTTATTCATGGAGGAGACAAGTATACATCCAGTACAGTCATTACTCCTTCTTCCCTAAAAGAATTAGAAAAACTAAAAGATTTGGCTCCTCTTCATAACCCTGATTGTCTCAAACTCATCAAAGCAAGCCAAAAACATTCCACTTCTAAAGCATTACAAATTGCCGTATTCGATACAGCCTTTCACAGCACTCTTCCTTCCTACGCATCTCAATACGCAATTCCTCGCTCCCTAGCATCCAAATACCATATCAGACGTTATGGATTTCATGGCATTTCGCATGCTTATCTCACTGATAAATATTTTGAATACACGAAAAAGAAAAAAAGACCTTCCAAACTCATTACCTTACACCTTGGAAATGGTTGCTCGGCTACCGCTATCCTAAACGGTTTATCTATCGATACTTCTATGGGATTTAGTCCAGCAGAAGGACTTGTCATGGGCACAAGAGCCGGTGATATGGATTTTACCTTGATTGAATTCCTCTGCAAAAAACAACATCAATCTGTGGGTCAAATTACCCACATGCTCAATTTCGAATCTGGTTTAGAAGGGATTTCAGGAAAAACATCTGATGTAAAGGAGCTTCTTCAGAACTATGAAAAAGATCCTCATTGCCGCCTTGCCATAGATATATTTTGTTATCGAATCATCAAATATATAGGAGCCTTCGCTGCTGTCCTCAACGGTGTGGATGCGATTATCTTCAGCGGGGGTATTGGAGAAAACTCTCCTCTCATACGCCAGATGATTTGTTTAAAACTCAAGTGGTTGGGGTTAAAAATCGCAGTTAGAAAAAATAACTCTGTTTTCGAACTTAATCCTGGCAGCATTCAAAAAATAAGCCCTCCCGCTTCCTCAGTCGAACTTTATGTCATTTCTACAGATGAAAATCATTTAATTGCACAGGAAGTGCTAAAAAACCTCAACTAAAGACCTTATTCAGTTCTTATTCTTTAACTTGCAATTTTTGATTTAGACAATTAATACGAGGATTGAGGGAATCATTTTATAGGATGACTATTGTTTAATTTACTGCGTCCAGCGCCTTTTGCAGAAGAGATCCAAGATCCTGTACTTATTAAAAAAAAGTACAAATACTGGCGACTGCGCACTTTTTATGGAATGTATATCGGATATGCCTTCTATTACTTCTCGCGTAAAAGCTTCACTTTTGCTATTCCTTCAATGCTCGAAGAGGGCTTCAGTCTCTCCGAACTAGGAATGCTAGGCAGCATTCTTTCCATTACATACGGTATTAGTAAATTCGTTAGCGGAATCATTGGAGACAAATCCAATCCACGTTATTTTATGTCCTTCGGATTGATTTTAACCGGTATTTTCAACATTGGTTTTGGCCTCTCAACAACTTGGATCATACTGGCTATCCTTTGGGCATTGAATGCATGGTTTCAAGGTTGGGGTTGGCCCGGATGTGCAAAACTGCTTACCCATTGGTATTCCCAATCTGAGAGAGGGAGATGGTGGAGTGTATGGAATACGTCGCATAACTTGGGCGGAGCCATCATCCCAATCGTCATCGCTTTTTGCGCGCATCATTATGGCTGGCGTTGCTCTATGTTTGTACCGGGGGTCCTTTGTATTATAGTTGGTTTATTCTTGATGAATCGCTTGCGAGATGTGCCTCAATCGCTTGGGTTACCTCCAATTGAAAAATTCAAAAATGAAGAACAGTCATCGACACTTGGAGAGAATAAAAAGCTCACTTTATCAGCGAGGGAGATCCTTTTTGACTATGTGCTTTGTAATAAATATATCTGGATCATGGCCTTTGCTTACTTTTTCATTTATATCATTCGTATTGGGTTTAATGACTGGAGCATGGTCTATTTCGTCAATAAGGGCTATTCTAAAGTAAAAGCAGCCAGCTTCGTCTTTTGGTTTGAAATCGGTGGTTTTTTAGGCAGTCTTTTTGCTGGCTGGTGCTCAGATAAAATTTTTATAGGTAAACGTAATCCAGTCAACATTCTCTTTACCGTTGGAGCCATTTGTGCACTCCTAGCTATGCATTGGAATGGGGTTGGTTGGCTATTTCTGGATACCATCATCATCTTTTTAATCGGATTTTTCATTTTTGGCCCCCAGATGTTGATCGGCATGGTTGCAGCAGAACTTCCCGATAAAAAAGCTGCTGCTACTGCTAGCGGCTTTGCAGGATGCTTTGCTTATCTTGGTGCAGCTGTAGCTGGAGGCCCACTCGGCGCTCTTACAGATACATGGGGCTGGGATGGCTTTTTTGGTATCTTAATTGGTTGTGGATTAGTCTCTATTGCTTTAATGATTCCACTTTGGTCGGTAAAAACAAGTCAAAAACCTATTCGGCAAATGATCTCATCGACTGAGATAAATAAGAAAGTAGTTGCTGAAGAGATTGAAGGCTGAATTTGGAAAAGAAGCCTTATTTCAAGATAGCAACCGTTATTATGAAAGGGAGCATTGGTGCCATCTATCCATAATGATATCAAACCTAAGAAACACAAGAAGGGCTGGCTCAACAGAAATATCTTGGGCATGAGCTTGGCTAGCTTTTTCAGTGATTGGAATCACGAAATGGCTTCAGCAGTACTGCCAATATTCCTCTCATCGGTATTGGGAGCGCCCGCCTTTGCTTTAGGAGTTATTGAAGGAGTAGCTGATGGGGTGTCCACCATCTTTGAGATTTTTGCTGGCTGGTATAGCGATCGCATCGGTAAACGAAAAGGTCTAGCAGCTATTGGCTATTTCATCACGGCATTTAGCAAGGCCAGCTTTGCCTTAGCAACCAACTGGTTTCAAGTGCTAATCGGTCGAACTGCAGGATGGATCGGTTGGTCCATACGCTCTCCTACAAGAGATGCTCTTTTAGTGGAATCCAGTCAGCCCGCGACTGTAGGACGTGCTTTTGCTTTTCATCGTACTATGGACACTCTTGGCGCCATTGCTGGTCCATTAACAGCGACTTTGCTTCTCACTCATGTGCAAATCCGAACAATCTTTTTTATTTCGCTGGTTCCAGGACTGTTAGCCTTTCTTGCGATCATTCTTCTTGTCAAAGAGAAAGCCAAAATACCTGATCTGAGAAGCACCTGGCATAGCATCCGAAATTTATCCCCTAATTTCATCAAATTTCTAGTCCCAGTAGGAATTTTTGGTATTTCTAATTTTGCACCCACCTTATTGATTTTACGCGCGCAGGAACTACTGACACCTTCTCATGGGGCAGTAATAGCAGGGACTTTTTCGGTTGGTCTCTACACATTCAGTAATGTGGTTTATGCCATGGTGGGATATCCCATAGGTGTATTGGCCGATAAATATAGCAAAAAGGTTACCTTGAGTATGGGATACCTCTTATTTGGATTGTTGTGCTTTGGATTTTTAGTAGCCGATGGACAACTATGGTTTTTAGGAGTGCTATTTGCAATCAGTGGCATTTACACCGCAATCATTGAGTCTTCTCAGCCTGCTTTAGCATCGACTTTAATCGCTGCTAATCAGCGAGGAACGGGATATGGGGTAATGAGTTCAGTCGACGGAGTTGGCGATTTTCTTTCCAGTGTTACTGTTGGATTGTTATGGACTTACATCTCCCCTGCAGTGGGTTTTGCTTTTGGAGGTGTGTTAGCTGTCATTGCTGGGTTTATCTTGTTTTTTCTACGTTTCAAGCGGTATTGATATGAAAACTATTCTTTTTGCATGTATTCACAATGCGGGTCAGTCTCAAATGGCCGCAGCTTTTTAAGATAGCAAATCCAGCAAAAGCAAAGGCAATTTCTGGAGGAACTCATCCAGATGCCAAGGTACATCCGATGATATTTTTGTCACAATGGGATGTGAAGAAGAGTGCCCAACGCTTCCAAGCATAGAACATATAAAGTGGGAGATTAGTGACACCTATATGGAATCCTTGGAGGAAGCTAGAAGAATTCGAGATCAGTTATTAGTGTTGATTCAATCACTGATCAAAGACAAAGGATTCAAATAAATTGATGTTTTTCAAAAAACTCAACTTTTGGGTTATCAATAAAATACCTTGTAAGACCCTTTGGGTATTTGCAGATAATCGGGGTCCCTTCCATTATCAGGCAGAAATAACACTGTTTCGGCATCGATATTAATCTTATCAAGGTCACACTGCTCCATGACAGGATCATAAATGACCATGGCAAAGGTCGGCTTGCCGTCTTTTAAGTGAAAAACTTTCTCTAGGTTTTCGACACGTTTTTTATTGATGGGTTTCATGATTTAATTTCTTGTTAATGCTCTCTTCGATGCTCTTCAGCCTTGATTCAAGTTGGTAAGATTCTAACGCTTTGGAATAGCTCTCGACTGTTCGTGATAGCAATTCGCCTTCGGAAGGAGTGATTTTTCCTTTTCCAACGGCATTCACAATAAAACCAACTGCCTTTAGCACATCGCTGTAGGTGGTGATGGTAGGAAGATCGATTTTAATACATCGGTCTTTTCTAGGTGGCAGAAATCTTTCTAAGATCATCTTGGCAGCCTGCATATTGCCATTCAGAGCCTCCTCTTCAACTTTTTTACAGATTTTATCTAAAGAGCCTTCTAAGAGGGCTTCGGCAGCAAGTGTAGATCTGTTTCTAGCTCCCTTGGGCTTGCCATTAGGGTTGCCCGAATGACCTTTCTTGTATCTCCCCTTTTCCTGTATTTGTCCTGTATTTTCAGGCGATTTGATCTCTTCTGACACAGTTTGTCCCCCTTCGACTGCGATAATAGCAGCTAAACCTATTTCTTTAAAAAAATAATTCTGCGTTATTCTCTAATAACTGTTGGTGTTGTCTGAATAAGGATATTCTGTAATACAGAAGGGTAGAGTCTTTTTTTGCATCAAGAAAACTTTTCGAGAAAAGAAAAGTGAAATGAAAATGTGTCATTTATTCGACAACTGCACATGCATGATCCTTGCGATGTTTTTCAGATCTTGGTTATCAAAATCTCTTCTCCTTAAAATGAGGTAGCCGCTCATTTGGGTGACTCCCGAAAATTTTTGCCCTAATGTCTATCTTACGACAATCATGATGATATCTTTTTGTAGGTGGTCATACTCGCATCCTTATATTTTCCTTAATCGCCGTTATCATGAAAAGGTTGGACAGGGGTTGGACAAAAAATAGCCTTCCAGCATTTTCAGCTGAAAGGCTAAGGTTACAACTCTTTGAGTATAAGAGATTGGGGGCGGTTGGACTCGAACCAACGAAGTCCGAAGACGAGGGATTTACAGTCCCTTGCAATTGCCGCTATGCGACACCCCCAAAACATGCTGGCGAAAGGAATTGAACCCTCAACCATCCGATTACAAGTCGGGCGCTCTACCAATTGAGCTACGCCAGCAGAAAGACGAAAGACGTTATAACAAAACCAATAATTCTCCACAAGGATTTGGAGGAAAAACTTTTAAAATTTAAGAATTTCCGTGTTTTTCTATAGGAGATCCCGGCTGTTGAGAATTATCTTGCATGGACTGTTTCCTAAAAAGAGAAGAAGCCACCTTTTGCGTAAGAGGGCTGGCATTGGATAATATGGTAAATTCATGCTTTTTTGTTTTAGTTTCACAGCATTTTTTAAATTTTTTTCCAGATCCGCAAGGACACGGATCATTTCTACCTACTTTTTCCATGAACATCCTTTATTATATTTAGACCTATGATAGCGAAAAAATCACATATCAGTCTATGCAAATTCCTCTTGAAAAAGGTATAATCTAAGGAACCAAAAAACCACCACAGATATAAATTTTATGGAATTACCGATTGCCACCCCGCCTTGGACTGCTCTTGGAAGAAGAATAGAAAGCATGTGTCGCAAGGCTCTTTACGAGTTTTCTTTGCTGGAAAATGTAGATAAATTAGGAATTGCTCTCAGCGGAGGCAAAGACAGCTTAAGCCTTCTATATCTTTTAAAGGCTGTCTCCGGAAGAGGTTTTCCCAATTTTAGTATTCATGCATTCCATGTAAGCGGCGAGTTTTCCTGTGGAGCCGGGGTGACGGAAGGTTTTTTGCAAGCCATTTGCCGCAAGCTAGATATTCCCCTATCCATTCGCCAATCTTCTCAAAAAAGAGAAACGCTCGAGTGCTACAGCTGCTCAAGAGAAAGGCGAAGACTTCTTTTTGAGGCAGCAAAGCAAGAAGGCGTCCATACAATTGCCTTTGGCCATCATCGAGAAGACAGCATCCAAACTCTTTTAATGAACTTATTTCATAAAGCAGAATTTGCAGCAAATTTACCTAAAGTCCCGATGCATGATTATGGCGTGACTATTATCCGCCCCTTGATTTACGTACCAGAAGCAGATTTAAAAGAGTTTGCAAAACTATATGGTTTTGCTCGAATTACCTGCCAATGCCCAGTGGGACAGAACTCTCTTAGAAGACAAACAGAGCGATGGATTGCTGAACTAGAGCAAACCTATCCTAACATCCGAGAAAATCTCTCTCAGGCAAGCTTTCAATATGCATCCGATAAAGCGCTAAGGAAGAATTAGGAATAGATTGTTTTATCCCCCTGCTTCTTTTGCCAATCAGCCAATTTATGTGGCATGCTGACTGTCAATCGATCTGGGTTAATCAGATCCTGAAACGAACGAAAGATGGCTCTTCCTTTACGTTGATATGTTTTCCAAGTAGAGATCGGTTCTCCTGCTAGAGGAGGATTGTCAGGCGGCGCGGTCCATCCACCCAAAAAAGAGACTAGAGGGATAATCATCACTTGAATAACAGCATTCTTAAACCGGCTCAGAAAATCAGACAACTTAGCAGGCAGAAATTTATTCGGTATATATCCCAATATTTTTCTAATCCCTTGAGGCACAATCCATTCATATAGAACGTCAAACACATGAGCATTGCTATCTGGACGGTTAATACCGGATTCTTCTAAGGCGCGCATTACAAAGCTGCAACAATTTCCAGTAATCGCATGGTATCCCATTCTTTTTTCTTCCCGGACCATATGCAGTACCCTTTCAGCTGCAGAATCGGAAATAGGGAGTGTTGTTATCATCTTATGATCAGCGCGGAATTCATAAATATCGGGCGTTTCAATAAATCCTTCCATTCCAGCTATGGGCTGATGCAAATGAAAGACATCCACTTTAGGCCTTCTTCCGAAACTATAGACATACCCTTCTGGAGTAATTAATCGTATCCAGGAATGGCGCACCCCTTGAAATGCTCGATCTATGCAGGTTCTCTGCTGCTGGTTTACATGAGCAGTAACAATTTGTATCTGGTATTGTCCTGGTGCTCGATCTAGTTTTTTAAGAGGCGTAAAATCACTCCAATGAATTGGATCATGCTTTATAAGACCCCGATCTAAATAAACCCATCGTTTTTTTTCTCCCTCTTCTAGAGAATAAATCATACCGTCTTCGACAAAAAAGCGCTTTTGAACATCGCGCCAAGGATGCAGAGTCCCTTCTACAAGAATCCAAGGATCCCCATTGATGGAGAAGATTTTATGTTGAAATTCTTTAAAATGGCGATGCAGATGTGTATCCATGACAAACTGAACGAACTCGGGATGCGCATAAAATACTTCTTCTGGAAGGTTATATTTTTCCACCCATTTTTGAAACTGCTCTGTATCATGGCTCTGGATCTGTTTTCGCAAAACAGACAGCTCTTTTTCCTGAAAATTGGGCTGAGGCATCCTTTTTTGCGCAAGAAACAATCTCCGTTCTAATCGTTGAATTGGATCAGGAATCGATTTGGATGCGCTCCACTTTTTTAAAAACTGCCGAGTTGAGATGTAAAGCTGATCTCTAATTGGATAGTCATGAGAAAGTCGCTGGTCTGCCAATAGATCGTCTAGTCTTTTTTGAATATAATTTGCAATCTTGTGATCTAACTCCCGTCTCTGAGTTGGATGAGTGCGCTCTACAAAACGCTTAAACCAATTTTTCGCAGAATAAGCAGAAGATATATCAAATAAACCAGAACCAGAAATTGACATAATAATACACGCAGATTTAAATATAAAATTATAAAACAAAAAACAAAAAACATCAATTAAAATAAATACTGCAACGGAATTATACTGGAACATATTGACCCCCTACATATGGTCAGGAAGACCCAGCT
>CAMFIG010000024.1 GCA_945952445.1 uncultured Chlamydiae bacterium
CCAAACACTTTAAGCAATCCTAAACTGCTTGCCTAAAACTTTTATTTACACCCTCCAGGCAGCTTCATGTTGACGAAGAAAATTGATGTTCAGAAATTGAATTCAAATAAGAAACCCGCCTATTTAATTTTGAATTATGAATTTTTTCAACAGCCGAATGCCGAATCGAAGTTGAAAATGTTGCTCATGGATTGTGTTGTAGATTTTGTGATTATCGACGAGATCCACTATTCGAAGCAAAGAGAAGCTGAAAAGGTTTCGGATCGAAAGAGGGTGGTTGCGTCCTTTTTATCTGAAGCGGCTGCGAGGAATCGAGATCTTCATGTTCTTGGAATGTCCGCTACCCCTGTCATTAACAACCTCTTCGAAGGGAAAACTTTGATCGAGCTGGTAACGGGCGTTCATCATGACGATCTTCAAACCAAGCCCACTCTATCCAATTGTGTATCGCATTATCAAAAGTTTGTCTCGCATGGGATTCGATGGCTGCCAAGGTATAGCTACAAGCTGAACCTGATTACGGAAGAGGTCGATTGTTCCTTATTAGTACCAGAGATAAGAGAAAAGGCAGCATTTGGATCGATGGTTGATCTAGAGGCTGTGCTTACAAAAGCGAAGATCCCATTTATTCTTCGAAACATTCGTCCGAAAACTGTGGTGTACACGCATTACCTGAAAGATATCTTGATTCCACTTCAGGAGGCGATTGAACAAGCTGGGTGGAAAGTAGCCGTCTTCACGGGAGAAAATAAGGACGGCTTAGATGCATTTGTTGATGGCGATGCCGACGTCTTGATAGCTTCCAGCTGTGTAGGTACCGGTGTCGATAGATTACAACATGTTAGCAATAGATTGATCGTTAACTCATTGCCATGGACTCATGCTGAGTTCGAGCAGTTAGTAGGGCGTTTTTATCGCCAAGGACAACGGCGAGACTTTGTAGATGTGCTGGTTCCATTAACGTTCGCTATGATCAATGAGGAAAGATGGGCATGGTGTGAATCTAGATGGAAGCGCATTCAATTCAAAAAGTCGATTTCGGATGCTGCTGTAGATGGAGTAATCCCGGAAGGGCATCTTCGAAGTCCCGGACAGGCTTACAAGGATGCGATGCTATGGCTTGAAAGGCTTAATCGAGGGGAGCTCTATGAAATCGAAAGAAGACCCATTTCAATCGCTTTATCTGGCGACATCACCCCAGTAGCACGTAGAAAGTTTGGTGATTTATCCCAAATGAACTATCGAATTAATCATGAGTGCAGCGCCGAAACTCATCGCCGATTTCAAGTAGATCCAACGGAATGGGAGCACTACCATGCTATATATCGAGAGGATCGAAAGAATTGGGCTGTTGTGCCTTATGAGGAGGCCTTGAAGTGGTTTAAAGCAAGACCCCATATGGTTATTGGTGATTTTGGGTGTGGCGAGGCTTTTTTAGCGGCAGAGCTTGAAAACAAGGTTTATTCATTTGATCACGTGGCAATCAATTCCGATGTCGTTGCGTGTAACATGGCGCATGTTCCTTTGGACGAGGGTTATTTAGATGCCGCTGTCTTTTCTTTGTCATTGATGGGTTCTGATTTTCTCGAGTATTTGAAAGAGGCCTATCGGTGTTTAAAATTAGATGGGCATCTATGGATTGCCGAACCTACTTCAAGGATCAAAGACCTAACCCTATTTAAGGACGCTCTTTTTAGATTGGGCTTTGACGTTAGGCGTATCGACGAAAAATGGAAGTTTACCTTTGTCAAAGCAATTAAATCTGAAAGAGATGTAAACTTTCAGAGTTTGGATTCTTTGAATCCTGAAGATTTTTTGGATTAATCGGATAGCAGCTGTGCATTTTACTATGCAATGCTCTGCAGGAAAAAATTGCACAGTATCGCATCTACATAGAGTCGGTTACAAAATGTAACCAACTGAAGGATTGGTTTGCCGGCGCCGGCAAAGTGATCTCTGAACTTCATGCAAATCATGCTCAATCAATCGAAAAATATCTTGTACCCTCCTTTGGGTATTTCTTCGCTAAGATCACCTCTTCCGTTATCAGGCAAACACACGACAAAATCGGCATCGACTTCGAGCGTGTCGATTTGATCGCGAATGTCCCCATCGTATATGACCAAAGCATAAGAGGACCTTTTCTTGCCCGGTTGACAAACCTTTTCCAGCTCTTCTATTCGTTTCCTATTTGCCAGCTTCATATTTGCCTCCATTTTTTAGAGTTTCTTCCATAATCTTTAGTCTAGATTCAAATTCACAAGTCTCCAGAGCTTTTGCATAACTTTCTACGGTTCTTGCTAGCAATTCTCCTTCGGAAGGTGTGATCTTTCCTTTTCCCACCGCATTGACGATAAAGCCAATGGTATTGAGTACATCATCAAATGTGCTTATGGGAAGAAAATCGATTTCGATGGCTCGATCTTTTCTAGGAGGCAAAAATCTTTCCAAAATCATCTTAGCTGCCTGCATATTGCCATTCAAAGCCTCCTCTTCAACCCTCTTGCAGATTTTTTCTAAAGAGCCTTCTAAGAGAGCTTCTGCGGCCAGAGTTGACTTATTGCGGGCGCCTTTTGGCTTGCCATTTGGATTCCCTGAGCATCCCTTCTTGTATTTTCCTTTCACCTGTATTTTCCCTGAATTTTCAGGAGTTTTAGCCTCTGCTTCCATGACTCTCCTCCCAATTTTCACGGTGTTGTTCATAACAGCCGATTACCATTGCTCTGAAATCATCTGGAGGCAATTTGAATGAATAATCTTTGCCAGAGGAAGGATGAGTACAGTAAGACTGGGTGATTTTGATATCGTTCCAGTTATTTCTCTGTGCAAAATCTTATATGAAAAATCGGTTTTCTTTGATATTGCCTTTTTGCTTGGAGTAGTTCGCTTTCAAGGCTGTTTCCATCCAAGCCTCCGGTTTTTTAATTCTATCGATGTCTTGGAGCAGCAACAAGAGATGATCCGTTATACGCTCGGATTCATAGAGACGAACCCATCTACGCAAAGCACGTTCCGAAATTCGAAGATCTTTTTCTAGGCAATATGCAAGAAGTCCTTGAAGATCGGTTTTCTGCTTTTCAGAAAAAGGCGATCTATCGACACTCGGCGTCATAGCGATAAACGTCTCTTTTTTCTTTCTAAGATCTTTGTTCTTCGTTTCTAGATTGTGCCCAGTTCGCTGACCAATCTGCTGTTCCAAATGCAGTTCATTTTCCTGTCCATTAACGTTTTGTCGAAGAGCTTTTACCTCCAGAGCAAAGACTGAATATGTGCTGGAGCTTTTGCTGTCCACTTTCTTCAAATATCCAAGGCCAGTTAACTGCTTCAGCCTTGTATACACATTTTTAAGAGACATACCAGCAGCTATAGCGCATTTTTCCCTGCCAAACATAAACTCAAATGGCTCAAGAAGCAGCTGCTGACCTTTGCCTTTTAAAGGAACTAAAGTGGGATCAGATGAAATCCGTTTAATCATCCAAACAATAAAGCGCATCATGACGGGATCTCTTAAGAAATCCTCGGTCAAAAACTCATGCGGTATAGCAAGAAAGGAATAGGGAAGTTTTGACATGTCGTGAATCCGGTTAAGAGTTTGTATTGCTGGATGCGATATTTTGAATTTGGAGTTGTTCCCACGCCTCTAAATCTGAACAACGCCAACGGGTAGAGCCCCCGCCCAGCTTAACCGGCTTTGGAAATTTGCCATTCTTGGTCCACCGCCAAATAGTTGGACGACTTACCCCGTATCGAATGGCAGCTTCAGTGTCTTTTAGGAAAGATGTTGTATTTTTCATCACATAACCTCGTTTGAAGTTGATATGAATCAAATTCCTATTTGCCGTTCTTTTTAGCGGCGCTACGTAGAATTTCTCTCCTGGCTGACTGAATGCGCTTGTAGAAAGCTTTGAGCCCAAATGAAGGACAACTATTTTCACAATCGAAGTGGTTTAACCTGTCACTTGTTCGATAAAAACTCCTCCCATCGTTGTTTTTAGATATTGATCGCCAAAGGGCAATGATTGAAGTCTTAGGATTGCTTTTCACCAAATCTAAAATCCATTCATTGACTTCAGGACAAGAACGGAGCTTTTTAGCGGAGTTGGAATTCGTACGACTGATTTTTCGAGCTTTTGCACGCCTTTCTACCAGCTCTTTGTTGACCGCTCTGAACTCTTTCTTTTTTTGCTTTATCTCTTGAGCCTGAGTCTTCACAACCACCTGCGAATCAACTAACTCTTGATTAACTTCTTCCAAAACAATGCTTTTCTCGAACTCCTTCAACTCTTTAGCTACGGACTCTATCAGTTGCTCATTGTTTTCTTTGTGCTCTGAGTAGAGCCATGTGTATTTGAGAAGGATTAAGAGAAAATCCATTTGCGCAGGAATCACATGAATCGAGCTAGGGGCCCAATTTATGGACCACTGAAAATCAGGCGAAGAAGGAATATTCAATTCGACGTGCTTTAGGATTTCATATACTTTTAACCCTGTTCTTAGAGATATTTCGCGTCCAACAAGGCTGTCCTCAATCATTTTCAAAAATTCCGATGAAACAACAGCTTTAAAAGCATCATTCATTGATCTTTCCTTCGGGAGATCGGGTTAACTGCTCTAAGTGATTACCTAATCTTTCCCAAGCTAATTTCATTTCGGCTTCATAGGTGTATCGTTGATAGATACGTTTGACTCGATTCTCTTCCGTGTGGTTAAGACAGCGTTCTGCCACTTCGGGGAGGACTCCGAGAGCAGTCATAAGTGTCGCGCCAGTACGGCGAAGATCGTGAGGCTTCCATATGCCGCGAGGAAGCGCCAGGCTGTCAATCTGTTTAGTACGATTGCGATAACCGGTAGTAGAGCGCTGACGATCTACGATTTGCTTGGTGATTGTTTTTTGGCATACACAACCATCTTTGCGACTTGCTGGAAAACACCAGATCCCTACTCCTGTAATCGCATAGAGCTTTCTCAGATGAGTTAGAACAAAAGAAGAAAGGGCAATCATGTGTTCTCTTCCGTTTTTGCTGTTTTCTGGAGGAATCAACCACGTTCCGGCTTGAAGATCAAAATGACTCCAACGTGCTTTCAAAAGCTCTCCAATACGGCAGCAAGTACCGAGCACAATCCAAGTTACCAAGATCGTCGTCTCTTCTAAGCCTGCCTTTGAAAGCTTGAGAGCAAGCTCACGAATCTCTCTTTCATCAAGAACGCGATCACGCTCAACATTCGCGCCACCAACAGTCTTTTTGCTAATTGCTGCGGTGGGATCGGATTCAAGAAGATCGCGGCTAACGGCAAAGCGGAACATTTGTCGAGTTAAGCTCAGAACCACTTTTGCCATGCGATTGACTCCGCGCTGAAGTAGGCGATCCGTGATCTCGGTTATATGCCCCTTACGCACGTCTTGAATCCGGAGCCTACCAATGAAAGGGAGCACATCTTTTTGCATCATGCGCTGCGCTTCTTTACCTTGATCCTTGCGGTTAATCAGGTCGGTTGCCATCCAGCGGCCAAAGAGGTCTGTTACCAGCACCTGACTTTCCCTCTCTATGACTTTTTGCATCGCCTTGTTCCGCCTATCCTCAATTGGGTCTGCGCCTTCAAACCGCACCTCATTCTTCATGCGTTCCGCTTCGCGACGGGCGGCAGAAACACTTAAGCCGCCAGTATCGTTACGTCCATATCGGAAGGGGCCAAGACCTTTTCGCCGCTCCCGCCACTTCTTCTTTGAGCATGGAGCGGTATAGCAGAAGATCCATGACTTGGAACCTGTCGGCATCACACGCAAAACAAGTCCCTTCACTTGAGAATCACGCACATAAATCGGTTTTGCTTGAGGTTTGATCTTTTGGCAGAATTCATCGGCTGTAGAGCGGGGGATTCTCTCCATAGTTATCCTCGCTTCTTCTTTTGCTTGGCCCATGCCATCGGCGATCTGGCCTCTGGAGCGATGTGGTACGGCGCAGGAAGTTGTAACGGTTTTTTCTTTTGCGCAGCGAGACGCAGCATTGCGGAAAGGGGCAGATGAGAATCTACGAATACGTGAGATCGCCATGCCTGATCAATTCCTTTGGGATGGTTGAGCAATATGTTATGATTTGCCAATGGAAGCAATGATTGCAAAAAGAGAGCTCTAATTTCCCATTCATTGATTGCAAGCACAGTGGTTGTCTCAAGCGTTATAGCTAAATCTCCCAACTCTCCTGTTTGGAATGTGTTTCGTTTGTCATCAATGAAATTGCCGTAAAAGTGACGAGGATGCATCGTCTTTTTATCGGTAGCAGGCGCCCACAACCATAAGATGGAATATCGATTGATTCCATTGGGGGGCGACAAAAACACTGTGCTTGGGTCATAAGCAGCATTCCCTAAAGGCGCAACATCAAAATGAAATGACTCTACCCCTAAGATTAGAAGCGTCTTATCGGGATCATTCATGGGACTACCGTCACATATCTCTCCTTTGAAGAGCTTTTTCCCGCCCTCTTCTTCTTTCATGTGGCTATGGCCTGAACTATGAAAAGAACGATGTGCGGTTTCCATGTTCTTGTATGTGCGGCTGCTCAAATCGAAGACTTTCGTCTTGGAATTGCCCAAATCCATGTTGTAGTAGACATTCATCGATTGGTCACGCACCTTTACACAAAAATTTCCCAGCTGAACAAATTTTTGAGATGTCCCAAGAGCTAAATGTACCTGTTCCTTCATCAATACTCCCTTTGTAGAAATCTCCTTTCTCACAACCCGTGTGGTGCATCAACTTTCTCTATAGATTTTTGGTTCATTTCTTTTTCCAGTTGAACGACTCCTTTTTCAGCAACAGGTAGGTCCTCTGGCATAGTGCCGCCCAATTCTTTGATCGTTTGACGAACTTTTCTGCCCACTTCAAAGTGGGTTTGATTCGCTTTGTTTTTACCTTGAATGTTGTCTCGACGTAGCTTTTCTTCCGCTTGGGTAGCTCTAAAGAGATTGGCGGCTAGTTCCGTACTGCCCATGTGATCTAAAATCTTTTGACTCTTTTTTAGTCCTTTACGCTGATGAATGCCCTTTGCGTCCAACCCACCATAAAGACCCTTGTACCCATGATTTTGAAAGACAGCAAAATCAAGAGGAGTTTCAACTCCTGCTTGTTGGGCGGTTTCAACAAGAAGTTTGTTGTGCTCGCAAAGTTCATTTCTTAAGAACAGACGTTTTTCATCTTCTTTTAGCTGTTGGAAAGCCTTATTATCAGCTAGCTCTTGCCTTCGAGTTTGGATTGCAAAATAGGTTTGACCGTTTGCAATGACAGGCTTCGTTGGATCACCATTCTGTACAACCAAATAACAGGCGTAGCGAGACAATCTCACGTCAGCAGCTGGTC
This sequence comes from uncultured Chlamydiae bacterium, assembly GCA_945952445.1. Lineage (GTDB taxonomy): Bacteria > Chlamydiota > Chlamydiia > Chlamydiales > Rhabdochlamydiaceae > CAMFIG01. Next base: position 7,358 of record CAMFIG010000024.1, read on the forward strand.
GCTGAGCTCCCTTGCCAATTTCGATCATATCGGTGACATCAACGAAATGATCTTCGATACCGTGCCCGCTGTTTATACAAGCTTCTTTTGCCTTTTCAATTACGTTAAGAAAATTTCGATAGTCATTATATTCCAGTGCTTTAGCCAGCTTTCGGGCGCTCCAAAATTCAGAACCCTCTTCTTCCTCTCGAAGGGATTCAAAAGTTTGATGATGAGTAGTTTCAACCAAATCTTTGCTCATTTCCTAATCTCCTATCATTTTAGAGTTGCTTTTTTCTCATTATCGTGTGGCGGACATGTGGCGGATGAATCCACGTGATAAGCAAAGCTACAGTGTAAGACAATATTTTGACTTAAATCAAGACAAAAGAGATACTTGTATCAGATTTTGGAAGACTAAATTAGACGGGTTGAGATAGGATAAAACGTGAATTTTCTTGCATGGGGTGCAAGAGGTAGGAGGTTCAAATCCTCTCACCCAGATTCTTTTTTCTTAGGGATTTAAGCTAAATTCTCCCGTCCAAAGAAGTCTGATTTTTCTCACTTGTGGCGGATAGCTCCTCGTTATCCATGCTTAGTCATTCAAACAGCTAGAAACTACTGGAAAGTCTTAAAAAAATAGGCTCAATAAAGAAGGCAGTCAGTCCGCTTACAAATTGTAAGCGACTGAGATTGGAAGCCGATGCTGAAACCGTATTACGACTCATTCAATCGATTCTAGCCCAAAAGTCGCTAGAAAATAGTATTAAATGGAACCTAGAAAGTTCGGATTTCTAGGTTCTTCTAGGTTGATTTCCAGGTTCAGCTAAAATGAAGGTTTTATACGGATCAAATGAACCAGTTGAGAGCTCAACAAGCAACCCATCCTGACACATTTTTTTCAAGCGAGTTGTTGCCGTTCTGCGAGTTACTTTCCAAAGCTTTTCTGCGTCCATAGCCGAAATTTTACCTTTTTGGTGAATATGCTCAATAATTGGCACATGCCAGGGCAGGATTGGAGCGATCTTCACTGTTCTAGGATAGAGAGTAATGCGGAAAAAATGATCCAATTCCTCAAATCTCGGAGGCTTAATATGTTGTTGTTGGCAAATATCGATGATTCGGTTAAGGCCCGATCCCCATTGCTTATAGTGGTTCCCTTTGTCAAGACCAAAAATCACAAAATTTAAGCTAAGATTCTCCGGTTGTTTTTTTTGTAATTGTGAAAATCCCTTCGGAGAAAGACTTCTATTTGTTTGGTTTAAAATAATTTATTACATTACCTGTAGATAAAAATGACAATTTTCTGAAATGTTGAGTTCATTTCTCTTGAGAAAGTCGCGTCACCCATAAGTGCTGGTAGCCTCCTTTGGGATCAGCATTTATCTCAAGCGAATCGATTTGCTCGCGGATTTCTGGGCTGTATATGACGAGAGCATAGGAAGATTTACTCTGTTCCAATCTGCGAGCCTTCTCAATCCTCTCTATTCTCTTTCTATTCACAGATTTCATATTTTCCCTCTGTTTTACGATTTTCTTCTAAACTTTTGAGTCTTAATTCAAACTGACAGGCCTCTATGGCCTTTGAATAACTTTCCACCATCACCTCTCTTAAGGTCGATCTGTTTGCCGGCACTGGCAAATTGATGGATTGGATCACTTGCTAAGTTCCTTAGCTTTTAGGCTAAAATATTGCTCCAATCGGATAAGGTACATTTCAATCATTGAAAATAGCTTAAAAGGATATTTTTCTATGGTTAAAATATCCCAATATGGTACATCTAAATCATGGATAACATATATTTTCAAATACGATTGATGCGCCGGATATACTATGGATGAATTGGCAGGTCTAGGCAAATTATCTCGTAAGAGGCTTGCAGACGTACTTCGCAATTCAAATGGTTGTATATCAGTAAGTTTGGTAGTAGAAACATTAAACGTCTCACGAGAGCAAGCAAGGCTCTATCTATCCTCATGGGTAAAAAATGGGTGGTTACGAAGAGTCAGGAGGGGGTTATATTTCCCAGTGGATATAGCGGCTGAAACTACTGATGGTGGCGCCCTCGATCCATGGGTAATAGCATCACAGATCTTTTCCCCCTGCTACATTGGAGGATGGTCTGCGGCAAAACATTGGGATTTTACCGAACAGATTTTCGAATCGACTATCGTTTTTACTTCTCGACGCCTAAATCAGAAAGAGCAGTCCATTGCGGGATTAACATTTTTGATAAAAAAATCAGCGTCCAACAAAATGTTTGGGCTTAAGTCCGTTTGGAAAGATCAGATCAAAGTACAAGTATCAGATTCTCATAAGACGATCATAGACATGTTTGATGATCCATCAATTGGAGGAGGAATTCGTTCAGTGGTCGACTTTTTTCAAAAATATCTCTCTTCAAGTGAATGCGATCTAAATATTTTGATCCAATATGCGGAGAAGATGAATAACAAAGCGATTTTTAAACGTTTAGGGTTCGTATTATCAAAAATAAAGCCTGATGAGACGCGTTGGATTGCACAATGCTTAAGTCATTTGAGCCAGGGAAATTCGCAACTAGACCCAGCATCAAAAGGAAAACGCCTGATCAAGAAATGGAGATTATGGGTTTCTGAAGGATTAGAAGAGGGATTTCGATGATTAACAAATTTGAACTTGCTCGAAAAGCAAAAGAATACGGATTACAATCTTCTACGATTGAAAAAGACTACGTTTTAGGATGGATACTGATTGGCATTCAAAACCATCCTCAGACGAGAGATTCATGGGTTTTTAAGGGCGGAACATGCCTTAAGAAATGCTTTTTCAACCAGTATCGCTTTTCGGAAGATCTAGATTTTACTCTGCTGAATGCTCAGCAAATGAAAGAAGAGGCGCTGAGGCCAATCTTAAAAGAGATTGCACAGTGGATCTATGAGCAATCGGGAATCGAAATCCCCGAAAATCTGATCTTTTTAGACCCGCATCGCAGCTTATCTGTACAAGGCAAGCTATCCTACCGAGGCCCTTTGAAACAGCCAGTCCCTTATCCCTCCATCAAATTGGACCTCACTGCCAATGAACAAGTAGTACTGAAGCCAGAACAACGGAAGGTTTTCCACGAGTATTCCGATTGTCCAACCGAAACGCCCCAAATCCTAAGTTACTCCTATGAAGAAATTTTCGCCGAAAAGTTAAGAGCTTTGGCTGAACGAGCACGGCCCCGTGATCTCTATGACGTTGTCCGTCTTTACCAAGAGCGTCATCGATTGACTGATATAGAAAAACTCCTAGAGTCCCTTCAAGGCAAGTGCTCCTTTAAAAAGATACCGATGCCCAATCTGGTGGCGATTGAGCAACATCCTCAAAGGTCGGAGTTTTTATCCGAATGGAAAAATATGCTGCATCATCAGGTGAAAGATCTACAACCATTCGAATATTTTTGGAGACATTTGCCTGATATTTTCTCATGGATTTACAATTCGAAAAAATAATTTATGAGAGAGGCGTTGCTCATGGAACAGCTGTGCATTTTATTGTGCAATGCTGTACAGGAAAAACCTGCACAGTAATCCCATCTACATAGAGTCGGTTACAAAATGTAACCAACTGAAGGGTTGGCTTACCGGCGCCGGTAAAGTGATCCCTGAACTTCATACCCCCCCTCAATCGTAAACTGTCCTAGACTAAACTTAACCTGACAGTCGCAGAGTTTATCAGATTTAACCTATCTAACATCTTCTCATGAGCAAACGGTATACTCGAATCCCCCAAAAAAAATTCGCATCTAAATTATAAAAAAAGAGAACTTAAGTAGCCTGCGGCCTCTAAAATTTCAATCCCCTGCTCAGTATATTCCCGTTTTAGATCTTTAACAATTTGGATAGATGGTAAAGCATATTTCTCATGAAAATAGCGCAAACCAGGACTCACAGCAGGATCGGAAGTTTTAACTTCTATGATTTTCTCTATACCACAGTCTTTGACTAAAGCAAAATCCACTTCTTGCTTTTCTTTGGTTTGGAGATAATGCAAAGAGTAATCCTCCGCTTCATAATCGATTTTTCCAAATACATGCTTGAGAAGACACCCAGCTACAAGATTCTCGAATTTTGCCCCTATATTCCCTTTAACAAGTCCAGTATCAAAAAAATAGATCTTAGGTTCTTTTAGTAAACTACGCGCTATGTTTTTTGAAAAAGGGGTAACGCGAAAAACGATATAAAGAGCTTCTAAAATCTGGATATATTTTTTTACCGTATTGGGAGCTACTTGCACATCTTGTGCAATAGAACTATAAGAAATTGGAGAACCCACTCTTTCTCTTAACAGATCGAAGACAAGGCGAATAGCTTGTAAATTTTGAATGTTATCAAAATCCAAAACATCTTCTCGAAGCAAACTGTCAACATATTGCAAACGCCATCGACTTGCATCTACTAGGTCTTGCGCTAAAAATGGCTCCGGAAACCCACCTCTTTCAAGAAAACGATCTAAAGTACAATCCACGTGAACTTTTTTACATTCTGCAGGAGATAAAGGCATAAGCCTATGCAAAAAATAACGACCCGCTAAAGAATCACCCACGTGTTTAAAAATCTCTAGGCGAGCACTTCCAGTAACTAATATTTTTTGAGTCTCAGGCTTTGTGTCGTAAATTCCTTTGAGATATGTTTTCCATTTGGGCATTTTGTGGATTTCATCTAAAATCAAAAGCTCTACATTCGGAAGCCAAGCTTCTTTTATCAGGATTTTCCTGTCTTCCGCTCGGTCATAATTCAAATAGACCGACGAGGCAAATTCTTGAGCAATCGCCTTGGCTAAAGTGGTTTTTCCTGCTTGTCTTGGACCCGCAAGCAGTACCATTTTCTTTTGCAAATCACGCAAAATAACTTTTTTTTGATATCTTTCCATACCGACTATTATGCAAGACATTGCAAAATAGTCTAGACTTTTCCGCAATCTCTTGCGTAATAGTCAGAAACAGATAATTACTCCCTTAGGAAATTACCAATTATTTCTATGTGGTTCGTTCCCGGAAAAAGCAAAAATCCCCTTGCCGTTTCCAACTTCCATCCATGCTCTAGAAATTCTAAAGCGTCTCTTTGGAACGACTCCCATCCACAGCTAATATAGATCATCTGCTGTATGGAAGAGGAAAAAATTAAAGGTTTTATCTCCCGAGAAAGCCCCTTTCTTGGGGGATCCACAATCAACACATCATTTTCTTGAAAAAAAGCTCCCATTTCTTCTGACCTTGCATGAAAAAACTCCATTTTCTTTTGAGGAGATTCTGGAAGAAGACGGCAGCTTTTGATAAAGCAGTCTCTAGCGTGATCGGAAGATTCTACAAGAGTGATTTTTTTTGCAAGTGGTGCTAAAAACATACCGATAATCCCAACTCCCGCATAGAGCTCTAAAACGCGTTTTTGATGGAGTAAAATTTCCTGTAAATAATCTAACATAGCCTCAAAAACGGGAAGATGCGCCTGAGCAAAGCAAGCGGGGTGGTAGCAGACTTGCATGCCAGATATTTCCTGCCACAGGTCTTCTTGTCCAAAAAGCCTTTTCCAATTTGGTCCAAAAATTTGATTGTTTTGCAATGGCTGCTCATTCATCCATATGGAATGCCAATGATCCCAAGAATTGTAAAGCCGCTGTACAAAATCCGTTTCTAAAGAAGAGAGGGGCCCACCATTCCAAACAAGAGCAAGCTGCACTTTTTGGCTACTTCTCTCCGCATGCATTTGGATATATTTTAAACGCCCTCTTGTTTCATCATAGGGCTCAATCCCTTCGATTTGCTTGCGGATCTCTGACATCGCCTCATTAATGCAGGGAACATGCATGGGGCATTCTTTCATATCCACCACTTGATGCGTTCCCCCTTGAAAAAGACCGATGAGAGGGGTCTCCCCCTTACGGACAGCTAGCTTTACCTTGGACCTCCAATGAGAAACTTCTCGCAAGACAAGCTCTATGGATCCTAAATTTCTTTTCTCAAAAAAACTGAGCATCTCCTTCCAAATAGGAGGATAATGAAGAGAATCCAGATGTTTACAACCACTGCAGCGAGGAAAAAGAGAACAGGAGACTGTGGAAAACTCTGTTCGTAGCGTGTTTATATTTTTTCGATACATTGTGAATAACCCTCTTTTTTCCAAGTTATCGTCTATTTGTGATCAGCACTTCAACAACCCATCGACAGCAAGTTTTTATAGGAAAATAGAGGGGGTTATGAACATTTCCACAGCTTATAAAAAAGAAGATCTTATCATATATAGAAAGATCTTAGTAAGAAAATAAAGAGCTTGTCTTTCTCGGCCTGAAAAGCTATCTTTATAGGAAAAAATAGGTTTAATTTTTAACTCTTATGCTGGATGTAAACTATTATTTTTCTTTAGAGGACTGCCAGTTTATCGATCTTTTTGATCGATGTGAAGCTGTTTGGGAGCCTTTAAAGAGACTCTCTGATTATCTAGCAAAAAAAAAGTTTGGAAAGATAGAAGTTTCTATTGCAGAGGGCGTTTATTTAGAAAATTCCTCTTCTATTTTTATCGGCAAAGGAACTGTCATTGAACCAGGAGTCTACATCAAAGGTCCTTGCTACATTGGAGAAAATTGCGAAATTCGGCATGGGGCTTATTTAAGAGGGGATGTAATTCTTGGAAATAGAGCTGTTGTGGGTCATGATACAGAGGTAAAACACAGCATTTTATTAAACGATGCCCGTGCAGCCCATTTTAATTATGTGGGGGATTCTATTTTGGGGAGCCACACAAATTTGGGTGCGGGTGTCAAGTGTGCGAATTTGCGTTTGGATGGCAAAGAAGTCTTCATACATATAGAAGGCCGCAAAATAGCCACGGGGCTTAATAAATTGGGATTAATTTTAGGAGACCGATCGCAATTGGGATGCAATAGCGTAACAAATCCAGGAACTCTTTTAGGGAAAGATGTCTTTGGATATCCCTGTTTGAATATTGGAGGGGTTGTTCCCTCTCGATCCCGGATCCAATCGAAACAAAATTACTGCATAGAGGCGCTTACATGACAACGAGAGTTTTGCCAGGAAAGAAAGTGGGCTATCAAGGGAATGTTTCAGGATCCCATTTTTTCTTCCATCGGGACCGGATTGAACAGGAGATCGCTAAAAGCATTTCTCAACTTGGAGAAAAAACTAAATTGCGAGATGCCTGTGAGTATGCACTGACAAATGGAGGAAAGCGATTCCGCCCTTTAATTGTCCTTATGGTAGCGGAAGCGTTAGGGCATGGGTTGAATGTATATGAATCCGCTCTTTCTGTTGAGTTTTTTCATACTGCTTCTTTGATTGCTGATGACCTTCCTTGCATGGATAATGATGATGAGAGAAGGGAAAAGCCCTCTTTGCATAAGGTGTATGGGGAGACGATCGCTCTTCTCTCAAGCTATGCCCTGATCACTGCTGCTTTTGAGAGAATTCACCGCAATGCAGATGCAATGCGGGAATCTTCCTCTCCATTCAGAGAGTCTAGCGATAGAGTTTGTGTTTTGGCTTTAGAGACCGCCACTCACTGCGCTGGGATTTTAGGGGCAACGGGTGGGCAATTTGAAGATATTTTTCCTCCGGCTACAACTTTAGAAGTAGTAAAGCAGGTGATTTACAAAAAAACCGTTACGCTGTTTGAGGTTTCTTTTGTTTTTGGCTGGCTTTTTGGGGGTGGGGATCTAGAAAAATTAGACGTTGTAAAAAAGACCGCTTATCATCTAGGAATGGCTTTTCAGATTGCTGATGATTTGGGAGACCTTATCCAAGATGAAAAAAAGCAAAGAGATATTAGTATGGCTCGTTTGGTTGGAAAAGAAAGAGCCCTATTGATTTTTGATGAGGAGATGCGATCCTTTGAAAGGAACTTGCGGGAGCTTCATATTTTTACCCCCTCTTTTCAGAAGATGAGCGACCTTTTGTGTCATCAAGCCGCTCACCATATGAGTTTACTCGCTTAGCGTTTCCACGATTTCTTGTACCGCTCCGGAAGGGGCAGAAAAGTCGGCTCCTTTTTCTGCTACCTTTTGCAAGATGAGCTTTTCTAGTTCATCTGCAAGGGCTGGGTTTTTCTTTAACTCTTCGCGAGCAGCTTCCCTTCCTTGTCCAAGACGCGTTGATTTAAAACTAAACCATGTTCCCTTCTTTTCGATAATTTGTAGATCGGTTCCCATGTCGATGATGGAGCCGATTCTAGAGATTCCCTCGTTGAAAAGGATGTCGAATTCAGCCACTTGGAAAGGAGGCGCCATTTTGTTTTTAACGATTTTCACTTTGACTCTATTTCCAATTTCGTTGTTATCTGATCCTTTGATCCCTGTCATACGTCGGATGTCCATGCGTACCGAAGCGTAGAATTTAAGAGCTCTTCCTCCGGTGGTTGTTTCCGGGTTTCCAAACATCACACCGATTTTTTCGCGGATTTGATTGATAAAGATCGCGCAGGTGTTGCTTTTGGAAAGAGTAGAAGTGAGTTTTCTTAGCGCCTGGGACATCATCCGTGCTTGGAGTCCCATGAAAGAGTCTCCTATTTCCCCTTCAAGTTCTGCTTTAGGGACTAGGGCAGCTACAGAGTCGATGACGATAAGATCGACTGCATTGGATCTTGCTAGCATCTCTGCGATGTTGAGTGCATCCTCTCCGGAGTCAGGTTGGGAGATCAGCAGTTCATCGAGGTTCACCCCAATCTTGGCAGCATAGGCAGGATCAAGGGCATGCTCTGCATCGATATAAGCAGCAAGGCCTCCATTTTTTTGAGCATTGGCGACGATATGAGTGGCTAGAGTAGATTTTCCGGAAGATTCAGGTCCATAGATTTCAACGATCCTTCCTCTTGGTACCCCTCCAATTCCAAGAGCTGCATCTAGAGAGATCGCTCCGGTTTTAATGACGCTGATTTCCTTGGTAGCAGAATGTTTTCCCAAGGTCATAATGGAACCTTGGCCAAATTGTTTTTCAATGTGGGAAACTGCAAGTTCTAATGCTTTTTTTTTAGCTGTGTCGTTAGATTGAGACATGTATCCTCCTTCTCTTTTTCTTAAACTAGATTGTCTTGCATTTCCTCTTCTCGTCAAGAAGAAAGGTGCAGACAATTCTCTACAAAAATCAACAAATTTGTTTGAATGACGAAAAGAGAGGAGGAAGACCTGTGATTCTAGCGGGAGATATTGGGGGCACGAAGACTCACCTGGCTTTGATAGAGGATGTCGAGAAAAGAAAGATCATCCAAGAAAAAAAATACATAAGTCGTGATTATTCGAGTTTAGAAGAGATAGGAAAACAGTTTCTCTCTTCTTATACGGGAAAAATTAAAGCAGCTTGTTTTGGAATTGCAGGTCCTATCGTCAATCAGGTATGCAGAGCTACGAATCTTTCCTGGGTGATTGACGGATCTAAACTCTCTCAATGTTTTCAGATTCGAGATGTCTTTTTGATTAATGACGTGGAGGCTAACGCTTGGGGTATATCCTGTCTTTATCCGCAAGAGCTTGCCTGTTTACATGAAGGAGTTTTCAATCCAGGAAACCAGGCTCTTGTTTCCGCGGGAACGGGTCTTGGTGAAGCGGGATTATATTGGGATGGAAAAAAGCACCATCCCTTTGCTTGTGAAGGGGGGCATTGTAGCTTTGCTCCTAGCAGCGAAGAAGAAGTTGAGTTATGGCGTTATCTTAAAAAAAAGTACAACCACGTCTCTTACGAAAGGGTGTTGAGTGGGATGGCGATTCGAGATATCTACCAATTTATAATCGAGATGAAAAAAGAAAAAGAATCCTCAGAAACTAAAGAAAGAATCAAAAAAGAGGATGCGGGGAAGGTGATTGCTGAAGGAATTTGCCCTGCATCAAGAAGAACCATGGAGCTTTTTACTTCTGTTTATGGGGCTGAAGTTGGGAATGTGGCTTTGAAGTTTTTTGCTGTAGGCGGTGTGTTTTTAGGGGGTGGGATTGCCCCTAAGATTCTTTCTTTTCTTCAAAGCGATATTTTTATGAAGTCCTATTTAGATAAGGGAAGATTTGATCGTTTATTGTCTACGATCTCTGTACGGGTAATTTTAAATGAAAACACCGCTCTTTTAGGAGCTGCTAGATATGGCCAAGAAAAAAACAGTTTGTAAAGAACGGCTTCGCATACAAGAAGGACGCGATGAGATCGTCCCTCCTTGGCAGAAGTGGGGGCCTTATGTCTCTGAGCGTTCCTGGGGTACTGTGCGAGAAGATTATAGCAGCACGGGAGAAGCTTGGACTTACTTTCCTTTTGAACAAGCGCATTATAAGGCATATCGGTGGGGCGAGGATGGGATTGCAGGATGGTGCGATAGATATCAGACGCTTGTATTTTCTCCGGCTTTTTGGAATGGAAAAGATGGGATTTTAAAAGAAAGGCTCTTTGGACTTTCTTCTCCTGAAGGAAATCACGGAGAAGATGTGAAGGAGTGTTACTACTATTTAGATGGATTGCCTTCTCATGCTTACATGAAATATCTGTATAAATATCCACAGGCAGAATTTCCTTATCGTCTTTTAAAAGAGGAGAATAAAAAAAGGACAACGCAAGACACAGAATATGAACTTGTGGATACCGGAGTATTCGATCAAAACAAGTATTTCGATATTTTCATTGAGTATATCAAAACCTCTGCAGAGGAAACTTGCATCAAAATTGAAGCATGGAATCGAGGCCATGATTGCCACCCTCTCCACATCATCCCACAGGTCTGGTTTCGGAATCAGTGGGTGTGGAGGATGGACATGCAAAAACAACCTAGTCTTTCTGTGGAAAAACAATCTAAAGACTTTCTGTGTATTGTAGCTGATGATGCTAATATGGCATCTCCTAGCAACCTCTCTTTTGAATATAAACTAGGCAAGAGGTATTTATATGGTCCTGCAGAAGGCGTTTGTTTGTTTACCAACAACGAGTCTCGCCATCATGGCTGTGAGAGAGAAGGAGAATATTATAAAGATGCATTCCATGATTGGATCATCGGCAATCTGCCTGCAGTCAACCCTAAGCAAAAAGGAACTAAAGCCTGTTTTCACTATTTTTTTCCGGAGGTGCCTCCCCATAGATCTGTTTGTCTGTATTTTCGCCTTTCCGACAGGCTATATGACGACCCTCTAGAAGGGATGGAGGATCTATTTATAGAAAAAAGAAAAGAAGCAGATGCATTTTATGATACGATCCATCCAGATTCGGCAACAAAAGAAGAAAAAGAGATTCAACGCCAAGCTCTTGCTGGGATGGTCTGGAACAAACAAATCTATCTCTATGATGTAAACATATGGCTTAAAGGAGATAATCCCAACTTCCCCCCCCCTTCTTCAAGGATGGGAATCCGCAATGTGCATTGGAAACATTTGAATTCCATGCGCATCTTTTCTATGCCGGATAAATGGGAATACCCTTGGTTTGCAGCTTGGGATCAGGCTTATCATTCCGTCATCTGGGGGATGTTGGATATCGAGTTTGCCAAAGAACAGCTCTGGCTGCTTTTATTCGATCAGTTTCAGCATCCTAATGGACAAATCCCTGCTTATGAATGGGAGTTTTCTGATTTGAATCCTCCTTTACAAGGCTGGGCGGCTCTCGAGCTATATTACCGGGAGAAGGAGGAAAACGGTGTAGGCGACATAGAATTTTTAGAGAGGTGTTTTCATAAGCTCCTTATGAATTTCTCCTGGTGGGTCAACAAAGTAGATAGCTCAGGAAATAATGTTTTCGAGGGGGGATTTCTAGGTCTTGACAATATCACAGTTTTGGATCGTTCTCAAGGACTCCCCAAAGGGACCACATTACAACAGTCTGATGGAACGGGATGGATGGCTTTCTTCTGTCTGAATCTCATGAAAATCGCCCTAGAACTTGCCGTTACAAACAAAGTATATGAGTCTTTAGCCACAAAATTCTTCGAACACTATGTATATATTGCACAAGCGATGATGAAGAAGGGAGATAAAAACATTGAGTTATGGGATGAAGAAGACGGTTTTTTCTACGATGTGTTGCGCCACGCCAATGGAAGCTTTTCACAATTTAAAGTACGTTCTCTTGTCGGGATCATTCCTCTTTTTGCTGTGGATTTTCTCAGTGAAAAAGATCTGGAGAAATTTCCCTCTTTTTCTCGCGACTTCAACTGGTTTTTAAAAAATCGCAAGCAGCTTGTGTCTCATTCTGTCATCACAAGAAAGCTGCAAAATGAAACGTTTTATGTGCTTATCCCGATGAATATAGAACAGCTGAGCTCGATTTTACATTACGTATGGGATCCTGAAGAGTTCCGTTCGGAATATGGGCTAAGAAGCTTATCAAAATATCATGAAAAGCATCCCTTTATATTCGAAGGAAGAAAGGTAAGCTATGAGCCTGCCGAGTCATTAGGACGCATCAAAGGAGGAAATTCCAATTGGCGCGGGCCTGTTTGGGTACAGTTGACATTCCTTTTGATCCATTCTCTTCATAAGCTATCTTTTGTACTTGGAGATGAAGTACAAATAACAGTAGGTAGGGAAAAACCTGTTTCTTTAGGAGAAATGGCGCATTCATTTTCAGAAAGATTGATCTCTCTTTTTCTGGAAAACAAAAAAAAGGCAAGGCCATTTTTAGGGGAAAAGTTTCCTTATAAATCGAATTCACATTGGAACCGTTACTTTCTTTTCTATGAGTATTTTCATCCTGAATCGGGTCAAGGGTTTGGAGCTTCCCATCAATCTGGATGGACGAGCTTGCTTGCAAATGTGATTTCCTATTTTAGAAACAAGAAATTTTACTAGGGAGCGTAAAGATGGGTATTAGCGGTCTTGGCAGTATACAAAGCAGCTCAGGAGGATCTCCTCTTGTTAGTTTTAATGAAGCACAAACAGCGGCAGGAGACCTTGCTACGCAGTTGGGATCCGGAAATATTGATAAGTCAACAGTGAATCAATCTGTACAAGATTTAAGAACGCTCTCTCTTTTTATCACCCAGCAGCCAGCTATTTTCCAACATCTCGACGAACTGGATGAACCAAACCTTTTTTTAGTTGCGCATTTTATCAATGCCATTTCTGCTCCCGATGGAAGCAGTGGCCTTTCGCTTTTTATTCAGACGGATTCTACGAGTACCCAAAATCAACAGCTATCTGTTGAAAATCTTATCACTACTTACCAAAGCCTTAGCTCCCAAGCGCAAACAGATCAATGGACGACAGGATTGCAATATTTTTGCAATGCATTGAATAATTTTTCTGGCATCTGGCCAACTCTTAACATGGGAAGTGGGTCTCCAGATTATGCAAACTTGCTTGTAAGTTTTGTGCAAACTCTCGGAACGCAGACATATTCCAGTGCGGATGCCGTATCGCGGATGAGTAACGATCCTCTGTTTTCTAAGGTGTTTCCAGAGGTTCTTGAGATTTGCAGCAACCTTCCTAATATTCCGGAAGAGCTGAAGCAGGATTGTCAAAACTTAAGCGCTACACTTTCTGAAGGGGTTCAGTATAACATAGATATTGCTTGGACAGCGATGCAAAAGTATTTTGCTCTACATTACTGATAGATGCCATCTTCTAACGGTGAAAGAGCCGGGAAGTCCCCCTTGATTTTTCAAGGTAAGTTTTTGTGTTTGGATAAGTTCTTCTAAGCGTGTTTCGATGGGAGTGAGTACGACGCCCCTTCCAACGCGGCTTTCAATGATCTGGTGGTTTTCGTGCACAAACAAAATATGTCCCGGATAGACAAGTGCATCGAGAGGCCTTAATGCTAAGATGATTTCAGATGTTGCTTTTCCTTCTAAAGGAACAGATTCTCCATATGCGATCCAAGAGCTTGTATTTCTTGGAGTATATCCTTCCGTGGCAAAGTAAATAAGGCCGGAGCAATCTACTCCCTCAAAGACCCAGTTTTTAAGGTTGTTGTCGCAGATAGGAGCTTGTGGAGGGTATAATTCGAGCATCTTAGGCACTCCAAGGCAGTTTCCTCCCCAAAAATATCGGGTTCCAATAAGAGAGTTCATGGTATTTAAGATCTTTTCCGGCGAAGGCAAAACAGGATTTCTTTCAGGGTCTGATGAGCTTACTGTTTGAAGGAATCGATCATCGACAAAGAGGCGATCTCCATAAGGATAATCTGTGGTCTTTACCTGAATGATGTGAGTGCTTATCCTATTTAGCACCGTAAATTTTGTATTCGGAAAAGCTACTGTTTCTACAGGCCGCAGTAGACCTTGGGCATCTAAAGGAAGCTCCTTGTGAAAAACCCCTCCAAAATCTGCTGTATTTAAAATAGGGGTAAATGAAGTTGTTTTGGCAAATTTCATATGTTTTTCCGACGAAAAAAACAGAGTATTCAGTATATCTTAAGATGGGAAGGAAAGACAAAGGGAATTTATGAAAACGTGGTTGATAGGGATTCTGTGTATTGTAGCGGGATGCAGCTCTGCTCCGCACGAAAAGAAAACAGAGCGTCTTTTGGAGGTGAATTTAGGGTTTGATCCTCAGACTCTAGATCCGCGCAAAAGCAGAAGGCTCAATGATAGGATTTTAATCACCATGCTGTTTGACGGGCTTACGAGGCAGGATCCAAGAGGATTCCCGGCTTGTGCTCTTGCAGATCGAATAGAAGTCAGCGAAGATAGAAAGACGTATGTTTTCCATCTGAAAAAAGCCTACTGGACAAATGGAGACCCGGTGACATCGGAGGACTTTGTTTATGCATGGAAGACTGCATTGTCCCCCCGCTTCCCCTGTGAAAATGCATATCAGATGTACTGTATTCGGAATGCGAAGGCGGTGAAATCAGGAGAGATGCCTTTAGAAGATCTTGGAGTTCACGCCTTGGATCCACTCTCTTTACAAGTGGATTTAGAAGAACCTACGCCTTATTTTCTGGAGTTATTGACGTTTCCTGTGTTTTTCCCTGTCCATCAAAGCGCTGATGTCTCGGGTGCTGATTTTGTTTCATGTGGGCCTTTTTGCCTTGCAGAGTGGAAACACAACGACAGCATCAAGATAGTCAAAAATAAAACCTACTGGGATCAAGAGACGGTGAGGCTTTCTGGGGTGCACTTTTGCATGGTTCCTGAAGACACTGAGCTCAAAATGTTTGAAAATAAGGAGCTAGACTGGGCAGGCAGTCCGATGAGCACTTTGCCTGCGGATGCAATCGCAGATCTTAAAGAACAGAGAATTCTGAAAGATGCTCCGATGCTGGGGACCTATTTTTATCGGATTAATACACAAAGCTATCCACTTAGCCATCCTTTGATAAGGAGAGCATTCTCCTTGGCAGTTGATCGTAAAGCGATTGTAACCCATATTATCCAGGGAAGCCAAACCCCTGCGACAGGACTTGTTCCTGCGGTGATGGGAGTTCAGCAGAAGCCCTATTTTCAGGATTGCCATGTTGAGGAAGCGAGGTCTTTATTTGCAAAAGCTTTGGAAGAGCTTCATCTTGACAAAGACAACTTTCCTGTCCTCACTATATTGTATTCTTCTACGCAAAGAAACCATCTAGTAGCCCAGGCAATCCAACAACAGTGGCAAGATATTTTAGGTGCAAAAGTAGCTCTTGAAGGACTTGAATCTAAGGTCTTTTTTGACCGCTTAAAACAGAAAGACTATCAAATTGCTTCTGGATCTTGGATTGCAGACTTCAATGATCCGATTAATTTTCTTGAGATTTTCAAGTATCGCATGGATAGCACGAATAACACGAACTGGGAAAATGGAGTCTATCGCGACCTTTTAAGTATATCTAATCAAGTGGCGATACCGGAGAAAAGAAAAGAGCTTTTCCGTCAGTGTGAGCAGATTCTTATCGAAGAGATGCCGATTATTCCATTATATCATATGGCAATGAACTATGTACAAAATGAGCATTTAAAGGGGGTTGTCGTTTCTCCCTTAGGCAATATTGATTTCAAATGGGCTTATTTATCCATCGATTAAAACCTCCTATGATTATTGATGGGCTATTGTTTTAATTGTAGATTCGCCAACTCCGAGAGCTCGAGAGGTCAATGTAGTCGATCCTGTGCGAGATAAAGATGGATCTTTGTGGCTTGAGTCAAAAAACTTTTTTACGTTTACGATTAGTTTCCGCATTTCTGGCGTAAACTCTACTCCCTTGAAACGCAATATAATGATTGCACTTGCTACTTGAAAAGGGTCATCTTAAAAAAGCGGCCGCAAAAAAGCATTTGCTTGTTTTCTGGTCACTATTCGACCCATAAAAATAAGGCCGTTAATAGGAAAAAGCTGATTTGCAGCCGATTTCTATGATAGCAAAAAACGGCAGCAAACATGCAATGATAGGAAATAGAATTGCACATTTTCTTAGATAGCGTTATTTTGGGGCTTGTAAATAGCCTTCATCTCTGAAGGCATCGGAAGCATAACTTATACAAAGGAGCGGCTTTTTAAGCTTTTTAAGAGACAGAAGCTTATGCCGGCAAAACGATGCATCGTCTTTTTTTATTTATTTTCTGCTGTTTTTCTTCTTCTTTGTTTGCGATAAGCGTTCGACTCCAAAATGATACGGCTTATCCTTTGAGATCTGTGCTATATGGAAGAGATGGTGCTTTTCTAGCAGATATTCTTGTCAACTCTCAGGCTACTGTGAAATGGTCTGATACGAATAGCCCTATTGATAACAATGAGGAACATCCTCCGCAAGGACCTAAGCTTTCGCAAACGCCTCTTTTGGTGATTTGGTATTGCGTGGATGGCGGGCAATATGGGGTTAGTGATAATGTGTCGACGGGCTCTCTTGTGGTTGCATCGCATAGCGTAGGCAACAGGCATTGTGGGCCGCCAAAGAAAAAAGGGGATATCAATCAAACAGGAGAAAAACCATGAGATCGTTATTTGCTGCTCTGCTTGCAATTGGGGTGCATTGCTCGCTTTCAGCTTCCGTATATCTTTTAAATGACAGTCCTTTTCCTCTTAAAGCTGTCGTAATTGCCGCCAACGGTACTAATGTTGGAGAGCAGGAAGTGCAGCCAGGCGTTACTACGTATATGGAAGATGAGCTTGGAGGATCGAATCCTACCAATCGAGAAATGGAGAGTTTTGAAAACTATTCCAGCTCCATGACTCCTTACACTGTCTTTTGGTATTGCAAAGATGGAACGCTATATTCTAGCTGTCAGGATGTTTCTGCCGGCGCTACCGTTACAGCGAACAGCTGCAATGGAAGCAAATACTGCAAGCCTCCGAAGCCTCCTGAACAAGGCAACGAAGGCGATTCCAACTCTCAGGACTAAAAGAGAAAAACCTCGTCTAACGAGATATCATGAGGCTCTACTGGGAGTGCGAGTGCTAATTGTTCTTTGAATCCCACTCCCCATTTCTGGGTGGAGGAAAGTAGAGGAAGGAGCTTATCATAGTGGCCTTTCCCATATCCAAGGCGGTGTTTGTTGCCATCAAAGCAGACTGCAGGAACAAGCGCATAGGGAATTTCTGCGAGGTTGGTGACTTTTTCACATTGGAAAGGATTAGGTTCTTGGATGTTTAAAGAAGAAATGTAGAGTTGTTTCCAGCTTGTCACATGATAGATTTGTAAGCCATCGCTTTCAACTCGAGGTAAAAGAAGACGGCCAGAGTCGGCAAGCCACTTGTTAAAAGCCCACAAGCTAATTTCAAAGGGTTTGCTTGCAAAAGAGAGCACCATTGTTTTAGGAGATGCGATCAGCTTTTCCATCAGAAAATGGCAAGCCTCAATGTTCGCTTCCGTTCTTCTTTCCAAGGAAAGAGAGGAAAGTTTTTTGAGAGTTTCTGTTCGAAGTTCTTGTTTATTCATTTGTGCTGGGGTGATATTTTTCAACATAGTGGTCTCGCGCTTTATGAAGTGAAAAAAAGATATCATACTTAAGGAGTTTCGATCAACGTCCTAAAATCAGTGGCTATCTTCTAGTAGGGGATCTCCCTTGTCATAGGATATTTTTCTCAAAAAGTACCCGTCTGGATCATAGAGGGTTGCTGTTCCTTTGCCTTTTTCTATCTTGGAGACTGGCTGCTTATTTCCTTTTTTGTAATATGTCCCGCTGATGAGAAGCTCATGTTCATATTCTTCCATGAGCATGATGTCTCCATTTTTGTACCAGGCAAAAGCAATCCCATTTTTTTTATTTTGATATATCTCTTTTTGGCTTTCCTGTCCTCCTTCTGGATACCAGGTTTTTACAGGGCCTTGGAGCTGATCTTCTTGCCATGTAAGGCAGATCTTGGGGCGAAGAGGGTCGGAAGGATTTTTTTGCGGGTAGTAGAGCCATTCTTCTCCATGTTTTTTCCCTTCTTTTTGCTCATAAATGGCTTTTATGAGGCCCTGTTCATTTAGAAGTTCTACTTTTCCTTCCGGGATGGCCTTGCGGTATTCGATAAGACTGGAAAGAATCCCATTTTCAAAGAGGGCCCTCTTCCCATATCCTCCTTCAATGGAAGAAATAAGAGTTCCTTCTTTTGAAAAATAAGATCCCTTTTGCAATAGATCTTTTTCATAAATCTCTTCGTACATAATAGATTCTGGGTTCCAAAATCCTTTTGCTGTTCCATGTCTTAAGCCATCAGCATAGGGGATGACTTCCAGCAGGGATCCTGTTTCATCGTAGCAAAGTTCTTCTTCTTGTAAGAGCCCTCTGAAATAAGAGAGCTTTCGTTTGATCTGTCCATTTGGGAAATAATAAAGGGAAGTCCCGTGAAGCATTCCATGTTCATAATAAATCTCTGCTAGAAGATGACCATCTTCATCCCAGACGCTATTTTTCCCTTCAAAAACCCAACTGTTTTGCGCTACTTCGGAGAGGTCAGCAGGCCCTTCAATCACTTGGAGGTCGAGCTTCTTTTGGCCGTTGGAATGCCATTCCACAAAGTGTCCATGCGCTCTGCCATCTAGCACTTCTAAAAACTGCCAGACATGGCCGTTGGAGTGGTAAGAGGTGATCTTGGAAGGAGACTTTCCTTCAGGGGTTTTCCCGTAGACGCATAACACTTTTTGGTAGGGTTGTGATTCTAGGAAATTGATATTTTTGTAACGCGCAAGGCGGTCTTTAGTGCTGATCGTTTCTGAAAACCCGTTGCGGTCGACAACTTGGATGCTGACAAGGGTTTCTTCTTTAGGGTCTTTTCCTCGCATGCAGCTGCATAGACAGAGCAACAATAAAAAAGCAGGTATTGATTTCATTTGTTGGAAGTCCCTTCCCTTTTAATTAGTTGCATTTGTAAGGTGTATACCTTTTCCTTCATCTCTGGGATCATCTTTTTCGATAGTTCAAAAGAATAAATCAGAAGCTGAGGAGATTTTGTTGAAGGGAAAAATGGATGTATTTTTACTCCTTCCGTTAGGCTTAAGACCTTTTTTAGGTCATCTTCGCTTAAGTCCACGGGAGATTGTTGTTTTTCTTCTATCTCTTGGAATAAGCTACAGGATCTGCTTTCTCCTTCGGAAAATCTAAATCGATTCTGCCCTTTTTCTAAAAAAGAGATTTTCTCTTTAAGAGCCTGATTTGTTTCTAGATGGCTTGCAAAGATATTCCATTTTTGTCTTTCCGTTTCTAGTAAAGGCAGTGATTCTATCGAGGTTTCTAGATAGGTAGGATCTGCCTGGCTGATTTGGCTTAGCAGATTCTGCTCTCTTTCCATGGTCCTTTCTTTTTTTAACATCAGTTGATGAAGAGAGTGCATTTTTGTTGTAACAGAGCGTAGGTGTTCTGCTCTTTCGAGATAGGTCGGAATGAGATAAGCAAGAGGAAGAAGAAGGAGGATCATTGCAGTAAGTAAGACTGGGTTAGAATAGACCCAGTGTTTTTGGATGGATGGAATGCTAAGTTTCATAGTTCTTTTTTATTTTTGAGGTAAAAACTTACAAAGTAGAGATTTCCTTTCGGCTTCCACGCAATCTCTTTTTTAGAATCTGCGATCGAGGTTTCTTTTTGCAAAGAGAGGTGGAACTCTTTGGCAAGCTCCGGGGAGGAGGTTTCTAGTTCAAGCTCTACTTTAGCTTGGTAAGGAGAAGACGGATCTGAAATCTTCGGGTATTTCACCAAAGAGTATTTAACATTTCGGATCTCTATCGTCCGGTGGATTTGAGGGTCTTTATCGATGGGATTTAATGCAGGGAGGGAACTAAGCCAAGAAAGGGTTTCTGATACATTAGGGACAGACAAAAGTAAAGGAAATGGAGTTTTGCTTTTTTTAAGAGAGCTTTCTAGAGATTTTAACTGCGTTTCAATTTCAGAGATCGAATGTGTTTTTGATGAATTTAATTTATGGGCAAAATAGGCATGGAAGGTATTTGCTAGAGCCTTTTCCTGCTTCCCGAAAAAGATATTTGCACCCAAAATAAAACAGGAGATCAACGCGCTTACAGCAAGGGCGTAAGAGAAGATCTGCTTTCTTTTTTTTGCATAAGAGATCTTTGCTGTATGGCGGGCTTGTCGAAACTGCACGGCGCACTCATCAGTGCTCGTGCCTTCCAATGCAAGGCCGATAGGGATTGCAAACGCCTCTAGTGTCGTAGCATCGTAGGATTCTAAGGCCGGAGAGCTGCACAAAGTAAGATTCTCGGGAAGAGCACTTGCGACAAACTCCCGGAATCTAACGAAAGGGGCAAAGTTTCCGGATAAGATCACCTCTGTTATTTCTTCTTTGGCTGCTTTTTTCTGTAAAAACAAAAACAGACGCGCAAGCTCTTTTTGGGACTGATGAGAAATCGCATGAAGATGGGGGTATTCTTCCGGGTCTATTGACAGAAGATCGATTCCAGTTGGCCTTTCTTGAGTTTTCTGAGATTTTTGTAAGATCCGGTCAGCTTCAAGAGCTTCTAAAAAAGACTCCATCGCAATCGGGAATGTATGTGCAAACCCGAGTTTTCTTTGACAGAGACCAAGAGCCACTCCATGTTTGGGGCCGAAATGGAGAAGAAAACCGCATTGCATCGAAGGGAAAAAATGGAGAAAGTATCTCCATAAGGCTATGGGAGTGCACGAAACCTGTTCAGGGTCTAGGTTAATCGTTTGGAATGCATCAAGATGCCGAGATAAATACTCTGTTTTTGTCGCTACCAAGGTCACCTTGGAACTCTTGCGGTCTTCTTGGCGGGCGATTTGAACAGAGACTAAAGCATCTTGCGGAGGATAAGGGATCAGCTCCTCTATTTGGAATGGAAGTGAATCTAGGATTTTAGATCTTTCCGTGAGTTTTAAAGAAAGGTCTCTTACAAGGACTTCCTGCGCTTCGAGCCCTGTTACAAGAGAGCAAGGCTCTGAAAAAAAAGAGGATGCATTGGGATCAAGTTCCGTAACAAGGCAGGACCTCATCCAATCAAAATGCAGTCTAGCCTTCTCTTTACGTACTTTGACCATTTTGATGATCGGACCCTCGATTTGTACACCGATCCACTGCATAAGACTCTCTTGATTTTTTTGCTTATGATTCTAATCGTACAGAGGATTTCCTGGAACTAAAGAAAATAAATCTGGTCCGCATTCCATTTCCTAGATCGATTCCTCTATGGACAGGTACCAATTAGCCGGATGAACCTTAAATTCTTATATCCGGCGGATACTCCAAATAAGGCCCGTCTTAGCAATGCTTGAGAGACTCCTTTTTCCAGGCCACGAATTCGATTTTGACCGTAAAGGTGAAAAAGGCCAGACGATGTCACCATAACTCCTCCTTATTTTTTGTTGGACCGTCAAGCCAACAAGGAGTATAGAGACATCGTCTTCTTTTCTTCACTGAATCTCTAGGCCAAGCCTTGGAAGTCCGCCACTCAAAGTGGCGGTTTACCTGTCATGGAATCATTGTCGCCACCGTCAGGGGAGCACGCAGAGTAAATTATAGGAATTCATGGGTTAGCTAGGATTCTCGACGGAATGTTTGATTCTCAAGAGGTTTTTATGCATTAAGAATTTTTTGGCTTTTCAGAGTAAAATCTAATGGCCTCCAAATTGCAGGGTGAGATAAACTATCTCTTCTTTAAAGAGGAGTAAAATGAAAATTATCGGCTATACGATTCATTTGGTTTTTTTAACCTATACCCTCTTGTTATTTGTCCGTGTAGTAGGGTCTTGGTTTCCAAGCTTTTCCCGGACATCTTTCATGCGGTTTGTTGCGCATTATACAGACCCTTATTTAAATCTTTTCCGCAAGATCATCCCTCCTATTGGAGGCGTTCTGGACTTAAGTCCCCTTCTTGGTTTTTTTGTCTTGCAAATCCTGGAACAAATTCTATTGAGTCTTATTAGATAATGGATTTTTTAAAAAAGCCGTTTTCCTTGGGATCTTTGGTATTGCCTTCTAATATTTTTTGCGCGCCTCTTGCCGGCTGTTCTGATCTCCCCTTTCGAAAGATGACCACTAAGTACAAGCCAGGTCTGGTATTTTGCGAGATGGTGAAAATGGATGCTCTTATTCGCAATGACCCTCACACATTCCGGCTGCTCGATTATGAAGCCGGGATGCATCCCATTGGAGGTCAGTTATGTGGTAGTAAGCCTCATCTCGCGGCAAAATGTGCTCGGATCATTGAAGAGCTGGGCTTTGATGTAGTGGATCTTAACTGCGGATGCCCTGTCGACAAGGTAACAAAAGATGGTAGTGGATCGGGAATGCTCAAGACGCCTGAAAAAATCGGAGAGATCATCGCCAATATGGTGGCCGCAGTCAAAATTCCCGTGACAGTAAAGATCCGAGCTGGCTGGGATGCCCTTTCTATCAACGCTCCTGAGATTGTGGAAATTGCTGAAAAGGCAGGAGCCACGGCGATCTGCATCCATGGAAGAACGCGATCTCAAGGGTATCGAGGGCCTGCTAATTGGGACTTTATCCGGCAGGCAGCGCAGGCTTCTAAAAAGATCCGTATCATTGCGAATGGAGATGTATTTGATGCGATCTCCGCGGAGAGAATCTTCAAGGCAACAGGGTGCGATGCGATTTTGCTGGCCCGTGGGACTATGGGACAGCCTTGGCTTATTGAGGATATCGAAAGGCATTTCTTGGGGCTTGCCCCTATTGTCCGATCAGGGATAGATTATCGCAACTTCCTTATAGAACACTTAGGTTATATTAGCAGGTATCAGACAGAGCGCAGAGCTTTGCTGGACGTGCGAAGGGTTGGCTGTTGGTATCTCAAGCTCGGAAGAGGTACAAAAGCGTTGAGAGAGGCAATCAATAAGGCATCTTCTTTGCAAGAGGTCTATCAGCACATAGAAGCATTTCCTTGGGAAGATACGCAGTTTGCTCCGCTTTCTTCTCCAACGGAAGTCTCTTGTGAAGAAGCTTCTTGTTAGGACTCTGTATCTTTGAGTCTTTTTTCAAAAATCTCGCGGAGTCTTTCGATTTCTCTAACAGATGGTTTCCAGATAGGGTGCGGCTCTGTTTTTTTTGTTTTTTTATTTTGCAAAAAAGAAAAAAAATCTTTGATTGTTTTTTTATGGGCTCCCCTAAGCTCAGATTTGTGTATAAGTTCGAGATCGGAGCTAACGACGCAAAAGTCAGATGGCTTCTTCTGTTCTTCCAGAAATTGTATGATATAGTTGTCGGCACTGAGTCCTTGTGTAGTATAGACAATTTCAATCGTATCATAATGGGAGCGAGAAGGTCCTTGAGGGAACCCAGCATCAAAGATGACTGTTATTTTAAGGGAAAATCGGTCGGCAAGGTCGTTGAGTTCGCGAATGAAAAGATCTCTTTTATGTTGCAAAGAGTGTTTAGTTTTAGGGAGCCGGAAGAGGAGATTGTACCCATCGATAAGATAATGCATCAGACTGAAAGGCTTTCTAAGAAAACAGCCATCTTATCGAAAGCCTTCCTTCGGTGAGAAATTCGATTTTTCGTGTCTTCTTCTAGCTCTGCAAAAGTCTTTCTATACTCGTGTTTCATAAAGATGCTGTCATATCCAAACCCATTTCTTCCTTGTTCTGTTTCTGTGATCAGTCCTTCGCAGATCGCTTGCACTGATTTACTGGATCCATCAGGCGCTGCGAGGGTAAGGCAGCAAATGAAATATGCATATCTTTCAGCGTCTTGCAAATGGAGCATCTCACTCAGTAGTTTTTTTCTGTTTTCCCGATCAGAAGCATTGTCTCCAGCATATCGAGCCGAAAGGATCCCAGGCTTACCATGGAGCGCAGGAACAACAAGGCCTGAGTCGTCAGCAAGGGCATAACGGCCAAGGGTAATTGCAGCATGTTCTGCTTTGCTTTTTGCATTTTCCTCAAAGCTCTCCTCCTTTTCCGGAGGAGGAGTATACGAGGGGAAATCGAGCAAGCTGCGCACGTCCAAATGTTTCAGAGGTTTGAGCATGGCTCGAAACTCTCTGATTTTATGCATATTTGTACTTGCAATCACAAGCTCCATACTCTTTCCCCTTGTTTTACATGGGATTAAAGATAGCTTGAAATCCCTGAGATTGTAAAGGAATCTCCTTGAAATTGGAATTGGTCTCCTATAGAAAGTCCTTTCATTGTCTGGGCTAGTTTAGACTGGAAAGAAAGGATGTTTTTATCGGGAGAGGCATCCCAAGGGCCGAGTAGAGTATAAGTTACAGTCTCTCCCTTTTGGTTCGTGCACTTTACAATGGATCCAACGCCCACTTCCTCTGTGCTAATGTCCTGTTTAGAGAGAATGCGGGCTTGGCCAAGCTGGTCCGACAAGAACTTGAGCTCTGCTTGCAGGCGGTCTCTTCGTTCTAGAGCGGCTTTGAATTCTGCGTTTTCTCTTAAGTCTCCATGAGCTCTTGCTACTTCGATTTCCTTGGCATTTTCAACAGTCTCTACCGTGGCAATCTGTTGGATTTTCTGTTGCAATTTGAGGTATCCTTCTTGTGTTGTCCATAGGATGACTGAATCGCTGCTAGATTCTTTTCCTTTCTTGCGTCCTTTTGCTAAAGAAGGATGGGCTACTTCTGCGAGAGAATGGAGGATTTTAATGTCATGATCGGTTAGAGAATGGCATTTTGTTGAAAGAAGTAAAAACTCTTTTACTTCATCGATGCGCGCATCTTGCATAATCTGTCTTACGATCGCATAGCGGCCGGAAGAGAGTATTGCATGCATTTTTTTGACAAGGTCTCTTTGATCTGGATCGAGTTCTATGTGGCTTAAGAGGATCAGAAAAGATTCAAAAAAACGCACTTTGCCTTGCTTGTCTGAAAAGGGAAGCTTTTGTTGGCCCATGATTTTTTGGAAGTACCATACAAAAGTATCTGGATACTGCCCTGGATGAGCAGCTAGCTCTTCTAGTTTTTTCGTAACACCCGCTTCTTCTTGGTTTGCCAAAAGCTCGGAAAGGATGTAATCCCGGATGGTTGTTTGGTCAGTGCCAAGAAAAAGACCTAGGAAAATTTCTTTCCAATTCGATTGAATTTTACGAATTTCTGCAAGAGCTCTTTTCTTGAACGAAAGAATAGAAATGTGGTCAACCAGCTCTTGGACTGTAGCGATTGAGTTAAATTGCTGGAGCAGATCTGGGATCTCTGACTCGTAGCGTTCTATTCCAAGATCTTCCATGAAAAAATACATTTGCAGTTTTTGCGGTTTAGAAATTTCTGGCAAAGAGAGAGCTTCTTCAACCTTTGCGATTAAAGACGCTTTAAATTCGCTGTTTTTCAGAGTTTCTGAGAAGTCCTTTAAGAAAGAATATACAGTTTGGATCAGGGTGTTTACATCGAGGTTTTCCTCTAAAGATTTCCCAAACCGATCTTCGTGAGAGAGCTCTTTTTTCCTTAGACGAAAAGGCTTTCTAATATCGCTCGGCGTTTCAATCATCGTGTCTTTTTTGACCTTTGTCCTTGCGTTTTGCCACCATTTCGTCCACTCTTTTTCTGGGATGACGAGTTCGCAGAGTTCATCTTTAATTTCTGCTGCTGTTTTAGGGCCAAGATCTCTTAATAGCATGCGAACTACTTCTGCTGGGTCTTCTTTGGCTTTTTTCTCTAAAAGGTCCGCTTTGCCAAACCTAAGAGCGAGGAAATGGTCGTCAGGAATAGGGACTAAGGTTTTAAATGCGACGGCAAAAGAAAGGTCTTTTTTCCCGGCGACGTAATCAAATTCAAGACTGAGCTGCTCCCGCACAAGAGAGTAATCTACGATCTCTCCGACGCCCCAGCCAGCGTTGTGGAAAACAAACTTGCCCTTGTCGATATGGGAGAGAAGTTCATACTTGCTGATCGCTCCTTGGAAATTATCGAGGTTTCTAAGGCCTATCATCCGGATTTTGTCTTGGTAATATTTTTGATCGCTATACTTGGTTTTCAGGTAATTTAAAACCATCTCGCCAAGTTTTGGAGTGTTCGTTGTTTGAAGGTCGATAAGGAGAGTAAAAACTTGGTGAGAGAGTGTTGGGTCTTGGATAGTTTCCCAAAGAGGAAGAATCCTTTCCACGTGTTTTCCGAAGAATTCAGCGAGAGTGGAGTTTTTTGCAGATTGCAGGATTTCCAGCAGTTCAGCGCCATCGATTTCATCACTCGAACAGTATTCTTCCCATAACTTCAGAAAGGATGGGTAGTCGTTATTGGAAATGCATTTCTGAAAATCTTTAAGATAACTCATTTGAATCCCTTGATTGGTTTGAACATAATGCCGGCATCACGCCTTGTACCGGCCTTTAGACCTACTCGACGTCTGTCTTAGCTTTGAGAGTATAGGGTCTGATGTAATTATCTTCAATTAAAACGTTTAAGAATTAATTAAGGGCGCCTTGTTCTTTCTTGCAAAAAACAAAGCTACTCTTTACCTTATGCGTTTGTCTGTTAAACAAATTTTATTCTTCAAGCCGATTGTTTCACGATGCGAACTCTATCTCTCCTATTCTTAGGACTTTTGTGGATCCAGGCTGCGATAGGGCAAGAAATTTCTTCGGAAGAAGATCGTGCCGGATCTCTTCTAAAAGACCTTCAAAGAGTCAGTGAAATCGACTGTAAAATCCATGATGCGCTTCCTTTTTTTTACAATGATGCCCTTATGGGTGGCTACTTTAATATGCCTTCTGCTCGGATGAATCGTTCTGGAATGGTCTCGGTGGGAGGTTCGAGAGTTCCCCCTTATAACATATATGGTCTGAACATACAGGTTTTTGACCGTTTGGAGCTTTCTGCCAACTACACAGTATATACTGGGATTACAGAGCCGAATTTTGGCGACGATGGCTTTGGAGATGATGCTGAGAGAATCGGGAACATAAAATTTGGAGTATTGACTCCCAGCGATGGATTTCCTTACTTGCCTCTTATCTCGGTTGGAGCCAACGACTTTATAGGGACCAAGCGATTTAATTCCCAATACGTCGTTGTAACGCAGCCTTGGCTTAAGCAAAACTTTGAAGTCTCATTGGGATATGGATGGGGACGGATGAAGGGGCTATTTGGAGGCGCTGCCTGGTCCCCTTTTCGAAGAGCGAAGCATTTTTTCAGAAACCTCTCTTTCATCTTAGAATATGATGATAACAACTATAAAAAACATCCCTATGAGCACCCGGAAGGACGCAAAGTCAAAAGTAGATGGAATGGGGGGATTTCTCTTCTGGCGTGGGATCTTCTCCAAATCTCAGTAAATACAGTTCGAGGAGAAGCGATTGCAGCAGGTGCAAGCCTTCGTTATCCTCTGGGAACCACAGAAGGCTTTTTCCCTAAGGTAAAAGACCCCTCTTCTTATCAATCCCCTGTCGATACAGAGCCTTTGGGAGCAACAAGGCCTGAAGAGAGTTTTGTCCATGAATTAGCCTACGCTTTAAGCGACCAGGGACTGGATTTGTATACGGCGTTTCTGCTTTTTGACGAGCAGGGAAGAAAAGAGCTTTGGTTGAAGATTGTCAACAATCGATATCGGGACCATGAAGAGGTTAGGACTCGGATCCAAGATGTTCTTGCTGCTTTAGTCCCGTCCGATGTGTTTTCCGTTACAGTGGTGATCGAAGCGGATGCTTTGCCGTGTCAGGCATATTGCTATCGCACCCAGGATTTATATCGATACCGGATAGGATTGGTCGGATTATTTGAGCTGCAGACCTTGTCTCCTATGCGAGAAGCTCCACCTCCGCCTAGTGAATACGACTCTATTCTTCTTTTTCAAAGAAGGAAGCCGATATGGACTTTCACAGCAAGACCTCGCCTGCTGACATTTTTTGGGAGCACATCGGGAAAATTTAAGTACAATTTGAGCGCTATTGCTTCTCCTGAAGGATATTTATTCGACCAAGTATATTACAAGGTCCAAGCTGGATACTCGATTAACTCGAATACAAAAGGGATGAGCGGTGTCGATAGATTAAATCCCTCCCACATGTATGTTGTTAGGTCTGATTCGATGAAGTATTTTCAGACGAACTCTCTGCATCTTGAGCAGGCATTTGCTCAGAAAGGATGGAACCTTGGGAAAGGTTTTTTTTATCGACTTGCCATGGGGTATTTTGAAGTGGCCTATGCAGGAGTGGCAACAGAGGTCCTTTATTTTCCGGTCCGCTCTAACCTAGCAGTAGGGATTTCTTATGCTCAAGTGTGGAAGAGGCATTATGAAGGACTTGGCTTTTTCCATAAGGTCCCGAAGTTTGATGGGACCAAACTTGAATATAAGCCTTTTTTGGGTAATCAGTGCTTCTTTAACCTCTACTACGACTTTAAACCTTTGAGCATGGATTTTCAGATGACAGTAGGACAGTTCCTCGCCAAAGACAAGGGGGTAAGGTTTGCAGTGGGAAGATATTTCCCAAGCGGGCTGCGTTTTGGGATCTGGTATTCCATCACCAATGCTCGTGAGAAGCTCAACGGCCACACGTATCATGATAAAGGGTTTGCTTTCTTGATCCCCTTGGATATGTTTTTAAAGCAGAGCAGCAGAAATTACATAGCCTATGCAATGTCCGCTTGGCTGCGAGACCAAGCAGCGCAAGCTGAAACAGGAAAAACTCTCTATACGACTTTAAGTGAGGAACGCTATTTGCCTTAAAAAGAATCGATGCTATAACCTTCTAAAAGGTCGCTTATGAAAAAATATTTATTATTGGCTGTTAGTTTTTGCAGCTTGAGTTTTTCATCTCCCATGCAGGATCGCGCAATCGACCCTGCAGCTCTTTCAGAGCTCTGTTTAGCTTTGAACATCTCAGATAATGACATTATCAGAGAAACGCAACAACAATGGCTTCGCAAACCTGGGCAAGAACGTTGGGAGCTTACAGAGCTTTCTCTTGAGCAGAAACGGTTTGTGTTGGATTGGGCAGAAAAGCAAGGTTTATTTGCTCCTTGGAAACCCGCTTGTGATCAGTATGATGAGGCTCTTATCTTAGGCGCTACAACTTCTCGCATGCAGATGCGTCTTGACTATCTGAAAAAACTTTGGATGCAAGGAACTCGTTTTGAAAAAATCGTGTTTCTTACAGGAGAAAGGCCTCTTGATAATCGGGTCGATGATTTTACAGATCTATGCAAAAATGAATCTGAAGCCGCTCAGATTTTATGGGAAAATGCATCTCTTCCCGACGAGATGCGCCGTCTTCCTGTCATTTTTATATCCGTTCCCATGAAAAAAGAAGGTTCTACTCTCAAACGCCCAAATACGCAGGATACGATTCTTGCTTGGCTTCAAACTACCCTTAAGACAGGTTCTGCTTTATTTGTATCGGATCAACCGTTTTGCGGGTATCAATTTGCAGTAATTAAGACATGTCTTCCCGATTCCGTTCTTTTTGACCTTGTTGGAGAGGGTGCAGATCCTGCAAGTCATCCCGCTGCAGCTGCGATTACGCTCGATTCGATTGCTCGTTGGATATACCAAGAACATATAGCACAAAAAAGTCTTGGCCGGTTCTGAGTCAAATACCGACAGTCCTTCTGAAAGACATCAATTTTCCTAATGTAATTTCTACTCCAAATCGAGAGTTTAGAGAAAATATATTGATAAAAAGTTATACCGTTCGTGATTGAAGAAGCGTCTTGATAAAAATTCGGCTTGACGTGCAA
>CAMFIG010000025.1 GCA_945952445.1 uncultured Chlamydiae bacterium
ACCAAACACTTTAAGCAATCCTAAACTGCTTGCCTAAAACTTTTATTTACACCCTTATTAAATTGCCGAAATTACTGAAACTCAAGAGTTCCATGCTTTATAGTAGATATCGAGCTCTTCGAGGAAATTTTGGTGGAAAGGCTCCCATCCAAGCTCTTTTCTGCATGTTGCATTGCTGAGAATCTGGTCTATTGCAAGGCCTTCAGCAAACGAGCCGTATTTTTCAAGAGCTTGAGCATGGGAAAGAGAATGAATCTGGCAAGGTGTAGAGGCTAAAGAAGAGAGTTTTTCTATAATCTCTTTCACAAGATACTCATTTCCATCCGTGACATTTAAAATGCGGGAAGAGGGTTTTTTATGAGCTAGCACAAAAGCTTCGGCAAGGTCATCTAGATGCACCATGCTCCAATGGTTGTTTCCTCCCTCTATGAGATCTAAAGATCCTTGCTGCAGAGAAGAAAACCACATGTCTGCAACGCCACCGACTCTTCCATAGACGAAGCCCGGCCGCAAAATAGTAGTAGACAGCTTCTGAGAGTGGTGCTTAAGAACGAGCTGTTCGCAGGCAGGCCTCCAGCTTACAATGGACAAAGGAGAGATCAGATCTGTTTCTTTTGCGGGGAGCTGTGTATTTCCATAGATAAAACACCCCGACGTATAAAGGAGTGTGGTAGGAGAGCTTTTTTGCGCTAAAAAAGAGCAGAGGGAGGTTAGAACTTCCTGTTCAATTCTGGTTCCGTCTTGATTAAGAGAAAGAGCACAATGAGCAAATACATCACAGCGTTGTAAAAGATCATGGCAAGAGGAGAGGTCTTGTAGGTCTACAAGAGTCGGTTCTATTTCTTTTGCGCGTAATACTTTAGCATGCTGAAGAGAGCGTACAAGCCCGTAGACGCGATAGCCGTGTCTGCGAAAGGCTTCGGCAACGGCCTGGCCAATGTATCCGGAAGCTCCTGAGACTACAGCGATCATCCAGTTGCCGCCTCTTTGTCTAAGATCCAAAGGGCTTTGTGTTCCTTGGTCCCCACTTGTTGCACAGGATATGTGTAGATTGGGTCCTTAGCTTGTCTGATTTTTGCAAACATCTCTTTTTTAGAAGATCCAAGAACATAGACGGCAATGGAGGAGGAAGCATTAATGCAGTCGAAGGTGGCGGTCATACGCCAGGTGTTTTTTTCAGGGATCCAGTTAGGGATGATCCACCTTGTGTGTTTATGCAGTCCTTCTGTTTGAGGGAATAAAGAGGCGGTGTGGCCATCTTCTCCCATTCCAAGCATCATGAGATCGAACCCTCGTCCTTTTAGGTGTCCTTTGATTGTATTTTCATATGCAAGAGCATGCATTTCTAGAGGGTCTTCTGCGATCATCCTATGGATTTGTTCAGAAGGGATCCCTATTTTTTGAAGTCCCGATTCCATTGCCATGCGATAATTGCTGTCCGGATGGGTCGGAGGGACCATTCTTTCATCGCTCCAAAAAAGGTGAACTTTCGACCATTCGACTTGAGCGGCATAGGAGGGAGAGGTTAGTCTCTCGTAGATAGCTTTAGGAGTCGATCCTCCAGAAAGGGCTACAAAAAAAGCTCCGTGGTCTTGGAGTGCGTGTTGACAACACTGGATCCAGTGCTCTACGCAGTAAGTAAGCGCTTCTTCTTTGTCTTGTCCGATAAAGAGGTCTCTTCTATCATCCCATCGAGTTGCTTTTTTTAGCATACATCATTCCTAGTAGCAAGAGTTTGCAGCACATCTAGATAGTGCTGGCTCGTTCCTTTGTGGCAGATCTCTTTGACAAGAGACTGGCCCGATTCTCCTTTGGTGATCATAAATTGCGTAGGAAGCCTGCATTCATTGGCATTCATATACTCTAAGGAGATTTGATGGGGAGCTTTTGTGTCTCTCTGAAATAGAAAACGCTCCTTTTCTGTCGTGGTAAGGTCCACAGAAAGGATGAGCCCAGGAGGAAGGTTGGCATCTCTTTTTTCTTCGATGAGAACCTGTATGGTTCGCTTGTCTGATTCGTAGATGAATGTTTGGGAAGTGGGTTTCTTTTCAATCGACTGTAAATGCCACTTTAGCTGGCTTGCAAGCCAAGCTTGTAGATAGATCGATTGGATTTTTGTGTGGCAGAAAAAAGGAGTTTCTTGTGCGTTGAAAGTAATAGACACTGAGCTGATTTGAGAAAGCTTATCAACTTGGCCGGAAAAGGTATGGCATATGAGATCTCTCCAGCTTTCAAGCCGAGCCCAATTTAAATCGGCAATTTCGCAGTGGGAATTTTTTTTGGTTTCGAGGGCTGCCTTGGCAAAGAGGGCGAGGTTTTCCGTGGTTTCTGAATCAAAAATAATCCGTGTGGCAAACTTTTGCAGCTGTGCTGCTAAAGGATTTTTTTTGGTGGGATCTTCTGCCCAGACGAGGAAAACAGGCAGATCGGGGATAATATGGGGCAGGATGATAAAAGGCACTTGTTCTTCTCCCTTGCCGGCAACGGAGATTTCAATGAAGTCGCAAGTGATGTCATATTCTCCTTGTTCCGTAGAGATGACGGCTACAGCAGTTTTGGTAAAGTCACCTTGCGCTGAGGGGTCAGAGGAGATCACAAAGATTCTTGCTGGAAACTTCTCTATAAGCTTGTGTGCGATTTTGCGGATGTATTCATCTCTAGGTGTTTTTTTTGTGTAGAAAATCAAGTTAAAAAGCGCCGCATGCATTTTGTTTTTGTTTTCTAAAGAGTTCCACAGAGTGTCTAGCTCGCTTTGGATGTTCTTCGGGGGGACAATATGAGAAGCGGTCATAGCAACCTCCATTTACGGCCGTCTTTTGCTAGCATTTCTTCCGCTTCTTGAGGCCCCCAGCTACCCGATGCATAGTTAGGGAGATCAGGAGTTGGATTGCTTGCCCAATGTTCTAAGACAGGAGAGAGAAGCTTCCAAGAGTTGAACACTTCATCTTCTCGGGCAAAGAGTGTATTATCGCCTAAAATACAGTCGAGAATAAGGCGCTCGTATGCTTCAGGGGGAGCCATGCCGAAATATTTTCCGTAGCGGAAATTCATTTTAACAGGTTGTATGATCGTATTTGTTCCTGGAACTTTACAATTGATCTTCAAAGAGGTCCCTTCATCGGGCTGGATCCGGATTGTCAAGACGTTTGGCGCATTGGTTTTTCCTGGATGTTGGAAGAGTACATAAGGAGGGTCTTTGAAGAAAACCGAGATCTCTGTTGCTCTTTTAGGAAGTCTTTTCCCTCCTCTTAAATAAAAAGGAGTTCCAGCCCATCTCCAGTTGTCGATATATAGGCGCAAAGCGACATACGTCTCAACAGACGAGAGAGGATTCACGTTTTTTTCTTGGCGGTAGCCGATGACAGGCTCTCCATTCACATAACCGGAGCCATATTGTCCTCGGATAAAAGAGTCGTTGAGTTTTTGTAAATCAAAAGGCCGTATTGCTTGAAGAACTTTGACTTTTTCATCGTGGATTGCCGAGGCGGATAGGTTCACCGGCGGTTCCATGGCGACAAGGGATAAGATCTGCATCATATGGTTTTGTAAGATATCTCTTAAAAACCCAGCTTCTTCCCAAAATGCCCCTCTTGTGCCGATACCTATGTCTTCTGCTACGGTAATTTGGATGTGGTCGATATAGCGGCTGTTCCAGAGGGATTCAAAAAGAGAGTTAGCAAATCGGAAAACGAGCAGGTTTTGCACAGTTTCTTTTCCGAGATAGTGGTCGATGCGGAAGATTTGATCTTCTCTTAAAAATTGAAGTAGTTCATTTTGCAGGGCATGCGCAGATTTGATGTCATGGCCAAAGGGTTTTTCGATGATGATGCGAGACCATCGGTCCTTGGTTTTTTCCGCGTCATAGATCAGTTTGGATTTATAAAGGTTTTCGCAAATCAGCGGGAAAAAACTCGGTTGTGTCGATAGGTAAAAGACGCGGTTTCCTTTTGTTCCAAGTCGGGTATCTATCTCCGCTAAAAAACGGTGCAGAGAGTCGTATCCTGCTCCATCGTGGAATTCCGAGGTGTGATAGAATAGTTGATTTTGAAATGTAGCCCATAATGATTCATCAATTGGGCGCACTCGGGAAAATGTGTTGATGGCTTCTTTCATTTCCGCTCGGAATTGCTCATGAGTCTTTGGTCTTCTTGCAAAGCCGACGCAAGCAAACTGGGGAGGGAGCTGCCCTTCTCTTGCTAGATTGTAAATAGCGGGAAGAAGCTTTCTTGCAGTCAAATCTCCGGTTGCACCAAAGATGACAAGAATGCAAGGATCAATAAAGCGCGTAGACAAACCAGGTTCTTCTAAAGGATGCATGAGGATCTTCTCTGTCAGAGGGTAGTTATCTAGATGCAAAAATAGCTTTTCTACAGTTTTTGCACAAGACCTATATCTGTATGGGGTGTAGCTAAAAATTGTACTCGCCTTTTTCTCTCTTGACTGAATGAAATTATTCCTCGAACCGTTTCTACCGACAATTTGATCTTATGATTTTCCCATAGCTTTTCCGCCGCTAAGGTCGGTCCAGAGTCGACATAAGTTGTTCTAATGAGGGATAAAGCTTTCTTTTTCAGTTTGTTATGTAGATGTCTATTCCCTGGCTTGTCGAGTTTTTTGGATATAACTCCTTGATTTCCAAGTTCTTTATACCTTTTAAAAATATTTCTAATCTGTCGATCCGTCAATCGAAGCCGCTTTCCCGCTTCGATTTGAGTGAGCTTTTTTTCTTGCAATAAGCTCATCACCTTTAACGTTTCTAAGTTTTTTCTTGTCATAGTGATAACTCCTGTCATTACAAAACCTCCTTAACTGGCTAATGCACTCATTTTCATATGCCAGAAACCGGAAATTTCTATTTTGGAGAAACCGGAAATTTGAATTTAGCGCCAACATGCAAAAAAATATTAGCTTCTTCTATAGTGGAGATTCCAAGTAATCGCAACTCTTTCACAAGACGGTCTTGTAGCGTGCGATTGACTCTTTCTACTCTACCCTTTGCCTGCGGAGTTTTAGCGCAGATTAGGTTAATGTCGAGTTCCCCAAGAGCCCGCTTAAACTGAGTCAATGCTTGTTCTTCAAGTAGAGGGTTTTTTCTTGCTACCTCAAATACAGAAAATTTATCACTATACATCCCGAGGGGAAGTCCTTCTTTTATGAAGTATTGCTTGCTCGATTTAAAATAGGCATCCAAGCTTTCCGTCGGGGTGAATAACAAGCTAACTAAAGAACTTGTTGCATCGTCTATCATTACGATTAATGAACAAGGAGGGCCTCTATCTTCAAACCACTTATGATCCGATCCATCTATTTGAATGAGTTCCCCGAAATGAGCTCTTCTTGCACGCAATTTGTGTATTTTTTTGCGAGTCACGGAAGCCATCCATAAGTTGTGGGCAATCATCATTCTTCGAACCGTTTCTACCGATAATTTGATCTTATGATTTTCCCATAGCTTTTCCGCCGCTAAGGTCGGTCCAAAGTCGACATAAGTTGTTCTAATGAGGGCTAAAGCTTTCTTTTTCAGTTTGTTAGGTAGCTGTCTATTCCCTGGCTTGCCGAGTTTTTTGGATATAACTCCTTGATTTCCAAGTTCTTTATACCTTTTAAAGATATTTCTAATCTGTCGATCCGTCAATCGAAGCCGTTTTCCCGCTTCGATTTGAGTGAGCTTTTTTTCTTGCAATAAGCTCATCACCTTTAACGTTTCTAAGTTTTTTCTTGTCATAGTGATAACTCCTGTCATTACAAAACCTCCTTAACTGGCTAATGCACTCATTTTCATATGCCAGAAACCGGAAATTTCTATTTTGGAGAAACCGGAAATTTTAATTTAGCGCCAACAACATATTAAATATTTGTTTTTATTATATTGTTTATTTGATAAAATTGATTGTAAATTAACTTTAGTATTGGTTTTTATGTCTGTTTCGAATTATTCAAGTAGTTCAACAAATAGTATGTATAGATTGGGGCCTGCAGACCCTGCTTTATCTGGTATCAGCATTTCCGAAGCCGCGACTTCTACATCATTGGTAACGGAAGTTACATCAATAGATCTATGTGAAAAACAGAGATGTTTTCAAATTTTACTAGAAGGACTGGAGACTTATGTTGATAACACAGAACTGCAAGATGTCTATGCAACATTCCCAGGTAAAGTTCAGGAAGAATTGTATAGTATGTATTGTATGTCGTGTAAGACTCCAAGCAATCCTGAATTGAGTAAAACAGAATTTTCGGCTAATTTAGGTGTGCTTTTACAGATCAAAAAACCTTTTGTTTGGCCTACGGAAGATAATATTCTGAAGCAGAGTATTGAAAAAACTATGGCTCTAAGTTCTTTGGAGACTTTATACAAAAGTTTAGAGAGTGCTGATGACGGCTCTCGATCTCGTGTTTTAGATGTGATAACCGAGAGAAAAAAACAAATAGACAATCAGCAAATAGTTTTATTTCGAAGCTTGCTTGTCGACCCGGAGATTTCTGCTAGACAGTTGAAAACCATTTATAAAAGTCTAAATTCTGAAGTGCAAGCCTTATTACCTCCTCCTCCGTATTTAGGACACGATACTAGCAGCAAATTGCATCATACGTATGGATCGCACCCTAGAGAAAGTGGGGCAGGAACAACTTTTCGTGTGTTTGCTCCCCATGCTCTTGCCATTTCTGTTGTCATCATAGGGGAAAATGGAGTTGTTAAGCGAGAGCTTGTAATGCATAAGATCAACCAGTCAGGGGATTGGGAAGTATCTTCTTTTAAAGTTATGCCAGGAGATGAATATTGCTATCGAATTACAACGGAAACAGGTGAAATTCTTGATAAGCTGGATCCTTTTGCATTCCAAATGAAACGCTATGAGGCATCAACGGGTGATGCGGAAGAGGGTATGACCTCGATTGTAGCAAATGTAGATGAGTATTCATGGGGAGATAGCGAGTGGATTCGACAAAGAGAGATGACTGCATTTGGTTCTAAAGCGATGAATATCTTTGAAGTGCATCCCTATCTTTGGAAAAGACATGAGGATGGAAGTGCTTTGAGTTATCAAGAGTTATCTAAAGAGCTTATCAGCTATTGTAGGATGATGCATTACACGCACGTTCAACTTATGGCTGTTATGGAACATCCAGTAGATAAGTCTTGGGGCTATCAGGTTAGCGGCTTTTTTGCTCCTACAGATCGAATGGGAAGCGTTCAGGATTTTCAAGCTCTTATAGATGCACTCCATCAAAATGGGATTGGTGTGGTTATGGATTGGATTCCAGCGCACTTTGCCAAAGATCACATAGGATTGGAATTGTTTGATGGAAAACCTCTTTTTGAACCGGATGATTCTAAGAAAGCTTTTCATCCAACATGGGGAACTAAAGTATTCGATTATTCTAACCCATTTGTTAGAAGCTTTTTACTGTCATCTGCTGAATTTTGGATCGAAAAAATGCATATCGATGCTTTGCGTGTGGATGCAGTGACTTCAATGTTAGATTTAAACTATGATCGTCCAGATAAACCTTACAATAATCACAAGAAAAAATTATTCCATTGGAATCAAAAGTATGTCGACTTAGATGCGTTAATGATGTTAAGAGAATTAAATGCCAATATTCACAAACACCACCCAGGTGTGTTTACAATGGCGGAAGAGATGGATGCTTTTCCAGCTCTTACAACCCCTGTTACAGAAAAAAAAGCCAGGGTAGGGAAAAGAGGAGTTGGATTTGATGCGCGGCAGGCAATAGGTATACAAGCTGATCTTATTGGATATTGTCAAATCCCTTTTGAACATCGTCGTGATGCGCAAGATTTTCTTATCAGGACGTTATCAGAGATGGATAGATCCGAAGTCATCACATTGCCTGCTGCTTCACACGATGAAAGTGCCCATGGAAAAAAAACTCTTTTAAAAAAGATGTCTGGAGAAGATTGGGATCCTCAAGACTGGAAGAGATTTGCTGGTATTCGAAATTTTCACGGAGTTGCTGCGACACTTCCTGCTCCAGGGGGGAAATTAGACTTTATGGGGAACGCTGAAGCTGTTACAGAAGAGTGGAGTTGGAGAGTTTTAAGAGGTCTAGAAGAGGCAGAGAAGGGAATTGCAGCTATGCAATGGAGTGTTCTTTCCCCATCTAACCCTAATGTGCAAAGACATCTCGGTGTACAGAAGTGTGTTAGTGCATTCAACCGATTGAGAATAGAAGATCCTTCTTTTGCATCTACAGATTTTAAATGGATTGCAAAAGATGATAGAGAAAATTCAGTAGTTGCATATATGAGAGGGCGCGCAATTTGTATTCATAACTTTTCAGCGAAGGCCATCGAAGATTATGTATTTCGACTTCCTGCAGAGGTGCATGTTGCCAATTTAACGGAAACGATCAATACAGATAGTGAAGAGTTTGGAGGGTCTGGAGTAGTCAACCCTGGAGAGATCTCTTTAGTCAGAGATGCGGCTAGCCGCGTAATTGGCTTTAAGATGAGAATGCCTCCACTGGCTACAGTTGTATTGTCTTAAGGATAAGAATTGAGCTCTTGTCGATAACGTGAACAGGTGGTGTTACAAATCTATTGAGAATTTCTTTCTAGAAAGGCTCCTTGTTTGGAGAGGCTTTCCAAGTAATTTTGCAAAATGAGAGTCGAGCAGACCGTGTCTATGTGGTTAGAGCGTTCTTTGCGGCGCATATTGCTTTCTTTAAGAAGTCTTTCTGCTTGCATAGTAGAGAGTCTCTCATCCCAGAGTTTGAATGGCAATTGCAGATGGGAAGCCAGAGCTTCTGCAAAAGCTCTGGCTTCCTGGGCCATCTCTCCTTCTTTTCCGTTCAGCAAAAGAGGATATCCTATGAGGAGAAGATCGATTGGCTGCAAACGGGATAGCTTATTTTGGATTTCCTGGAATGTCTTTTCGAGATTTTTCTGTCTTGCGCAAACACAAAGAGGGCTTGCGATGATTTTTCTCTCGTCAGAATGGGAGATTCCAATCCGGGCTCTTCCGTAGTCGAAGCTGATAATTCTTCCCATCGTTTAAGTGGTTCCTTTTTCTTTTCTGTACTGGAGAGCTGCTGCGATGAATTCTTTAAAAAGCGGATGCGGAGCATTTGGTTTGGATTTAAACTCAGGATGGAATTGGACTCCGACCATCCATGGGTGGTCTTTCACTTCGGTGATTTCACAGAGGTGCCCATTTTCGAGATACCCTGAAATTGCAAGACCATGTTCTTCGCATCGGTCTTTATAAACGTTGTTAAATTCCCAACGGTGGCGGTGCCTTTCTGATATAAGAGTAGAACCGTAAGCTTTGGCGGCTTTTGTTCCGGGTTTAATGAGGCAGTTATAAGCTCCAAGACGCATAGTCCCTCCTAAATCAGCAACTCCCTTCTGCTCGCTGAGGAGCGATATTACGGGATGAGAAGTATTTGGGTCTATTTCCGTGGAGTTAGCGTCGGAGAGTTTAAGTACATGTCTTGCAAACTCAACGCACATCACTTGCATGCCAAGGCAAAGACCTAAATAGGGGATTTTATTTTCACGGCAATGTTTGGCGGTCAAGATCTTTCCCATCCATCCTCTTTCTCCAAATCCTCCCGGAACTAAATAGCCGTCGCAGCCGCCGATGGCGTCGGCGATTTCTTTGTGCTCCAAAGTTTTTTCCGCTTCAAAACGGCGGATTTCAATTTCGACTAGGTTCGCTAGGGCTCCATGCTGGAGAGCTTCAAAGACACACTTATATGCATCCTGATGTTGCAAGTATTTTCCAACGATGCCGATGACAACTTTGCCTTTAGGGTTATAAAGAGCATGCAGCATTTTTTCCCATTGGGAAAGATCGATATTGCCAGTAGGTAAATCGAGCATCTGGCAGATTTTTTGGTCGATTCCTTGTTTGTGAAGCATAACAGGGACTTCATAAATACTTCGAGGAACATCGGGTTCGTCGATGACTGCTTCTTTAGGGACGCTGCAGAAAAGGCTGATTTTGTCTTTGATCTCTTCAGAAAGACTCTCTTCGCAACGGCAAAGGATAATGTCTGGAATAATTCCGATTTCTCTTAAGATTTGGACGGAATGCTGCGTGGGTTTGGTTTTGACTTCGCCGGCAGTTTTAAGAAAAGGAACGTAGGTGAGATGGATATTAATGCAGTCACGAGGTCTTTCATAACGGAATTGGCGGATCGCTTCAAAAAAAGGCAGAGATTCGATGTCTCCTACGGTGCCTCCAATTTCAACGATCACAACTTGCACTCCCGGTTCAATCCGAGTAACTTGCAGAATTC
Organism: uncultured Chlamydiae bacterium; assembly: GCA_945952445.1. Classification (GTDB taxonomy): domain Bacteria; phylum Chlamydiota; class Chlamydiia; order Chlamydiales; family Rhabdochlamydiaceae; genus CAMFIG01. The sequence continues at coordinate 10,270 of CAMFIG010000025.1, forward strand.
TCTGTTTGATTTCATCGGTAACGTGAGGGATTACTTGCACCGTTTTTCCTAAATAATCTCCTTTTCTTTCCCGTTTGATCACAGCGTCATAAATCTGTCCGGAGGTTGCATTGGAAGCTTTAGAAAGAAGGGCATTTGTGTATCGATAATAGTGGCCTAAGTCGAGGTCGGTTTCAGCTCCGTCATCGGTTACATAAACTTCTCCGTGCTGGAAAGGGTTCATTGTGCCTGGGTCTACATTCAAATAAGGATCCAGCTTCAGCATGGCTACTTTCAGGCCGCGCTGTTCTAATAACATGGCAATTGAAGCAGAAGTCAGACCTTTTCCCAGTGAGGAGACGACTCCTCCGCTCATAAAAATATATTTAGGGTGCATTTTTTCTCGCTGTATTCGATGAGTTAAAGAAGGAATTTTAGGGTTAAGGTTCATAAAATTCAATCTATTTTGGAAAGTGTTCTGATTCTTTTTTACAAAAAAGTTTAAAAAGGATATGGTAATTCCGTGAAAAACTAAGACTCAAGAATAATATTGAGCAATCAATCGAATGGCGGGATTTGGTTTTTAAAGACCAATCAATCTCTCTATAGGATTTGTGCCAACGAAACCTCTTTACATTAAAAAATGGGGATTTATGCAAACAACGCGTCCTACACATTATCGTTGGGTGATTACCAGTTTGATTTTTTTTATCACTCTTGTAAATTTCATCGACCGTTCTGCGATTTCTTTTGTTATTCATCCGCTAAAACAGGAATTCCATTTTACAGACACTGAATTTGGGATGATCCTTTCAGCTTTTGGCCTCGGCTACGTGCTTCTGACAGCTTTTGGAGGATGGCTTGTAGATGTTTGCGGCTCTCGGATTATTTGGACTCTTGCTGCGATCGCATGGTCTCTTTGTGTAGGGCTCTTAGGTTTTGCTGGAGGGTTTTGGAGTTTCATCTGGCTTCGCTTTTTACTGGGGATCACAGAGGGGCCGCACTTTCCTGCAATGTCAAAAACAATTAGCGACTGGCTTCCGGCAGCAGAAAGAGCTAGAGCTCTTTCTTTAGGTCTTGTTGCTATCCCTCTTTCCGCTGTGATCGGCGCTCCATTTACCTCTTACCTTGTCGTCGATCTGGGATGGAGAGCGATGTTTTTTGTGATGAGCAGTTTAGGCGTGCTTTGGGCGATTGTTTGGTATTTTCTTTTTCGCGATAAACCTGAAGATTCTAAACATGTAGGTGTTGTAGAGAAAAATTTGATTTTAACTAAAAGATTTCGCAGAGACGAGACGAAGGAACCTCCCATCGATTGGCGTTATATTTTGCTGCATCCAGCCCTTATAGCCAATAACATTGCCTATTTTGCTTTTGGATATATGCTCTTTTTTGCCACCTTATGGCTTCCTGGGTACTTCCTAACTCAGCATGGGTTAAATCTTAAAAGCGTCGGATGGTATCTTACAATTCCTTGGTTAGTAGGTGCCTTGTTTTTGAAATTAGGAGGTTTTATTTCCGACTCTCTTTATAAAAAGACTGGAAGCAGCCGGATTGCTCGCTCGCACATAATCTGGGGAAGTCAGCTGCTAGCAGCTATTTGCTTTGTAGTTCTGGGATTTACAGATTCTTTTGGTATGTCTATGGTGTTTTTAAGTCTGGGACTCGGTTTCGGTTTGATGCCTCAGCCGGCGTTTTTTAGCGTAAATATTGATGTCGCAAAAGACCGCGCAGGATCTTCCCAGGGAATTACTTCTAGCTGCCTGTCTCTTGCCGGGATCATAGCTCCTGTTTTAACAGGTTGGCTGATCGATGCGACCGGCAGCTATAAAGCAGCTTTTTTACTTCTTGCTGGATTTACAGTTTTTGCTGTATTCACGGTGATCTTTTTTCACCACCCAGATCGAGAATTCAAAAAGCTTCGCTCTGTATAAGGATAAACGCTTGCACCTCAATGGAATTTTATCTCATTGAGATGCAAGATAGTGTATTTTTTATTGATTATTTCCTGTTTAAATTCATCTAGAGTTTTATTTTTCTATTAGATATAAATTATACTGTCAACCTAAAAGCGGTAGGTGTTTATGTCTATTCTCGACTCTCCGAAGCAAACTTCAGTTCCTGTCAGTGTATTTCAGTTGTTTTCCATAGGAATAGGGCCTTCGAGTTCTCATACAGTAGGACCGATGCGGGCTGCGAGAATGTTTGCGCAGGAATTGGAACGGCAGGGTTTTTTAGTGAATGTTGACTCTGTTACAGTAGAGCTTTTTGGATCTCTTGCGATGACAGGAAAAGGACATGCAACTGATATCGCCATTTTACTCGGGTTAGAAGGGGAAGCTCCAGAGAAAGTAGACCCAGAAAGTGTGAACCAAAAGATCGAAAAAATCCAAACTCAAGGAATCCTTCATCTCTTAGGTGTGTTTCCTATCGAATTTTGTGTATATAGCGACCTTATTTTCCAAAAAGGGAAAAGACTACCTTATCACTCGAACGCTATGAAAATCAAAGCTTGTGATGCGGAAGGAGCGGAAGTTTTTAGTAAGATTTACTATTCAGTCGGTGGTGGGTTTGTAGTAGAACACGAACAGATTTTTTCCCCTCAAATCAATACACAACAAACAGCTCTTTTTGAAGTTCCCTACCCTTTTCACTCGTTTGCCGAACTGGAAGCGCATTGTCGCAAAACAGGGCTTGCAATCCATGAAATCGTCTTTGAAAATGAGAAAGCATGGAGATCGGAAGAGGAGATTATTTCTGGGATTTTGCAGATCTGGCAAGTCATGAAAGATTGTGTGCAAAGAGGATGCCTTCAAGAAGGCATTCTCCCAGGGGGACTCCAGGTTAAAAGAAGGGCTCCTTCTCTATATCAAGATCTTCAAACAAAGGAATTTCAAGATCCCTCGGAGATTTTCGATTGGGTGAGTTTATTTGCCTTAGCTGTTAATGAAGAAAATGCAGCTGGAGGAAGAGTGGTGACGGCACCTACGAACGGAGCTTCGGGTGTTATCCCAGCTGTTCTGCACTATTATGAAAAGTTCACTCAAAATCCTTCTCAAGAAGGAATTATCCGCTTTTTCCTTACTTCTGCTGCAATAGGGATTCTGTATAAAGAAGGAGCCTCTCTTTCTGCTGCAGAGATGGGATGCCAAGGAGAGGTTGGAGTTGCCTGTTCCATGGCGGCAGGAGGTCTCGTAGCAGCGCTCGGAGGTTCTTTAAAACAAATTGAGAATGCGGCAGAAATCGGCATGGAGCACAACCTAGGGTTAACCTGTGATCCAGTAGCCGGGCTTGTCCAGATCCCCTGTATTGAGAGAAATACGATGGGGGCGATCCAGGCAATCAATGCAGCCCGCTTGGCTTTGAAAGGAGATGGAGATTTTAAGGTCTCTTTAGACCAGGTGATCTCTGCGATGAGACAAACCGGAGAAGATATGAAAAGCATCTACAAAGAGACCTCGGAAGGGGGGCTTGCTTTACATGTCACGGTGGCTCTTCCTGAGTGCTAGCGCCCAATCCGGATGGAAAATCGACGCTACTTGCCTTAAAATCTGAAAATAGACAAAGTATACTTTGCTTATATTGGTCAAATAAGGCAGGTATGCATGAAAATTCGTAAAGAAGAGCTGATAGCCATTATTTCCCAGTTTAATCCTTGGTGGAGAGGCGAAAGAATTCCGGATGTTCCTGAATGGCGTCGCAGTGCATTCCAACCTTGAGGATGTCTTGGCGTTGAGTCGATGTGTGGAAACCGCTGTCATAGGCCATTTATGCTCCCATTCTGTAGCTGATCAGGCTCGATTTAGCTATTGGCGCAATCAAAGAGAAAAGGAAGTTGATTTGATTTTAGAAATGGATGACACCATTATTCCTTTTGAAGTTAAATACCAATCCCAGGAAGTACAAACCAGAGACATTCACGGCTTGATTGATCTATGCAACCAAAAGCCATCCATTCGCCATGGCTATATAATAACGAAAGATCCACGCGATATAGGACGGATGCAAGAAAAATCACAACAAAAGACCTACATGAAGATACCAGCTTGCTTTTTTGCTATTGGCTTGGAGCCTCAGAATCTATACAAAAAAATATCTTGGTGTGATGTCTGTTTCTGTGAAGTTTTTCTTGTTTTTTGAGAGGGAAAATGGCATGCCTTCTTCAAGAAACTAAAAAGAAGGCATCCTATGCAGACAAGCTCTTTAGAAATTGCTCTTCAGAAAGAACCAATCCAGCTTCCCTCTCTTTTGCAAGATATTTCGCGCGTAGCTTTTATAGAGCATCCATTGCAAGATTTTTTAGACTCTCGAATTCAATCATTTTTTCCTTATCAGACGAGGTTGCCTTTGCTTCGTGCAGAAATACGAGATTCTCAGTCTTTTTCTCCTTTGAAAGTGGGGGTAGTATTTTCTGGGGGACAAGCTTCTGGAGGTCACAATGTCATTGTTGGATTGTATGATGCTCTGCACAAGATGCACCCCGATTCAATATTGTATGGTTTCTTGGACGGGCCCTCCGGCATCCTCCAGGGTAAATACCGGAAGCTGAGCCAGGAAGAGCTCTCTACTGTATACAATACGGGAGGATTCGATCTTCTAGGATCGGGGCGCACGAAGATTGAGACCCAAGAGCAGATGGAAGCCGCTTTGGGAGTTGTTTCTTCTTTACAGCTCGATGGCCTTGTCATCATAGGAGGAGATGATTCTAACACAAACGCAGCGCTTCTTTATGAGTATTTTCAGGGAAAAGGATGCTCCACAAAGGTTGTGGGAGTTCCTAAGACCATCGATGGGGATTTAAAAAACGAATACGTCGCTGTGTCTTTTGGTTTTGACAGTGCTTGTAAGGTGTATTCAGAACTCATTGGTAACATAGCAAAAGATGCACTCTCTGCGAAAAAATATTATCATTTTATCAAGCTGATGGGCCGTTCTGCTTCGCATGTGACATTAGAATGTGCTTTATCTGTTCATCCTAACTATACCTTAATCGGAGAGGAAGTGGCAAAAGAGAATAAGACCCTTTCTGCCATTATTCAAGATTTAGCAGACCTTGTTTGCGAAAGAGCACAAAAAGGAAAACTCTATGGAATTGTGCTAGTTCCAGAAGGACTTATAGAATTTATCCCGGAAGTCAAACAGCTCATAGGCGAACTCAATCGACTTCTGGTAGAACATCCGGAAGATCCTCTGCCTTATCTATCCTCTGGCTCCAAGGCATGTTTTCACTCTTTACCAAAGAGTATCCAAGAGCAGCTTCTTTTTGTAAGAGACCCTCACGGGAATGTACAGGTTTCTTGGATTGAAACAGAAAAGCTTCTTGTAGAAGGAGTAAGACAGGAGTTGCAGCGCCGATCTCAGGCGTTAGCCTGGAATGTAGTCTCTCATTTCTTTGGATATGAAGGACGCTCAGGATTTCCCTCGCGCTTTGATTCAGCTTACTGTTATGTGCTTGGTATGACAGCCGCTTTATTATTACGAGAAAAAGCAGGGGGATATATGTGCTTTGTCGAAGGAGTTCATAAACCTCTGAATGAATGGCGTATTGGGGGAGTTCCTCTTACGCGGCTTATGGCCTTAGAAATGCGGAAAGGAAAAGAAAAGCCAGTGGTGAAAAAGGCTCTCGTTGACCTAGAGAGCCCTTCTTTTTGCTTTTTCAAAGCAGCCCGGGAAGGCTGGAAGTGGAAAGATGATTACTGTTTTCCGGGACCGATTCAATTCTGGGGTAATAAAAATGTTTGCGATCCTATTCCTATTACTGTAAGTATGGACTTAAAGTAGCATCAACACAGGGAGTATAGGGGGTCATGGAGTCTGGTATTTCGCGTCCTTTATTGCGTAAGGGAAGGTATTGTAATCCTCATATTAGAGATACAAAGAGGTCTTTATTCGATGCTTTGCTTTGGAAGACCGGCTTTTATGATGACCGGGAAAAACCGGAGCCGATCCCTCAAGGCTTTACCTACCCATTGCCCAAAGAAAAATTCGATTCGAGTTGTCCTAGCGCTGTTTGGATCAACCATAGTACATTTTTAGTCAAAGTACATGGACTGCATGTTCTGACAGATCCTATTTGGAGCGACAGATGCTCCCCTTTTCCATTCTTGGGACCTCTTCGCAGACATGCACCTGCTATGGATTTAGGTCACCTAGGCCATCTTGACTTTGTGTTGATTAGTCATAATCATTACGACCACTTAGACAAAAAAACAGTCTTGGAACTGCATCGACGATACCCCAATGCTTGCTGGTGTGTCCCAACAGGGGTGAAGTCGTGGTTTTTAAGACAAGGGATCTCTTGCGTCGAAGAGATGGGATGGTGGGAAGATAAGACATTTTCTTTATCCCAAGACCATCACTTAAAAATAACCTCGGTCCCTTCTCAACATTTTTCCGGGCGATCCTTGCAGGATATGAATAAGACGCTTTGGTGCGGCTGGGTGTTTGAATCTAGCATGTCTCAAAATAGAAAACGGCTCTATTTCGTGGGAGATACAGGATATAATCCGATTGATTTTTGCCAGATAGGCAAGTTGTGGAGATCGATGGACTTGTCTCTTATTCCTATCGGCAGTTACGTCCCAAGACAATTTATGGCCCCCGTCCATATCGAACCTAAGCAGGCGGTAGCGATCCATCAAGAGGTTGGATCGAAGCTCAGCCTTGCTATCCATTGGAAAACATTCCGCCTTTCTGATGAGCTCATGGATCAACCTCCTTATGATTTATATAGAACTTTGCAAAAAGAAGGGATCGATCCGCTCTCTTTTTTGGCACCTCCGCCCGGCTATGAAGTCAATTGGTGATTTTTGCAATTTACTTTATCTGTTTATAGTTGTTCGTTACAAACTTTGGGTAGAGGAATGGCTCATTCGCCATCGTTTTTATCTGCATAAAAAGTTCCAAGAGCTTGATCTTCAATGGAAAAAGGCTTATCGTTTCCAAAATCCATACCGGATATCGAAGCTGTTCTTACAACAGAAAGGAGAAAAGTTAGTCGACGCCTATGGAGAGACGCCTTTAACAAGTTTTTACCAAATTTTTCAAGAAATCGGACTAACTTCAGAAGATTGTTTTTTAGATCTCGGATCTGGAAGGGGAAGGGGGGTGTTCTTTGCTGCTGCGTATTTTCAGTGTAGAGCTATAGGGATTGAACAAATCCCCTCTTTTGTTTTGCAGTGCCGCAAGATTGCAGAAAGATGCTCTTTTAACCAAGCACATTTTGTATGCAGCGATATCTTCGATGTAGACTTAAGCTCTGCTTCTATTCTGTATTTCTATGGGATCTGTATGCCGGATGAACAAGTGAAGCTCTTAGTCTCGCGTCTTGAAAATCTTTCAGAAACGGCTAAAGTGATTTCAGTGAGTTTCCCTTTGAGTGATTATTCCACTCTATTTTCTGTAGAAAAGCAGTTTGTTGTCCGTTATCCATGGGGAAGTACTGAGGTGTTTATCAATAGAATATCCCTTAAAAAAGGAGAAATTGCATGTCCGAGCTAACTCAATCCAAATGTCTTCCTTGCGCTAAAGCAGGCCTGCCTTTGCAAGGAGAGATGCTCCGCCAATGGATGCAAAGATTGTCTCAAGGATGGAGTCTTGTAGGTGAAACACAGATTGAAAAAGAGTTTTCCTTTAAAAATTTCCGAGAGGCGATGGATTTTGTAAACGAGATTGCCAAAATTGCAGAAGAGGAAGGCCATCATCCCAAGATGATAGTGCAATGGGGAAAGGTTGCTCTGCTGTTTACGACTCATGCATTGCAAGGACTGTCAGAGAACGATTTTATTATGGCTGCAAAGTCAGATGCATGTTACGCAGTTCGTAAAAAAGATGTTGGATCAATGTAAAGAATTTGTTAACATCCAGGTTTTCATGGTTCTGATTTAAGGAGGAGCTGTGAGCTTGCCTTTATCGACTCAACAAACCCTTTTGAGGGATGTGGAAGCTGCCCTTCCTCATCCCTCTTGCCAAGCGCACTGTGGCGCTATAAAAGTGTCTCCAAGCGACTCTCCATTTACTTTCGGTCATCTTATCAACTGTGCCGGCATTGCATATACAGTCTATACAGGAAGCTATTGGCTTGCTGGAGGATTTGGCACTTCGGAGTTTTTACTTTTGATCGGCCATGGTCTTGTGAGAAAATATGGGGATCTTACAAAGGCGATTGAAAAATTTCGCTCAGCAAGCTCTGTATATGAAAGAGCTCTTACTGAACAAGAAGAATCAGCTCGAATGCTTTCTGAGACAGTCTCTTCCCTTCAAGAAGATATGGAGAAATTCCGAACGGAAAATGAGTCTTTACAGCACATGAATGAGGCTCTGCATAAGAACATTGACGATCTTAAGGGGACTGCAGGAGGGGTGAGTGCTAATGTAGCTGTATTGAAGCTTCGCAATGCTGCGTTGCAGACGAAAATCGAGCAGCTGAAAACGTTGATCGCTGAGTTGAAGCAGGCTTTGGATCATTTTGGAGAAGAATCGAGAGTTTTAAAACAGGATCTAGGCCAGGTAGGTTCGATTGCCGTCCATTTAGGAGAAGTAGGGTCTGGGATTGAAGAAGCTGCCAAACGTTTTGATGGGGAGATGGACGCAGATTTGCAAGAGCTTGCAGGGTTAGTCTTGCGCGTAAGAAATGATTCCGGAGAGATCCATAGGGCGTTGCTTCAGAATAACCAAGAGTTGCAGCAGAGAATCCAAGCTCTTTCTTTAGCCGTTGCGCAAATCGACCGCCTGGATGACGATCTGGAAGCAAAAACAGGACCTTTGAGTGGGATTGCTCAGGAAGTAATGCGGCAGGCGGAGGAATTGAAAAGTTTAAAAGAAGGAAGTGAGAGCTTGGTAGCTCGGCTCGGACAGCAGCGGTTATTACTCCAACAAGAACGAGAAGCTTTAGCAAAAGAAAGATCGCAGTTTGCTCAAGAAATGGAGCGTTGGAATCAGGTGCAAAGTGGATTTGCAGAGACTGCGCATTCTCTTGCAGTCTCTGGCGAAGCGATCGCTGCTGCTTTGCGAGATCTTACTTAAAAGGAGTCTGTATGTCTGGAATATCTCAGCAGAAGATGTCTTTGATCCATCCTCTTTTACAAATCCCTTCTTCGGTTGTAACTCTTGTGGAGGGAGGCTGGAAAAAATCGGTAATGATGGTTTCTGTGGCCGTTTCGGTCGCTGGCATTGCAACGGCTTTTTTTGCCCAATCACTTCTTGCAGGAGTTGGTTTTGGGTTTCTTGCGATCACAGCAGGCTTAGGACTTTGGATTGTAAAGACGATGCCAGACGTTCGGGAGATCGAGACTATAACAAAAAAACTAGACTCTGAAACGGGAAGGCTTCAGGCTGCAGAAAAAAGGATCCTCGAGTGTACAGCGAAGATAGAAAGTCAAAAAACAGAGATAGCTCGCTTACAGGCAGATCTTCAAAGTCAACTTCGGCAGCTGTCTGAGAGCCGGGGTGCATTTGAACAGCTGGTACGGCTTCTACAACAGGCCAACCTAGATTTGAGAAAAAACAATCAGGACTTAACCCAGGCTAACAATGATCTAACGCAGAGAATCGCAGAGCTCTCGACTCTTTTAGAGAGATTTAAAGAACAGATCAAAGGCTTTTTAGAACTCAACCTAGCTTTTGGTAACCAAGTTCAGGCTTTTCATTCTTCAGTCGATGTCTTAAAAGATAAGGATGTAGCACTTCGCTCAGCTGTTGGAAACCTAGATAGGGTGTTTGATGAGAACCTCAAAGATCTCTCTTCATTTCTCGATCTTGCAAAAACCTCTTCCGAGCAGATCTTTGCATTCATTTGCCAGCAGAAAGAACAACTGCAAGCCCAACTCCGGATTTTGGAAGGATCGACAATAAAGATTGCTGAGTTAGATCGTCTTATAGCAGAGAAGCTAGGGAGAATTGACCAACAAGAGCATGAGATCCAAGCTCAAGTAGGTGTTTTAAAGCAGCTTCAACAAGAGGTGGCTCAAGAAAAAGAGACATGGGATGCAGCTCTTCGCAGGCGCCAAGTAGAAAGAGAAGAAGAGAAAAAGATTTTAACAGAGCAAAGAGAGGCTCTACAGAGAGTGAGAGAAGCGTTGGAAGTAGAGAGGAAAAGGTGGGAAAGCATAGCAGCGCAAGTAGGACAGGAGCTTCAAGTAAAAATAGATTTGAAAAAAAGAGAAATAGCGGCTTTAGATGCTGAAATTCAAGCGAGAAAAGCCACTCTTGATCATAAGTAAATCGGCTTAAACCTCAACGGCATCAGGACGGTATAGAGCTCTTAGCTTTTTAGATGCATCGTGAATATATTCGATCCTATCTTTTGTCGCTTGCTCATAAGAGGAGATCCTTCTTTGGAGGGGAACTCCGGCATCAGCATCCCAAATAAAATCTAAAAAGTCTGTCGACGATTGGATGGCAGTATTGCATCCAAGGCCTGTTGTTGGATCGACTGTAGCGCATGCATCGCCGGCAAGAAGCACGGTCCCTTCTCCAATTCGTTTGTAAGACTGAGAGGCTTTGTCAGCACCAATTTGGATGAGATCAAAACGCTCTAGTGATAGATGTCTACCTGCAACAAAGTGCCTTTTTCCCTTTAGAAGAGGGGACAAGAGAGAGACTATGTTGGCAGCGCAAAGAGAATAGTGGATCCATTTTGAAGCAAAAGAGTGGTACTCTTCTTTGTTGTTCTCTTTTAAAGAGAGTAAACGTTGGTTAATTTCGTCAGAAAAACCGCATCCTAGGTAATTTTGTCCTGGAGTCTTTAAAAGAAGAGCTCCTGTAAATTGTTTTCTAAACCAGGATGAAAAGATGTATCGGAATATGAATATAGCGTGGTGATAAATTGTTTGAGCTACGTATTTAACACTTTTAGCTCCATATTGAATAAGAGACACAGGTCCCCTGATTTTGGGTCTGTCATCTTTGTATATAGCGGCAATGACAGGGATTTTGGGAAGAACTGAAGATCGATTTATATCCAAAAGTTCATTGGTAGAGCTGTGGCTCCCTTCTGCATTAACGAGGATATCGATGCCTTGCATTTGTTCTTTATTCCCTTCAGTAGAGCGGGTAATAATGCCGATTTTTTGTCCTATAGCTTCTACTTTTTCAACTTGCGTATCGTATTGGATACAAGGACGCGGTGAAAGTTCTTTTAAGACGGCTTTCATGGCTTGTTCTAGATCTGCTAAGCTGACAGAAATGTATTTACCTGGATTGAGAGGATAAATCATTCTGTGTTCAATGAGGTATTGATAGATCCCACAATATTTGAGCATCGCAATCGTGACTTCTGTTAAAGCCACAGTGTTCATTCTACCTTGTGCACTTTCGGATCGTTTTTCAATAACATAGGTAGGATTTCCGTTGCTGATGGATTGGATTGCGCGCATAAGGCCTGCTGGACCTGCGCCTAAAATCACAACGGTCGGTTTATTGGAAGATCCACTATGCATTTTATTTTTGAGAAAATCCATTCTTTCTCGGAAAGAGCCGTGTATCGATGCATCTTGAAATACAGAATGCCTTCTTTGCAGAAAAGAAGAAATTCCTTGATCAAAACCAAAAACCATAATAAACCTATTACTAATGTTTAGTTCTTAAATTATACAAAAACAAATCGTTGATTGGTAGTTTAATTAATTTTTATTTAAAGTCGTTTTTTTGAGTTTTCTTCTGGATGAAAGATTGTTCTATTTATATAATCGGTGAAAATGCGATCCTTGTCAGGTCTGGAAAAAGCATAAAAACAAATTGAGGGAATATGGAATTGAAAAACATCATCACGACGATTACGGACGGGACTTTGTTTGCTGCATGTCTTGTTCTTTTATTTGGCAGTCTATATTTGACGATCAAAACCCGTTTTGTGCAGATCCGTTTTTTACCATCGCTTTTCCGGATGCTTTTCACCTCTCTTTCTCGAGAACAGAAAGGTGAAGCGCAAAATACTATTTTACCTCATAGAGCTTTATTTACAGCGATGTCTACAACCATTGGAATCTCTACGATTGTAGGTCCTGTGATTGCGATTCGCTTGGGGGGGCCTGGTGCTCTTTTGGGATTTTTGATCACTTCGTTTTTAGGCAGTGCTGCAACGTATGTGGAAGTTAACTTAAGCATTCGGTACCGAAAAAAGCTTGAAAATGGAGCCATTATGGGCGGGCCAATGCAGTATCTCAAAGCTCTTTTCTCTCCAGCCTTGGCTAAGTGGTATGCAATCTGCTGTCTTTTGCTGATGACAGTCTGGTCTGGGGCTCAAGCCAACCAGCTGGCTGCTGTTATGGGGTCTTCATGGCTTGGATCTTTTAAAATGCCCGCTATTGCATCTGGTATTGTTTTAGCTATTCTTACAATGGGGACTCTCTTAGGAGGAATTCGTCGCATAGGCGCTTTTTCGGCAAAGCTTGTGCCTGTTATGTTTATCTTATATCTAGGGTCTTGTTTTTGGATTTTAGGTGTCAATATAGATCGTTTAGGAGAGGTTTTTTCTCTGATTTTTCGCTCAGCTGTCTCTCCTTATGCTATGGCAACAGGTACTTTAGTCGGAGGCGTGGTAAGTGCGCTTCGTTGGGGGATTTTTAAAGGGGTGCAATGCTGTGAAGCAGGAGTTGGGACTCAGACTATCCCTCACTCCATGGCGGATACTCAAGATCCCAAATCCCAAGCGACTTTGTCTATGCTCTCGACATATAGCGCTGGGGGGATTGCTTTTCTCTCCGGTTGTGTTGCTCTGCTTACGAATACCTGGCAGGATCCAACGCTTCCCTTAGGAATGGGAATGGTGATAGCTTCTTTTCAGCAGTATTTTTCCTATGCAGGGGCTTTGATCATCGTAATTAGCAGTTTTTTATTCGGATTCGGAACGATTCTGGGGAACGCATTTAACGGGAGCCAGTGTTTTGGATATCTCTACGAAAATCGCAAGCGCACCTATTATCTAGTAGCAATGGCTGGAATGATTTTTCTGGGGGCTATAGGAGAAGTCACGACAATCTGGTCTTTGATCGATATTGTCATGGCTTGTATGGCTCTTCCTCACATAGCGGCGTTGGTATATTGTGCTCATAAGATGCCGCATCTTTTGGGAATACAGAAGGAAAGATTAGAAGAGGAGAGATCTCTTTAGTTAGTGATTTTTTAATAAGATGATATTTTTAATTAAATATCACCTTATTAAAAGCGGTAAAATTAAGAGGTTTTTTAAAGAGAAAAACCATGTCATCTCAGATCGGCCCTATAGGGCCTTCTTATTTTTCTTTAGAAGCATTTCAGAGAGATAGACAGGATGCATCTTCTGCAAGTCTTCTGCAGAGAGCCCTATTAAGCCTGCAAAGACAGCATAGATTAGCAGTTTTTTTTCATGCAATCCCTCAAGGCCAAGCATTTTCCGTTCCGGAGGAGTGGATTACAAGTATTGTATCTCGTTTAACATCAGGTAGTTGCTCTACAGGAACTTCTCTTCAACAAGATCATATAAAAGCATTAGAGGGTTTTTTGCTGGAATTGAGAGATCCTGGAAATTCTATAGAGGCTTTACGAGCACAGTTTGACAGTTTAGGCGAGTCTATGCGCGAGATTCTTTGCAGATGGGTATGGCATGCTGACAAGGAACCTCAGGGAGACCCTAAATACGGAGAGCATCGCATCCAAAGAGATCCTCGTTACTTGCTTTCTTTTATGGATGAAAACGGAAACAACACCATAGAGCGCTTAATAGAGCTTGCATCCATTGAGCCTTTAAATATTGTGATCGAGCAATGCAGCCGAGAGACTTTTCATTCTGCAGAGGTTGTATTACTAGACAAGTCCTGCAAGGAGGCATTGTACACTGCAATAGCTGAAAAGTTTGCTGAAAAATTTATGCAAGCTGACATAGATCTTTGCAGTACCATCTTATCTGAAATAGCTTCCGGTGATGATCCTTACATGCGTTACGAGATTGCCAAGCTCTGTGCAAAACAGGGTGGAGGTAAGACGGCTGTGTATATTCAGAAGCTTGGGATCACAAACCAAGACCATCTTTTCGAAATCGCCAAGCTCTGTGCAAAGCAGAATGGAGAAAGGACAGCTATGTATATTCAGAATTTTGGAATCACAAACCAAGACTATCTTTTCGAAATTGCAAAGCTCTGCTCTCAGCATAGCGGAAGTGTAACAGCTGCGACTATTCAGAATTTTGGAATCACAAACCAAGACTATCTTTTCGCAATCGCCAAGCTTTGCTCTCGGCAGAGTGGATGGACAGCTCGGCATATTCAGAACTTTGAGATCACAGATCAAAATCATCTCTTCGAGATTGCTAAACTCTGCGCAAAGCAAGAAGGAAGAATAACAGCTTGTTATATCCAGAACTTTAGGATCACAAATAAAGACTATCTTTTCGCAATCGCCAAGCTATGTGCTAAGCAAAATGGAGAAGGGACAGCTTATTATATTGAGAGATTTGGAATTAGAGATCCAGATCATCTCTTTGAGATAGCAAACCTCTGTGCTCTGCAAGATGGAAAATATACCTTTTCAGTGATAGATCAAAATTTTTCTTCTTTAACATCTAGCCAAAAAGCACGGTTGCAAAATCTGTGTATTTGGAGCATGACCTCTTCTTTTAAACTTTCAGATTTGGGCGAAGACCATTTTAGGACGAAGATATTCCCTTCTGTAAGAAGAGCTCTTAACTCAGAGAAATATCGGTTTTTTATGGAAGCGTTTCCAGCGCCTCAAGAAGAGCAAGAAGGACAGATCCGCCAAAGGAAAGATCGGGATATTCTACAAAATCATCCAGAAAACGTACTAGAGCTCAGTCCTCAAGCGATGGCAAAGATCGCTGCCATCCAGTACATCCTAGGTGAGTTTTCAGAAGGGCCTATCCCTGAGGCTGTCCAAGCAGCTTGTATAGAGACTCTTACATATCGAAACCTCTCTATTTCCTTCTCTTGTCTGTTAGAGCTTTCGAGCTATATGCAAAATCCAGCAGCTGTAGAAACATACAGGGCTTTAATCTCTACACTCCAAACTGTTTCCGGGATTGTTCATTTGCGCCTTCCCATGCTCATGGTCGCCAAATGGATGTCGGCTTGTGAGAAGTCTACAGAAGTCGAAAACGCCTGCGAGGGTATAAAGCAATGCATCATCTATCAAAAGAGCTCCTTTAAAAATGCGCATAGCGGGCTTATGCAAACATGGCTTCTTACCTGTTTGGCATTAGAACACCAAACGGAGTTGTCTGCAGAAGAAAAGATCCAATTATTGCATAAAGCAACATCCAGATTGGATCAAAAGCATCCATCCGAAGATCTAAAGAAAAGGATCTCCTATCTACAAGCGCTTGCAATGATACAAAAAGAAGCTCTTAGAGAAATGGTAAAAAAACCTATAGAGAACTTGACAGAACATCTATCTAATTTAATTGCAGCAGCTCTTTCTAGTGACCCTTACTTGGGATTGGGAGCGGTAGATAAGCTCACGGATAAATACCTATCAACGCTAGCAGTCATGAGGGTTCCCAATGCTTGGAGCACCTATGCTGCACAAATCCAACAAATAGAGAATCCAGAGGTGCAGAAAGCATTTCAGCATGCTCTTATCGACATCCTCAATGAGACTCATAGAGAATCTAGATACGTTGGCGAGAGCAGCCCTCATATTGCTCGGATTGTGCAAACTCATAAAGAAGTATGGGAGCAGTGGAAAACCTCGCCGAAAGAACAACTGGTATCATCCGACCTTACAGAAGAGAGATCTTCTTTTTCTTTTCAAGAGTATCTAAAGACAAAATGCAGAGATGGGCATCTTCGGAAAGCAGATGGTACCACTTTAGGTTTTTTAACAGCTGTTATAGAGTCCCACCCAGAGGCTGCAGCAAAGCAGATTGAGTGCCAGGAGATGGCAGCAAAAAGCGAGGATCCACTCTTACAGGCAGAAGATTTATTCATTAGTTTATACCTTGGTAAGCTCTCAGAAACAGAGATCTTAGAAAAGAAAGAAGAGCTAGAAAAAGTGATTGAGGCGCTTCGAGACTATGAGATAGCAAATGATCTGCGAGGGTTGCTAGAGGGTCTTACTAAAAGCCAAGAGCTTAGACAAAAAGTGCTCGCCGTCGACACGGATGGTTGGCAGGACTTACTTTTATGCGGTACCGAGGTTGCCGGTTCCTGCCAGAGGGTCGACGGCGATCCTCATCTCAACAAATGCTTGCTCGCCTATCTTATTGATGGCAAAAACCGGATGCTGGCAGTCAAAGATGCTCATTCAGGGAAAATTTTAGCAAGGGCCCTATTCCGGATGCTCTGGGATCCTATCAAACAGGAGCCTGTCTTATTCCGAGACCGGATCTATCCTGACCCTTGTCCACCCGCTCATAAGAAAGCTTTGGATGGCTTGGCCAAAGAAAGGGCCCAAGCTTTAGGTCTTCGTTTATATGTGCAGGGAGATTTAACAGTTTCTGATACAATATCGATACAGTCCTTGGGGAGCAAAGCTCCATTTGAGTATGAAGATGCTGCAGACGGTATTAAAGCAAAAGGAGTCTTTACTATCGAAAAGGCAAAGGAAATGCCTCGTTAATTTAAAGATAAGTCCATCTGATTTTTAAGTAGAGCCAATCATGTCATCACAGATCGGTCCTGTAGGACCTTCTTATTTTTCTTTAGAAGCTTTTTGTGGCGATAGTCAGCAAGTTTCTTCTTCAAGTCTTTTGCAGAGGGCTCTATTAAGCCTACAAAAACAATATAGGGTTGCTGTATCTTCGCGTACAATCCCTCAAGGCCAGGCATTTGCCGTTCCGGAAGAGTGGATTACAGGGATTGTGTTCCGTTTAATGACAAGAATACCTTCCCGTGGTCTATCACGAATTTCTCTTCAACAAGACAACATAAAAGCATTAGAGAGTTTTTTGTTGGAACTGAGAGATCCTGGAAATTCTATAGAGGCTTTACGAGCACAGTTTGACAGTTTAGGCGAGTCTATGCGCGAGATTCTTTGCAGATGGGTATGGCATGCTGACAGGGAACCTGATGGGGGGCTTCAATATGGGAAGGACCAGATTCAAGGAGATCCTCGTTACTTGCTTTCTTTTGCGGATGAAAACGGAAACAACATCATAGAGCGCTTAATAGAGTTTGCATCCATTGAGCCTTTAAATATTGTGATCAAACAATGCGACCGAGAGACGTTTAATTCTGTAGAGCCCATATTGGTAGATAAGTCCTGCAAGAAGACATTGTATATGGCAATAGCTCGAGGGTTTGCTAAAAAATTCGTAAATACTTCTACGAATCCCTTACAGCGTGGTCGTGTTTTGTCTCAAATCACTTTGATTGATGCTCTTTACGTGCGTTGTGAGATAGCAAAACTTTGCGCTCAGCAAGATGGTAGAGGGACAGCTTGCTGTATTCAGAAAATGGGGGTCAGAGATCCGGAGCATCTCTTGGAAGTCGCAAAGCTCTGTGCTCAGCAAGATGGTAGAGGGACATCTGAGTATATCCAGAATTTTTGGATCAGAGATCCAGATCATCTCTTCGAAGTCGCAAAGCTCTGTGCTCAGCAATCTGGAGAATGGACAGCTTATTATATTGAGAAATTTGGAATTAGAGATCCAGATCATCTCTTTGAGATTGCAAAGCTCTGTGCAAAGAGGAATGGACGAGACACCGCTTCTTATATGCAGAACTTTGGGATCAGAGATCCTGAGCATCTCTTTGAGATCGCAAAGCTCTGTACAAAACAGAATAGATGGGGAATATCTTGTTATATTCGTAATTTTAAGATCGCAGAAGAAGATCATCGTTTCGAGATCGCAAAGCTCTGTGCAAAGAAGAATGGGAGCGAGACAGTTCTGTATATTCGCGACTTTGGGATTACAGATGCAGAGCATCTCTTTGAAATCGCAAAGCTCTGTGCCCAGCAAGATGGAGAATATGTCTTCTCATCGATAGATACAGTTTTTTTTCATTTAACATCCCGTCAACAAGCTCGACTGAGAAATTTGTGTGTTTGGAGGATGGTCTCTTCTCTTGAGCTTTCAGATTCAGGTAAAAACCATTTTGTGGCAAAGGTATTCCCTTCTGTGAGAAAAAAGCTGAGTTCAGAAAAATATCGATTTTTTATGGGAGCATTTCCGGCGCCTCAAGGAGAGCTAGAAGGGCAGATCCGCCAAAGGAAAGACAGGGATATCCTAGAAAATCATCCAGAAAATATATCAGAGCTCAGTCCTCAAGCGATGGCAAAGATCTCTGCCATCCAGTATATCCTAGATGAGTTTTCCGAAGGACCCATTCATGAGACTATCCAAGCAGCTTGTATAGAGATCTTTACATACAGAAATCTTTGCATTTCCTTTTCTTGTCTGTTGGAGCTTTCCAGCTTTATGCAAAATCCGATAGCTGTAGAAACATATGAGGCTTTAATCTCTACAATAAATCGTATCTCTTCCGGGATTGTACACTTGCGCCTTCCCATGCTCATGGTTGCCAAATGGATGGCGGCTTGTGAAAAGTCTACAGCACTCGAACACGCCTGTGAGGGTATAAAACAATGCATCATGCGCCAAAAGAGCCCTTTTAAAAATGCCTACAGTGGACTTATGCAAACATGGCTTCTTACCTGTTTGGCATTAGAACACCAAACGGAGTTATCTGCAGAAGAAAAGATCCCATTGTTACATAAGGCGACATCAGCATTGGATCCAAAGGATCCAGCTGAAGATCTAAAGAAAAGACTCTCCTGTTTACAAGCGCTTGTAATGGTGCAGCAAGAAGCTCTTAGAAAAATAGTAAAAGAGCCTATAGAGAATTTAACAGAACATGTATCTAATTTAATTGCAACCGCCCTTTCTCAGAATCCCGACTTGGGATTGGAAAAAGTTGATCATCTCACTGATAAATACTTATCGACGCTGGCAGCGATGCGGGTTCCCAATGCCTGGAGCGCCTATGCTGCGCGGATCAAACAAACAGAGAATCCAGAGGTGCAGAAAGCATTTCAGCATGCTCTTATAGAGATTCTTGAGGGCAGACATAGAGAATCTAGATATGCGGATGAGAGCAGTCCTCATATTATTCGGATTGTTCAAACACATAAAGAAGTATGGGATCGATGGAAGCTTCCTCATGAAGGACAGATAGTATCATCCGACCTTGCAGAAGAGAGCTCTTCTTTTTCTTTTCAAGAGTATCTAAGGACAAAATGTGGAGATGGGCATCTTCAAAAAGCAGATAGCACGACATTAGTTTTTTTGACTGCTGTTGTAAAGTCTTCCCCAGAGACTGCAGCAAAGCAAATTGAGTGCCAGGAGATGGCAGTAAAAAGCGATGATCCGCTCTTGTTAGCACAAGATCTGTTAATCGGCTTATACCTTGGTAAGGGGTCTGAAACAGAGATCTTGGAAAAAAAAGAAGATCTAGAAAGAGCAATTCATGCACTGCGAGACTATGAGATAGCAAATGACCTGCAAGGGTTACTAGAAGGACTTTCTAAAAGCCAATCCCAGAGACAAAAAGTGCTTGTCATCGATACTGACGACTGGCAGGACTTATTTTTATGTGGCACCGAGGTTGCCGGTTCTTGTCAGAGGGTTGATGGCGAGCCTCATCTCAATAAATGTCTACTTGCTTATCTTATTGATGGCAAAAACAGGATGCTAGCAGTCAAAGATCCAGCTTCGGGAAAAATTCTGGCAAGGGCCCTATTTCGGATGCTTTGGGATCCAATCAAACAGAAGCCTGTCTTATTCCGAGACCGGATCTATCCTGACCCTTGTCCACCTGCTCATAAGAAAGCTTTGGATGGCTTGGCCCAAAAAAGAGCCCAAGCTTTAGGTCTTGCTTTATATGTACAAGGAGATTTGGGAGATCCTGGCGCAGTATTGATCCGGTCTTTGGGGAGTAAAGCTCCTTTCGAGTATGAAGATGCAGTAGAGGGGGTCATGGAAAAAGGAGTCTTTACTATCGAAAAGACTACGGAAATGCTTCTCTGACACAATGTGAAAAATAATCTATCTATTTTAGAGAGATTCTAAGAGTTGGTAAATTTTTTATTTGATTCAACGTTTCTGTGGTGCTTATTTGCAGCGGGATTGTATACTTGTGCATCCTAAAGTTCAAGAGGTTCTCATGGGGAATAAAATCCATTTTACAAGTCTGGGCTGCGCTAGAAACCTAGTAGATACAGAAGTCATGATAGGGATTTTGCTGCGAGCAGGTTATGAAGCGACGCCAGATGCTCAAGAGGCTGACTTTTTGGTAGTCAATACTTGTGGGTTTCTCGCTTCTTCTAGGGAAGAATCTTGCGAGACCATAGACAGGCTGATTCAGGAGAAAAAACCTTCGGCAAAGCTTGTTGTAGCCGGGTGTATGGTTCAAAAACATAAAGCAGAACTAGAAGAGCGGTTTTCGGAAATCCATTACTATTTAGGCTCCGGAGATGTCGAAAAGATTTTAGAAGCCATTGAGACCCAAGAACCGGGTTCTGCAGTCTCTCAAGCGAGAAGCTACTTGCAGTGGGGGGAAGTCCCAAGACAGGTATCTACGCCAAAACACTATGCCTATCTAAAAATAGCGGAAGGGTGTGCTAAGCAATGTGCTTTCTGTATCATTCCTAAAATCAAGGGGCCTTTAAAAAGCAAGCCAGTAGAGCAGGTTCTCAAAGAATTTCAAATTCTTTTAGATCAAGGAGCGCATGAGATTATCTTGATCGCGCAAGATCTGGGAGATTATGGAAAAGAAACCAAAGAGAAGAAGAATCTCGAATTTCTCCTTCAGGAGATGTGTAAAATAGAGCGGCCATTTTGGCTGAGGCTTTTATATTTATATCCCGATGAGATCACCGATGAATTGATCTCTATTTTAGAAAAAGACCCAAGGATATGCCGGTATTTGGATATGCCGATTCAGCATATCAATGATGACGTTCTCCGGTTGATGAGAAGAAAAACTTCCAAAGAGCAGATTGTAAGTACCATTGCAAAATTGCGCGCAAAACTTCCTGATATTGTGATTCGAACCAGCTTGATGGTGGGATTTCCTGGGGAGACAGAAGAGCAATTTGCAGAGCTTTTGGAATTTGTCCGAACACAAGCTCTGGACAACATCGGGATTTTCAAATATTCCAAGGAAGAAGAATCCCATTCGGCCAAGCTGCCGGACCATATCAGCGAAGAGGTTAAGGAAAAGCGCTACCATAAACTGGCTCAAGCCCAAATGGATATTGTCCGCCAAAATAACCGTAAAAAAATCGGAAAGACTTACAAGGTGCTCGTCGAGGGATATCATCCAGATTCCTCCTTTTTAATGAGAGGCCGCTATGCTGGGCAGTGTCCAGAAATTGATGGACAAGTAATCATTAACGATGGAAGGAAGGTGACAGCCTTTGGGGAGTTCTATGATGTCGAAATCACAGCTGTTGCAGATTACGATCTCATCGGAAGAGTTGTAGGCTCCCATAAAAAAACACCTATCAAAAAACCAAAATTGGTGCTTGCGTGAAGGTTTTTTTAAAAAAAGATAAGGAACGCGCTCTTCTTATGAATCGCCATCCCTGGATTTTTTCAGGGGCAGTAGAGCGCTTTCCCGATGGACTCTCTTCAGGAGACATTGCCCATGTATATAGTTCTAAGGGAGAATTTTTAGCGACGGCCTATTTTCATACTTCTAACTCTCTTTCGGGTCGGGTTTTGAGTTTTTCTCAAGAGCCGGTAGAAAAGATTCTCAAGGATCGTATAGAACGCGCTTGGAAGATGCGCCATCTTTGGATCGACACAAACCAAACCAATTGCTTTCGATGGATTAACTCAGAAGAAGATGGCTTGCCGGGCCTGATTGTCGACTTCTACAATGGTGTGCTTGTTGTGCAAGTCCATACTTGTGGGATGGAAAAGTTAAAACCTCTTGTCATTGACTTTTTAGTCGATTGCGCCCAGCCCTGCTCTATTTATGAAAAATCCAACTCTTCAGCTAGATTGCAAGAGGGGTTGCTTCCTTATGAAGGCCATCTCTTAGGAGAGAATATTGAAGAATGTGAGGTCTTAGAGTATGGGATCCGTCTACTCGTATCGATTGTAGAGGGACAAAAAACTGGTTTATTTTTAGACCAACGAGAGATGCGCAAAAAAGTAAGAGAGCTCTCTAAAGGCCGCAGAGTCCTCAATTGTTTTTCCTATACAGGAGGCTTTTCATTATCGGCTCTTTGCGGAGGAGCGCAACATGTAACGAGCGTGGACATTTGTTCTAAGGCCTGCCATCGGAACGAAAAAAACACTCGTTTAAATGGTTTTTCCGAAGAAAATCACACCGTGCTTTGCGAGGATGTGTTTCATTTTTTCGACAAAAACGCCCTATCTTCCTATGAGATCATCCTTTTAGACCCTCCGGCTTTTGCAAAAAAAAGACAAGATATCCCTTCTGCCAGCAAAGGATACAGGGAACTCAATGCACAAGTATTCGAAAGATGCGCTCCCAATACACTGGTATTGACAGCTTCTTGTTCTTATTTCATAGATCGGGATCTATTTCAACAGCTGATCTTCCAAGCAGCTTCTACAGTTGGTAGGAACGTACAAATTCTATCTCGCCATATCCAGGCCTTAGACCATCCCATTTCTTTGTTTCATCCGGAAGGAGACTACCTGAAAAGCTTGCTTTTGTTTGTAGAATAAAAGTCTTTAGGACTGCATATTGAGGTTTAAAGGAGAGGGTGTCTAGCGAGATTGCCTCGGGTGATACCGGAACTTGAGGGTCCTTATGGACGCTAGACTCTGAAAAAAACGATGCAATTCAAATTTATTCATCTATCAGATCCTTATTATCAAGCTGAGCTCATGCTGCGTTGGGAAGTTCTTGGTAAACCTTTAGGACTTCCTCCAGGTCAACAGCAGGAGAAGGAGGAATTAGAAAGCATCCATCTAGTAGCTTTAGAGCAAAAAAAACTCGTCGAGTGTGTTTTATTTCATCCAGAAGGAGAGAAAGCGGGGAAGATCTTTCAGTTGGCGTTTAGTGAAGAGTACCGAGGGCGCGGCTTTGGGAGAAAGATGATCTCTACGCTCGAGCAGTTCCTTGCAAAAAAGGGAATATCTGATCTGTATGTAGAAGCTCAAGAAGAGGCTCAAGGCTTTTTTTCTAGCTTAGGATATCATCCGGAAGGGCTAGTAGATAGCACTTGCCAAAAGATGAAAAAGTGCATATAAGTCATGTCGGGTGTAAATAAAGGTTTTAGGCCGCTCTTTCAAACACAGGGCTGACACGGCGCCAATAACGTTCCCAGTCGCCATT
>CAMFIG010000026.1 GCA_945952445.1 uncultured Chlamydiae bacterium
TCCTCACTTTTGAAGGAGGTAGTATACTCAAAAATTTAGTTTCGAAAGAAGTCTAATATATAAATAACTGCGGCGGGATAAACCACATTACTATCCCTCTTGCTATTGCCAAGACAAGAGAGGCCTATCTTACATCATTAGAACATTTTCTTTTGGCGCTTCAAACAACCCCTCATTCTCATGAATGACCTTAGAGCCATTTTTCAAACTCTTGACCCATTTTGTCAAACTCTTCTTTGCTGGCTTGTATGGCATGCCGATGGACGACCCGAAGGAGACCCTCAGTATGGGGAAAATCAAATCTTGGCAGATCCAACAATCCTACTCCATCTAGTCAATAGTGATGGAGACAACTTAGTTGAATGTATAATGCAATACATATATCAATCGGGCTACGCAAACGAACCTCCTGAGCTCTCAAATTTTCAAAAGTACTGTTACGGAAGCATATTTATTAAAATAGAAGAACCTATCTCTACTGAGCTGTTTTCTGAAGCTGCATTTTATCATCAGATTGCCAAGGTCTACGTAAATTGTATCGCTCTCAAGATTCGCAAATCTACGGTTGAAGAATTCAAAACAAAAACTCAAATAAAAAACATAAAAAATACAAAATTAAAAGAAGAGGTAATAAAAATATTGGCACAAGAAAATCCTGTTTTTATTTTAACAACCGCTAAAGAGTTGAACATTACAAACCAAACCACCTTGCTAGCAACAGCCCGAAGCGCTATTGATTTTGGGATAGATATTTCAGCATATCTGCCGATGTTAAGAATTACAGATGATGTTAAGATCGAGCTCCTCAAGCTATCCGCAGAAAACCAAGGGAATCTAACAGCTAGGAATATTAAAAAATGGGAAATTTCGGATCCATTAGTACTTAAAGAAGTTGCACTGATTTGTGCTCACTCTATCCGTAACAATTCCGTAGCAGAATATATTCCAGACTTTGAAATCGATCACACAACTTTAGAGGGCCAAACCACTCTCATAACTATCGCTGAAAAACTTGTTCAATCAAACTATATCAGCCCTTATATTCAAAATTTCAAAATTGACCCAAACACGCCGCAAGGACAAGATGCCCTGATAAACATTGCAAAAATATCCGCAGAACGCGATGGGTACTACACAGCATCCTATATCCAACATTATAATATTAATCCAAAATATCCAAAAGGCTATGAAACGTTAAAACACATTGCCCAGCTTTGTGCTTTAGATAGACCCGCCCTGAAAGACAACCGCATTCAGATTATCAGCACACACTTTTCTATGCTTTCCGAGAAAGACCAAAACGAAATTAAAACACTCGCTGTAATGGATATGATAAGTCACAACAATCTATCTAAGGAGGGAGAAGCTTATTTTCAACAGTATTTTTATCCCCTCTGCAGGGAAATTATTCTACATTCCCCAAATGCATTTTTACGCAAAGCGCCTGATGATCCCGGAACAAAAATATTTTCAGAGGAAGATCTTGCTATTTTAAGAACAGAAGACAACTTTAGCCCCCAATTAAGTCGCCAGAGTATTGCCAAATTGCATAAAATCTACTTCATATTTCAGATCCTAGCCGACAAGCCAATCCCAGAAGAGCTAAAAGAAACACTTGCGATGACTCTTGCGTATCGCAATCCTTCTCTTTCTCACTTTTATTTTAAAATGGTTTCAACTTATATCCATCACGATGATTTTATTAAGCACTATGCCGAGCTCATTCCAATCTCTTCTCTTCGATTACCTATGCTGCCCATCGCTAAGTGGCTAACAGAAGGTGGAAGTGAGGAAACTGCTATATCTATTCGTGACAGCCTAAAACATCACAAGCTCAATTTAAAAAATGCAGATACGGGGATTCTTCAACTATGACTCATGATTTGTCAAGCTTTAGAAAATCGAACAGAGCTGACTCCTTCACAAAAAATCAAATGCTTACAAAATATTCTATCCCAAAAAGGCAAAGAACCTCTCTCTAAAGAAGAACTTAAAAACAGACTCTCCATGCTATATTGCCTCTGTAAGTTAGAGCATACCGATAAGCTTACACCTATAATAGAGCTTCTACCTGAAGAGGATATCGCAGCCAAGCTATCTGAACTAGTAGCAAAAGAAGTCCTCGAAGACACTTATCTCAATCTTCAAGGCGATCCCGAATTCATCGCTACAAGGTATGCACAGACCTTTGGGCGTATGCGAGAACCGAACAGTTGGAAAATTTACGAAATGGAACTCCAAACTTTAGAAGGAGAGGACAGGGAATCTGTACAAAGAGCATTCCAATACGCGACTCGCCATATTTTAAATGATACTCATAGGGAAGCACGTTACCAGGCTACCAGCCAGCACATTAGTAAAATCATGGAAAATAGTCCTAAGATCTGGGAAAAATGGGCAAAGAAATGCGAGGGTCGTTTGGTTACAAAGGAATCTTCCTCTCAGGAATCTTCTCTTTTTTCATTCCAGGATTTTCTAAAACAAAAATGGCAAGACGACCACCTTAAAGGTTTAGCAGCGCTTACAAAATTTTTCGAAAATTCAGACGCCCCAGAAAAGCAAAAGGAACTGTGGTCTATATGCACAGAAGAAGCTTTAAAGTCTGAAGACCCCCTCCTCCAAGCCCAAGCAACTCTCATGGAGCTTTATCTAGATCCCACCTCAAGCACAGAGCTATTAGCAAGCCAGAATAAAATCAAACAGATCGCTCAAGAATTGGCTGGCCACGAAATAGCCCATGATTTAACCGATCTATTAATTTCACTAAGGCAACCTTCCGAAGAAGATGTTTTTGTCATCGACACAGACGATTGGGAAGACCTTGTTCTATCAGGCACAGAAGTAGCAGGAAGTTGTCAGAGGGTGGATGGTTTGGTTAATTTGAATAAGTGCCTCCTCGCCTATATTATCGATGGAAAAAATCGAATGCTTGCAGTGAAAAATCCTGCAACAGGAAAGATTTTAGCTCGCTGCATATTCCGGCTTCTCTGGGATGGGAATAACAGAAGACCCGTTCTATTCCAAGATCGGATTTATCCATTCCCTTGCCCTTCCGACTACGTAAAGCACCTCAATGATCTTGCTAAAGAAAGAGCTCGAGAGCTTGGCCTACCTTTATATACCCAAGAAATTCTTCAACATGATACGAAACCAAGTAATAATGTGATCCAATCTTACGGCAGCTTAGCCCCTTTTGAATATGAAGACGGCGCAGAAGGTGTCATGCAAAACGGAGTCTTTACTATCACAGATATCCATCAAGTTGTAACGTAGTGATTTTTTGCAAAAAAGAGCTTTTCAATATCTGATTAAAATCAAGATGGATCGACTGTTTGCCAAGAGGTGATCTTTAGCACTTCCTTGGGAATTTCAAAGAGAAACCGGGAGGGAGATGTAAGGATCTCTTTCCCCATTTTCTTCCTTTGTCTTGCCATGCTTAAAGTCAGATGCTTTTTAGCACGGGTAAGAGCTACATACATCAATCTTCTTTCTTCTTCCAATCCATTTTCTGCAGCGCTTTTCTCATGAGGCATAATGTGATCTTCCAAACAGACGAGAAAACAAGCTGCAAACTCTAACCCCTTCGCGCTGTGAATCGTCATAAGATGCACTTTATCTTCGAGTTCTTTTCTCTCTTGGAAAGATTGTCGATCCTGGCCTAGCAAAGTAGAACCCAAAAAGTCGGCGATGGAAGCAGGCTCTAGCTGCCGCTGTTTTTCCTCTTCATACTTGGCTAAAGTGTCAATACATTGCAAGACGTTATCCCACTTAAACTCTCTCATCTTATCGCTTTTCACATCGTCCTGGATCGCTTTTTTATAGTTCATTTCTTCTACGAGCCATGAAAATGTCGGTGCTAAAGACTCCATTTCCATCTTTTTTTTTGTATTGCGGATGAGAGAAAGAAAAGAACGGATTCCGGAGATCGCTTTATCTGAAAGCTCTTCTTTCAGAGGAAATCCTTCCGTTTCAACCAACTCCAACACCTCCCATAAAGGAACCTGGCGACTTCGGTTATACTGCGTTAGCAAATCTAAGGCCTTCTCAGAAATCCCTCTGCGAGGCACATTAAGAATTCGAAGCAATGCCTCTTGATCCAAGGGATTGGCAAGAACACGCAAATAACAGAGCAAATCTTTGATCTCAGCTCTTTCATAGAACTCCGTTCCCCCATAGACTGCATAAGGGATGCCTCTTCTCCACTGCCCACCTTCTTCCCAAACAGCTTGTAAAAGAGCTGTTTCAAAGGATCGAGATAAAAGGTTGGATCGATAGAGGATCGCCATATCTTTCCACTGAAGCTGCTTATGCTTTCTATACCAGATCATGCGAGATACAACAGACTGCGCTTCTTCCATCTCCGTAGGAGCGTGGAATAAAAGAATCGGATCTCCCGAATCTAAACAGCTCCACAATTGTTTCGCATGCCGTTCTGTATTATGAGCAATCACTTGATTGGCAGCGTGAAGAATCTTAGGGGTCGATCGATAGTTTTGCTCTAATTTGATCACTGCATCCGCAGAAAAATGCAAGATATGCTTGACTTCAGCCCCTCTCCATCCATAGATCGATTGGTCATCATCTCCCACTACGCAGAGATTTTTATGCTTTGCTGATAAAAGCTGAGCCAGCTTGTACTGCACCGGATTTGTGTCTTGATATTCATCAATCATGATGTACTGGTATCTATCTTGATACTGCAGGAGCACTTCAGGATATTTTTCAAAAAGCTCAATCGTTAAAGAAAGAAGACTGTCGAAGTCGACTGCATTATATGCTCTCATGCAGACTTGCATCTTTTCGATTAGCTCTTTGCTAAACGCATCATGCCACGTTGGATCTTCCTCTTCCTCGAGAGTCTGGTTCTTTGCTTGGGAAATCTTTTGCATCGTGGTTTGTAAAGAAGGCAAATCACCTTCATGTTCCAGAGCATGTCGGACGAGATTGGAAAGCAATCTCTTCACATCTTTTTCATCGTAGAGGCTAAACTGGTGCGTATATCCCAAGTGATGGATCTCTTTACGCAGAATCTGCATGCAAAAACTATGAAAGGTACAGAGAGTGACCTGTTTGGCAAGCGCAAGAGGAACGCTCTTTGCTACCCTCTCTCGCATTTCGCCTGCAGCTTTATTGGTAAAAGTAAGCCCTAAAATTGCATGAGGAGGCACTTTTTGATGCTGGATTAGATAAGCTATCCGATGGACAAGAACGCTTGTCTTCCCACTGCCCGCTCCTGCCAACACCAGGACGCGCCCTTTTGTGGTAAAAACCGCTTTTTGCTGTTCTGGATTTAGATGAGAAAACATACATTCACTTAAATCTTGTTCTTTGTGCTGTCTCCACTCTTTTGCTTGAGAGAACCAGATCCTGATGCAGAAAGCTCTTGCACCGCGGAAACGCAGCAAAAAAAATCTTTTAAAACATCTTGCTTGGTTATTGGTCGCAAAGGAAGCTTGGGGCTTACATGGATATGCAACCCCCTTGGAATCTGTGAATACGCTTCTCGAAATGCCTCCCTTACGACTCTTTTAAATCGGTTCCTATCGTGCGCTTTTCCATATTTTTTAGAAACAGTGATTCCCAAACGAGAGTGAGAATCACTCGGCACATATTGAAACAGAACAAAAGAACCGGACCAACGAGTTCCTCTTTTGAATACTCTTTGAAAAAAGTACTTCGATAAGATCCGAATCGACTTAGGGAAACCAAGGCCTACGCGGTAGTTAACCGTTTGCGTCCTTGTCTTCTTCGGCGATTGACAATCGCTCTGCCCTTGGCAGTTTTCATTCGTTTGCGAAATCCACATGCTTTTTGGCGCTTCACTTTACTAGGTTGATAGGTGCGTTTCATGTCTTCTACCTAATTTTTGAAAAAATTGGACCTAATCCTACTCTAAATCGTATAAAGCATCAAGAGCAAAATAAACCACCTGCAAAACCATGCTAGAATATTCCCTGATCGCAGCAGCTTCTTTTTTCGCTTCTTTTTTTTCTTTTTATTCCGGATTTGGCTTAGGAACCGTCCTTATGCCAGTCTCTGCTCTTTTTTTTTCCCTTGCCGGTCGCCATCTCTTTGACAGCCGTCGTCCATCTCTTTCACAATTTTTTTAAAGCAAGCCTCTATCGGCACGAAATCGATATCCGCATCGCACTGCAGTTCGGGATCCCTGCCAGTTTCGCTTCGATCCTTGGAGCTGTGCTACTTAAAGTCCTATCATCCCTCTCCTCTTGGAAACAATATGTTTTTTTAGGGATAAAAGGAAATTTTTCTCCTCTATACGCCGTCATAGGAGTTCTGTTTCTTTTCTTCGCAACGCTCGAACTGATTCCCCTCAAAAAATATCAAATAAAAAACTCCTGGATAGCCGGTCTTTGCAGTGGTTTTTTAGGGGGCCTTTCCGGCTACCAGGGAGCCATTCGCTCCACTTTCCTACTCCATTCTAACCTCTCTGCCGGAGCCTTTATCGGCACAAGCGCTTTGATCGCAGTCGCCATCGATCTTTTCCGTCTTTTTGTGTATGGCACAAGTTTCTTCCCCCTTCTCGAAAATACAGGCCTTATTTTAACCAGTCTTCTCTTTTCCGCCGGGGGAACCTTCCTAGGAACGCTCTACATGCAAAAAATTACTATCCATTTCATCCGAAAAATTATTACCGCCGCACTCTATTTCATCGGAATTCTTATCACTCTAGGTATGATCTAGCTTGCGAAGAATTCGCTATCGGATTATAAGTATGGATTACATTTAATTTTTATAGGGCACATATGAAAGTCAAAGCTTCTATTAAAGCAGACCCTACTAAAGGGGATAAGATTGTGCGGCGCAGAGGTCGCGTTTATGTGATCAACAAAGTCGATCCAAACCGCAAGCAGAGACAAAAAGGTCCTGCTCGCAAAAAGTAAATAGGAAATATAGGTTTTATGGCGAAAGATTCCTCCATAGCAAAACAAAAAAGAAGAGAAAAACTCGTCCAATTGAAGTGGGAAAAAAGACAACAACTCAAAAAGACGATTCTCAACCTAAACACAAGCGATGAAGACAGACAAGCTGCGATGATCGCGTTGAACAAACTACCAAAAAACTCATCCCCTGTACGCCTGCGCAATCGCTGCCAGATGACAGGACGAGCTAGAGGCTTTTTAAGAAAATTTAAGCTCTCCCGCTTATGCTTCCGCGAAATGGCCAATAGCGGCCTCATTCCCGGCGTTGTAAAATCCAGCTGGTAGTCTTGAATTTGGTCTCTCTTGCAAGAGAGACCAATCTTTTTAGATGAACATCTCGTCGAATTTTTTCCAATCAGACAAATCTTCATTCCAAACGTACGTTGAAGAAAGAACGTCACCCTCTTCTCGCGCTTTTTTAAATGCCTGGAAACTCATCGGTCCTCGCTGTTTATTTTCTCGGTCTACATAATACCACATCTTATCTAGCCCACAGGAATCTATCTTCCAAGTAAAAACAGAAGGCGCTTCGCTCTTTTGGACTTGCATGTTTTTTTTCCTCGCTCTTTTTGCAAGAAATAAGCGAACCATCGGCAAAAAAAACAAAACAAACAGAGCAAAAATACCGAAAAGAAGACCCAAGACAAACCATGCCACTGGGCTTCTTCCCTGCCGCTTGGCATAGTAAGCACAAGCCCCCGCGACAGCAACACATAAAACAAGAGTGAATAATTGATTCATCGGTTTCAGTCCTCAATAGATTTCTCCCGATTATAATACCCGTTTTTACTTTTACAAAAAATTAAAAAACGATATTCTCTCCCTTGAATTTAAGAGAGAACACCATGCACAGCCCGCTGAAACAAATAGATACGAAGGAAATTGAACTTCCCGACACTGTTTTTATCCGAGACATTGAAAGCCGCGTCTTCCAGTCCATCGCCATCCAATGCCTAGCAAAAATCGAAGGAGTTTCCCTATTAGAAGGGACTTTCATCGACAGTTTACTCGGCCGAGATGCTAGCGAAAGAATCAAAGGGATCTATGTAGAACAAGACCCAAAAACGCATTCGGTCCATGTCAAAATCGAATTAAACGTCAGCTATGGAATCCCCATACCAGACAAGGCGGAAGAGGTGCAGACAAAAGTCGCCCAAGAAATCAGCCTGTTTACAGGACTCCATGTCAGCTGCGTTCATGTTGTTTTTAAAAATTTGATCCCCTGCAAAGACAGCTTGGAAAATTCCAAACATCCTTTTGCAATTGCGATCGAAGGATGCTGCAAAGGACATTAAATGCGAGCGCGGAACCTCTGGATTTCCTCTGTGCACTTTTGCTTCCTTATCGCGCTTTTCACCCTAAGCGCTCTCTCCTTTTTTATCGCCAGACACCCTGATGTCCGCCTTTCCTTTCTTGCCTGGATGAAAACAGAATCTGTTTGGTTTTATTTAGGATGGGTGTCTCTTGCAGTCTCCCTCTTTTTATTGACCGTTCTCGCCTCTTTACACGGGCATCGCTTTTATCGAGTCCAGATGCACAGAAACCTTCTCGAAGTCGACCCTGCTTTGATCCAAAAATATATCGATGCATTCTGGAAAGAATATACCCCTGAAACTACAATAGAAAGCGACGTGCTCATCCGCGGCAAAAACCGCATAGAGATCGTAGCTTACCTGAACTCCCCAAAAGAAGACCCTTTCTACTCAAACCTCGCACTCATTGAAAATCGACTTGGAGACCTTCTTTTAAAAAGGCTTGGATATCAAGGCGAGTTTATCTTTACGGTAATCCACGCTTAAAAGCCTATGACATTGCCTACTATCATTTTAAGACATCGAAGAGAGAATTTACGCAAATGCAGCCTGCGAGGACTAGAATCTCATCCACTCCTCCATTTTTACACCTATCCCAAAGACCCTCTTCCTCCCCTTTCTTCTTACATCTTACTCACCCTAGACGCTCCCGTCCTTTCGAAAGAAGATGCCGAATACGGCTTGTTTTTAATCGACGGCACTTGGCGCCACAGCGAAACGATGTTCCGCTCTCTATCTAAACCTCATCTATTTCGCACAAGAAGCCTCCCACCCGGAATCCGGACAGCCTACCCTCGCAGACAAGAAGATTGCATAGACCCTTCGCGCGGCCTTGCGACCGTGGAAGCTTTATTTGCAGCCTGCTGCATCTTACAAAGACCCACGGAGGGCATCTTAGACCATTATCACTGGAAAGATTCTTTCCTAAAAGCAAACTCCATGTTCACTAAATAGCAATGCCTCGAACTTCATTGAAAGAGCAACCATTTCCAAATCGGCATTACTGAAATTCGAAACTCGCCCATTTGGAGATCGATATTTGCTTAGCCATTTCTAACATCCCAATATGAAACCTGAGCCTCTGGCTATGGCTTTTGCGATTTTTTATTGACTTTTCTCTCGTTTTGATACAACACTACGGATGTAGATGAATAAATCCGCTATTTTGTACCATGAAGAAAAAATCAAAGCTTGAATCAGCCATTGCCGCTTTTAGGAAAGCAGGCGGAATTCTTACCATGTTAGAGGCTATGAAAGTTGGCATTGACCTTGCCCCCATTTTAGGACCAAGTTTAATAAGACGTTCCCGTTCTTAGCATTTGCTCTGTACTTTCTATCTTATACTCATTCGGAGTTTTACCTGCTAAAGCCGAGTGAGGCCTTGTCTTACTCTCTTGTAAAATGCGTATGATTTGCTCTTCTGAAAACCTTTTCTTCATGTTCGTGTCCTTTTTTGTGTGATATTTTACACGAACGTCTAAATCTAGGTGGACCTATTTATGGGGAGCAGGTCACTCACCAAAAACCGTGCATTGTGAATGCACGGTTTAGATCTTAGTCGTGTATTGCACGAGAAAATCCATATACGATTATTTTTTGTCGTATCAGACAATCTATCTATCATTTCCAACACTCTTGTGTAAAATCTCCTTCCATGCTAAATATTTGCTTGCTATAAAAAACACAGAACCTGCAGCAGGTAGACACTTTTATATGATCAAACACATCTTCTTAAGTCTCTCCTGCGTTACACTTTGCTTAAACACCTACGCAGATACAAACCCCAGCACTACCCCTACTTCCACTTCTACAACGGGTAAAAAACCCTACCCTTATGGACCTAAAAAAGCTGTAACACAGCCTTCTACAACAGAAGAACCCAGGAGCTCTTGCCCCAAAGATCCTTCAAGCTTTCGGATCACGATGAAACACCGCGAAGCTGGAGGCATCGGCTATTCAGAAGGATACTCCTCTTTAGATCTCTTCGCAGCTTTCTCTGCTATCGGCAACATACGCCCTTTCTTCGACGTTCGCGCCCACGTATTCAACGATGGCAAACCCGCAGCTAACGTCGGATTCGGTGTGCGGTATCTACCTGAAAACCTCCATGCTGTTGTAGGTGCCAATGCCTTTTTTGACTTCCGACAAGCAGACCATGCGACTTTCGAGCAACTAGGCGCCGGTATCGAGGTTTTAGGAACCCTTTGGAACTTCCACGCTAACGGCTACATCCCCATTATTCACACCGACGAGGTGTATCGAGTCCATTTTGACCAGTTCCATGGACATAGCGCTCTTTTTCACGTAGATAGAGAACTTGCACTCAAAGGCGTCGATCTCAGCTTAGGAAGGATGCTCATCCAAAAACGGACCATTGACTTGGAAGCCACCCTCGGAGGGTATCACTTTCTTGGCAAATACCACAGCAATGCTACCGGTGGGCTATTGCGCCTGACATCGAACATCTCCCGCTATCTTACTTTAGAAGTACAAGGATCATACGACACCCTTTTCAAAGGGATCTTCCAAGGAGCTGCAGCTTTCAATATCCCTTTTGGAAAAAGAGTCAAAGCGAAACCATCTTCTCTCTCTTGTCGCCAAGAATACGCCTTAGCTTCCCACTTCGTAGAACCAGTATCCCGGTTTGAAATGATCGTTTCCCATGACCATCGCACACGGACAAAAGCAAAAGATCCAAGAACGGGAGAAAACCTCTATATCCTCTTTGTCGACAACACGCGGCCCGGAGGAAATGGAACCGGCGAACGCCCTTTTGGCACTTTAAGCGAAGCTGAGACCTACTCATCAGAAAATAATATGATCTATGTATTCCGAGGAGATGGAACGACAACAGGCCTCGACCAGGGAATCACCTTAAAAAATAGCCAATGGCTCCAAGGGTCCGGATATGCCATACCCGTGGAGACTTCATATGGACCTAACACCATCCCCAAACAGACAGAAAGCTCGCCAACCCTTACCATCGCCTCTGGCAATGTCGTCACACTCGCTCATAACAACAAGATTATCGGATTCAACATCCTCGGAGCCACCAACTCCATTGCAGGAGAACAGATCGTCAATTTCTTTGCCTCACACAACGTCCTCGGAAATGCATCGCAATCCGACTTCCTCTTATCAAACGTCTCTGGCAACATCACTCTAGAAAATAACGTCTCCTCTTCGCAAACCGGCGTCTATATGGACACTCCTTACAATGTCAACGCCCTAATCCAGGATAACGCCTTTGGAAACTTTGGCGATGACAACCTCTTCATCACCTTCCATACAGAGTCCCAAAGTAGAGCAGATATCCTTTCAAATACCTTTCAAAACAGCCAAGACGGCTCATTTTTAGCAACCGCAGACACAGCGACAGCTCTTTTTACCGTAAAACACAATACCTTTACAAAAACATCGGCTTCTGCCTCTTCCGCTCTCGACTTGCAATCGACCGGTTCATCGATTTTGACAGCCGTTGTAGATAGCAACGTCTTCTCCAACCAAACGATCGGTCTTTTTACTGCCTCTGCAGATAGCAGCCAAGCAAACATCTACGCCCTGCACAATATCGCGAATAACACCAACAGCACAGCCGGATATTCCTACCTTTTCTTTGCCGAAGACCTTAGCACTACCAATCTCCTCTTAGAGAAAAACGCCGGCGGCGCGCTAGGATTCTTCTTAGATAACGAAGACGTAACCTCTACTTTTAATGTTCAATCAGTGACATCCTCTCTTACGGGAGTCCAAAACCGCAACACAGGGACCATCACCACTTCCGGCACAATCGACTATGTCCCATTCCATCTTTCCAGCGTTCCGGACACGGACCCTCACTAAATATTTACACAACCATTATAAAGATTTTGTTATAGCAATCCTTTAGTCTTGTGCTATAAGGATGAATCATGCTACATTACGTTTTTCTGAGATCCGGCTTCCAAAATTGGATCGTAAGACGCAGGATGGGCTGCAGTCAAAAAAGCAAAGAAGCTAGCCTCGCACTGATAGCATTTGACTCTTCCAATCTTCTAAATGTAATAAAAATTATGAAAGCGTAAACCCATTATTCAGTAGACGTGGAACAACAAATTTATCCCCTTGAATCACACCGGCTCCCAATAGAGCATATCGACAAAGAAGCACTCTACGTCATGGCCAAACTCCGAGAAGCAGGCCATACTGCCTATCTCGTAGGAGGTAGCGTCCGCGATCTTCTTTTGCAAAAAACCCCTAAAGATTTTGACATTTCCACCTCGGCAGAACCGGAAGAGATTAAAAGAATTTTCCGCAACTGTATCCTGATCGGCCGAAGATTCCGGTTAGCCCACATCCGATTTGGTAAAAAGATACTAGAGGTATCTACTTTTCGCTCTGGAGACATAGAATCAGACACATTGATCATACGAGATAACAACTGGGGAACTCCTGAAGAGGATGTCCTGCGCAGAGACTTTACTATCAATGGCCTTTTTTACGATCCTGAAAGCCAATCTATCATCGACTACGTCGGAGGCTTTGCCGACATCGAAAAAAAATACCTGAGAACGATTGGACAGCCTCATTTCCGATTCAAGCAAGACCCCGTCCGGATGATCCGTTTGCTGAAGTTCCGCGCTCGCTTTGGCTTTGAAATCGACAGAGAAACTCACCTAGGGCTCATAGAATCGCGCCATGAGATTTTAAAAAGTTCTTCGGCCCGGATTCTTGAAGAACTATTAAGAATGCTCGAATCTGGGGCTTCTGAGCCTTTCTTCCGCCTGATGGTAGAATATGGGCTCCTGCAATTGATGCTCCCAGCTCTTGCCTCTTTTATGGAGACAGCAGAAGGAGGAGAGATCTTTTCTTTTCTACAGGAAATAGACACTCTTCTGCGCGAAGCGCCTAAACGCCCCATCGATCGCTCCCTACTTCTTGCATGCCTTGCATACCCGATGTTTTATCAAAGGGTACAGACCCTATTTGCAGGCAGAGAGAAAGCCCCCCATCTCGGAGAGATCCAAGATGAGGCATTTCAGCTGATCCAAGAGATCTTCGAACCCTTTTTCCATCTCCCGCGCAGGCTGAAGATCTTCCTCGCATCGATCCTGACATCACAATTCCGCCTCACCCCTCTTGAAAAGAAAAAACACCGATCTCTTAAAATCCCCAGCGACCCGAACTTTGAACTTGCCATCTTGTTTTTGGATGTGAGAGCTAGATTAGAGCCGGGGCTTAAAAAAGTGCTCGAAGAGTGGCAATCTGTGATGACATCGCCTCATAGTCCCGTCAAACGAAGAAGAAAAAGAAGACGTAAGCCTCGCACCGATACCCCGTAAAGGCTCTATGCAAACTGTCCCCCTTTCTACTCCTCTTACCGTCTCCTATGTAGGTCCCAGCCTAGAGTCTGGACCTTTGCCTTCTCTGCTATATTTCGCTCTTTCTGCGCAAGAAAGCCTTCGGACAGACCCCTTCCATCAACCTGCTCTTTTTCTAGAGAAACATCCGATCAGAGTCTTCTCTGTAGACCTCCCCTACCATGGCGGAGGGCTTCTTGCGACAGAAGCACTCGACCGCTGGGCTGAAGAGACGCTCCGCAAAGAAAGCTTCCTCTCCGACTTCCTCCACTCTTTAGGGCTGACGATCCAACAGCTTTTTCTTGCACAGATCCTCACCCCGGGACAAACTGCAGTCGCAGGCCTTTCCCGAGGAGGGTGGATTGCAAGCCACATAGCTGCAGCATTTGAAGAGATCCCGATCCTACTTGCCTTTGCACCTCTTACACGGCTTCGCGATGCGAAAGAATTCCAAGGATTCCCTCCCTCTCATCCCATCGATGACCTCGACCTGATCCACCTTTCCTCTAAACTCTTCCGAAAAAAGGTGCGAGCGCACATCGGAAACCTCGACACCCGGGTAAACACCGACGCCTGCTATGCGTGGATCCGATCTATAGCGCTTACTGGATGGGAGAATAAAGTTAGGTCCCCAGCTGTCGAGCTCTGCATAAAACCTTCCATCGGATACCAAGGACACGGGACTTCCAAAGAGAGCTTTGAAGAGGGGGCGCTCTGGATTGCAAAAGCCTTGAGCCTCTTATGAGCTATGATATTTTTCTCTTCGCAGGAGAACCCAGTGGAGACCTCCATGGAGAAGCACTTCTACGCGGCCTCTATGCATGCAAAAAGAATCTGAAAGTCTGCGGTGTCGCCGGCCCCAGGATGCGGTCTATAGGGATCGACACCATCCTCCCGATGGAAGAATTCCAAGTCATGGGATTTGTCGATGTGTTTTTAGCCTTACCTAAACTGATCCGCCATTTTTATCGCGTGGCAGATTTTCTCCTTAAGACCCAGCCAAAAGTCGCTCTCTTCATCGACTACCCAGGCTTTAACCTACGCATGGAAAGGTATCTTAAAAAAAAGGGATTTACCGGAAAAATCGTCCATTATATCTGCCCATCCGTATGGGCTTGGGGAAAACAGCGCATCCCCTCTATGGAGCAAACTCTAGACCTTCTTTTGACGATCTTCCCCTTTGAAAAGCAATATTTCTCCCCTAAACTGCCCGTATCTTATGTAGGACATCCGCTTGTAGAAAGGATCCATTCATATTCCTACTCCCCCCTCCCTTTCCCTCCATCCAAACAAATCGTCGCCCTTTTCCCCGGCAGCAGAAAAAAAGAACTCTCTTTAAACTTCCCCGTCTATCTGCAAGCTGTAAAAAAAATCCTCTCCTCACGCTCCGACATCGTCTTTGCCATCTCTCTATCTCAACAAGCCTTTCTTCCTCTTTTAGAAAAACATCTTCATAACGAAGGCTTATCCATTAAAGAAAACATCCTCCTCATCCCTCCCGAGCGCACCTATGACCTGATGAAACAAGCGCACTTTGCCATTGCCAAATCAGGCACCGTCACGCTAGAGCTCGCACTTCACCATGTCCCTACAATTGTCACCTACGGGATTGCACCCCTGGATCTATTTATAGCTCAGCACCTCTTACGGATCTCTCTACCTTTTTATTGCATCGTCAACATCGCAGCAGGAAAAGAGATATTCAAAGAGCTGATCGGCCCTCATCTAACCTTAAGTAATCTTCTTCTAGAATGGAGCCGGCTTTCAGAAAATCAAGCCAACCAAGAAAGATGCAAACAAGAGTGCTTTCATCTAGAGCAAAGCTTCGGCACAGCCAAGGCAGCAGAAAAAGCAGCTGCCCTCATCTTTTCTCAATGGCTTGAGGATTTATAGAAGGACAAGGTGAAAAAGACATTTTTAATTGAAACATGCAGCGATTTAAACTATGAAGGAATGGTTGTTGATATCACCTTTGACAATCAAAGAATCGCTATGATCAACTATGACAAAGGAATAGACAATTTGGAGATTGAGATTCTTCCTTCTGGAGATGAACCATTCAAATGTCTTTTTCCATTAAAGGATTTTTTGGAAATTCTTGAGAAAGCAAAAGACATCGCAATTCAATGCGCCAAAGAAGATGAAGAAAGGCCGTCCATCGACAAATAAGCTGTAATACTATCTCCTCGAGATCTCTTTTAAAAAACCGTACAAGTTTCCCCTCATACGGTTTGAAGTCGTTCTATGGCCGTTTTTTGGCAGTCCACAACTTCTCATCCATAAGTTCAGGGGATAGTAGTCGACTGAACCGCTGGCGGAGCAACAGCAAGCGTTGCCTTCCACGCATCATGTGCTGCTTGTAATTTATCTCCCATCACCCGCTTAGATTCATCATCGAGACCTGCCATCCAAGTCTGAAAAGCCGTCTTAGGATCAAAGCCATTCGGGTCATTTACACAGCGAGCCATTTCGTAAACGAAGGCATCTTCTAAAGATTCCTGTTTCATATCAAGGTCATGCTGCATGCAATAGGTTTGATAATCCCTTCTCGCCTCAGGAGAGCTTGCAAACAAAAAGCCAGCGACGTCTCCAGCAAACTCTTCACTGTAGGCTCCCAACTCAGGCCGAGGGGACTTACTAGAAAGAGCCTCTACGACTGCATATCCCGCTCTTTTTAAGAAGAAATCATGGCGATGTGGATCTTGGATATCGGCTGCTCTTTCCTGATGCTCGTTTCTATAGTACTGTTCTACAGCAGAACGAGCCCTCTCTGCTTGGCGCGAGATCTCTCCTCTATCATCAATCGTCTGCGGTAAAAAGCTCAGCGCGGTCATCGCTGCAAAGGCATCTAACCCTTCAAGCTCTTGCTGCATTCTTTGGAGTTCCTTGATCTGTTTTTGGAGATCTCGATTTTGCTCGACATCAGTCGGCTGCAAAGCACTCTTTTGCTGCTGCTTTTGTTGGATTTGCTCTTTTAGGCACTCAAGCGCAGCTCCATGGTATTTCTCTAAAGCATCCATCCGTTTTTTAGCTAAATCCTTCTGGACAGGCGAGAATGATGGTTCTATCATCGCTTCGACAGCCTTCCGGCTTTTAGAATCCATGCTCGAAGGCATCTGCTGAAGAACCGCATTGCATCGCCTTGCCGGCATACATCCCGCGATGTTGCCTTTCCCTTTCTCGGTAAATTGAGGGCGTCTTGCTGGGAAAAGACTTCGCATCTCTTCAAATATCCTTTTACAATTCGCATCTTGGGTCTTCACAAGGTCAATAACCTTCATGACGCCACCCTCTTCATAGCGAAGGATCGCCTGGTTTAGTTTTACCTCGAGCGTCACAGCTGCTTCCGGAGAGATCGCTCCACTACTCAACAAATGCTCTCGCATCTCATGAAACAGCTCGCCTGCCCTGTCTAGCTCCGCTTGGTTTTCTTTATTTCTCGACACCTCGCATGATGTGCCATGATACTCTGTCGCAACCCGCACTTTAGAAGGAAGGCGCTCTGCTGTTGCAGTAGTTTGCGGTGCGGCCTGCCGAACCACCACACGATTCGCTGCTGTCTGCGCGGGAAGAGCCGCTGCAGGAACTGTACCCTGAACTGCCTGCACTCTGCCTTGCAAATCCCCCACAGGCACAGCCCCTTGGACTGCTTGAACAACCGGTTGGGCGGCCTGGGTTACGCGATTTGCTGTGGCCAATACAGGATCAGAGTTCGATCTTGGCCTTCCTGGCGCAGAAAGGTGCGGTGTTCCTCTCGGATTTAGAGGCTGGGTGCTCATAAAAATAATCTCCTCAAATAAGGACCGTCTTAAACTTATTATATTTTAATAAAAAATTAATTAAAATATGTAACATTGAATAAATCTTATACTACTTCGTATGCGCTCTTTTTTCTTCTAGGGACCCCTCTAAATCCATGTCCTCCGGTATTTCTTGGATAAACACCATCTTCTCTCGATCGAATACCATGCCTAGTTTCTCATAAAAATCCCAAGAACTCGCAAGAGGCGTTGCTGTCACTTTGAAGAGGTGCTCTTTTGCTGCAAACTCAAAACTTTCGAGCATAAGCCTTGTCCCCACACCTTTTTGGAATAGCTCTGCAAGAGTCTCATCGCAGGGGCTTTGCATGCGAATATTCCAGGGTGCTGTGACTAGTCCATTGATATACAGTTCACGCGAAGAGGGTTTAATCGAACCCACGCAAAGACCTTGGATACGATCCTCTTTTTGCGCGCACAAGATAACGCACTCTTTCGATTGCTGCACAGCCCCCTTGATATAACCTAAAACATCGGAATAGTCTTGGCAGACCTTCCGATCCTCTAAAAAAATACGCATGTTTTCTTCGCTTGCATCTTTGACAAGCCTCGCTGGAGTCAATCGAGTAAACATGAGATCTTTCCACTCGCTTACAATCGATTTAATTTTCTTAACTGACTCCTGATCAGAAGGATCCAATTTTAAAACCTCTAAGGGGAGAGAACCTCCAACACGAACGCAACAAGCCATAACAAAAAACCATAATAAATAAATAATATTTATTGTATGATATATTTGTTAATTTAATATAAATGCGTGATATTTATTATTTAAAAATTATTAGGAAGAGTTACTTTCTTCTGAAGAAGATCCACAAGGCTCGATCCCATGGTCTCGATCTCCTTCTGAGCTTCTTGGATCAATTTCCACTGCTCCGGGGTAAAAAAATTGGGATTTTCTCCTACCTGAAGCATCTCTTGCTCCGAAAGGCCTGTTTTAACCTGGTTTTTCTTTGCCTCCGATGCAAAGAGCTGAAACGCCTGGCTTAAGATATAAAGAGCTTCTTTTTTTTCTTCCTCAGATCCCGATTCAAACACTTCTTTCATAGAAAAAAAAAGACGGAGATTGGTGTTTAGCATCTCTTTTAGATCCACAGACTGGTTATTTTCCGCCATACGGACAAATTCGAGCAGTTTTTGGTATTGCTCTTTGATTTCGTGAGTCATGCACCAGATCTCCTTAAAAGAGTTCTTTACTTAACTCCTGCTTACACCAAGTTTTTATTTTAGAGAATAGAAAAAAAATCACTGGGGAGATAATTCCAGAATCCGATATCCTCTTTGCAGAGGAAAAAACTATATGGAATTAAAAATCTTTATCGATAGACTCAAAGAAGGGCAAGTAGAACGAATCGAAGGCTCTCTTTCGACTGCTATCTTGCATCTCGAAGATACCGATCTTTCCCTTAAAGACACTTTTACTCTTGTGGGAGAAGCGTATATTGCACAGCCGCATCTAATTCTTAAACTCAAAGCGCGGGCTGCTGCCTATCTTCCCTGCAACATTTGCAATGAGCCTGTAGAGGTTCCTTTGGTTGTCGAAGATTTCTACCATACAAAACCCCTAGAAGAAATCCCTTCTGCTATATTTGATTTTTCAGAAGCTCTTCGGGAGGATATCCTACTCCAAGTTCCGCAGTTTGCCGAGTGCTGCGGGGGAAATTGTCCAGAGAGAGATAGGATGAAAAAATTTCTACAAAAAGATTCTTCTCAAAAAAACCAAATCCCTAGCTGCCACTATCCCTTCTCCGGATTAAATGGCTAGCTTCGATTTGGCTTTAAAAAAAAGAGAAAAATAGATATAAGCCTTGGCTAAATTATAAGGAGTTTTATCTTATGGCTGTACCACGTAACCGCATGTCCAACGCTCGCAAAAATTCCCGTAGAGCGCACCATGCAAAAAAACCAAAGAGTTTCGCAACTTGCACAAACTGCAGCAAACCTCAGCTCTCACACCGCATTTGCCCCCATTGCGGATTTTATGATGGCAGAGCCGTTGTTCATGTCCAAGGGGAATAAACTCCCTAAGATTGGCATCGACCTTTTAGGAAGCGACCTGCCTCCGAAATCTTTGCTAGAGTCTGTCCTGCCTATGTTGGACAGCATGCAGCATTCGGCTCATTTTATCTTGTTTTGCGACAAGGAAAATGCGCCGAACGTGCCTATATGCCCTTATATTTCCCTTCAAGAATCCAAGGAAGCGATCTCCATGAGCGACTCACCCCTTTGGGCCATGCGGCGTAAAACCGATTCTTCTTTGTCTTTGGGAATCCAAGCCTTGCAAAACCGATCAATCGACGCCTTCATCTCCATGGGCAATACCGGAGCCTTAATGGCTTTGGCCAAAACACGACTTAAGACACTCTCTCCCATCGCAAGACCAGCCCTCCTCGCTTTGCTTCCTGCAAAGAACAGCGAAATCGCCGTACTCGACGTCGGAGCAAATACGCACTGCAAAAGCACCCATTTCGAGCAATTTGCCGCTATGGGGATCGCCTATCAAAAGAGTCGAGGGATAGCAAAGCCTACAGTGGGGCTCCTCAATATCGGAACAGAAGCCATAAAAGGAACGCCCGAGCTGAGATCGACGTATTTAGCCTTAGAAAAACTCAATAAAAAACTCCCTTACGCCGCATTCCAGGGCAATATCGAAGGAAGAGATGTCTTTGAAGGAAAAATTGACGTTCTTGTAACCGATGGATTTACGGGCAATGTTTTTCTAAAAACTGCTGAAGGGATCGCGCAATTTCTCCTAGAGCAAATACAAGAATATGCAGAAACATCCCACGCTACTGCGGGAAAACTAAAAAATAAGCTCGATTATTCAGAATACCCAGGAGCTCTTCTTTGCGGAGTCAACGGCATTGTGATCAAATGCCACGGCAACGCAAAGCCCTCTTCGCTGCGCCAAAGCCTGGTCAGCGCTATCCATCTTTTTGAAAACCGCTTCCTTGAAAAGATCCAGTCGGAACTTGCCCTCTTCTTCTAAAAACCTGCAGAGGCTCAGTGATTTTTATAGAAAAAGAAGCCTTTTTTCCCTAATATGTCATCTAGCAAGTAAAAATGATTTTCAACTTAAAATTTAGCATGGTGAATCCATGAGAGAGATCCTCTTAAACATTGAATCTAAGGAGATCCGATATGCTGTATTAAAAAACGGCATGCTCCACGATTTAATTGTCGAACGCAAAAAAAACAGACAGCTCGCCGGCAACATCTACCGCGGCAAAGTGACCAATATTCTACATAACATCCAATCCGCTTTCATTGATATCAATGAGGGGGAAAACGGCTTTATCCATATTACCGACATCTTGGAAAACACGCAAAAATTCCAAGAGCGTTTTGAGATGGACTTCGACTGGTCCGGCGATTTATCGA
This sequence comes from uncultured Chlamydiae bacterium, assembly GCA_945952445.1. GTDB lineage: Bacteria > Chlamydiota > Chlamydiia > Chlamydiales > Rhabdochlamydiaceae > CAMFIG01. Next base: position 20,793 of record CAMFIG010000026.1, read on the forward strand.
CTGCTGAAAGCAATAAAGAGACTGATATTGCCAAGCTGCTGAAAATCGACCAGCCTGTTTTAGTACAAGTGATTAAAGAGCCCATCGGATCAAAAGGAGCTAGGCTTACCTCAAATATTTCTATCGCAGGGCGTTATTTGGTACTTCTTCCAAATGCCCCACACCGAGGCGTTTCTCGAAAAATCGAAGACCCTTCTGCAAGAGAACGCTTAAAAAAGCTGATCCGCGCCTTTGAAATGCCAAAAGATATGGGGCTCATCTGCCGTACTGCCAGCGTAAATGCCTCTACTGAGATGCTCGTGGAAGAAGCAACTGACCTTCTCAACACCTGGCAAGGGATTGTAGAAGACTTCCAAAAATCAACTAAGCCATGCTGCTTATATGAAGAATCCGACCTCATTAAACGCGCTGTCATAGCGGGAGTAGACAAAAAATTCGATAGGATTCTGATCGATGATTACAACACCTACCAGCACTGCAAGCGCCTTTTGCAAAAATACAGTAGCGAGCAGCTTTTGAAAATCGAACTGTATCGGGACAAAATCCCTATGTTCGAACGTTTTAATGTAGAAAAAGAGATCGACCGCGCTTTGCGCCGCAAGATCTGGCTGCCAAGCGGCAGCTATCTGTTTTTTGAACGAACAGAAGCGATGTATACTATCGACGTCAACTCAGGAAGAGGCAACCTCCAGTCGGGATCTCATGACCTCGAAGAGACCCTTGTCCGTATCAACATGGAAGCTGCAGACGAAATAGCCCGACAGCTAAGACTGCGTAATATCGGGGGACTCATTATCTGCGACTTTATCGATATGCGCTCGCGCAAAAACCAACGCAGGGTCCTAGACCGCCTCAAAGAAGCCATGAAAGAAGACTCTGCAAAGTGCACGATTCTCGGCATGAGCGAATTCGGTCTTGTAGAAATGACAAGGCAGCGCAGCCGAGAGTCTCTTATGCAAACGATGTTCACAAGCTGCCCTTATTGCAGCGGCAGCGGGCAGATCAAAACGCATGAAAGCACCTCTATCGAGATAGAGAGGATTTTGAAAAAAGTGATCCAACAGCAGCAGTTCGGCATTGAGATTGTCTCCCATCCCGACTTAGATCATTACCTAGGCCATCAAGATAAGGATTTCTTCAAAAAGATTGCTGAAAAAGCAAATGCTTCCGTGAAGTTCACAGCACGTGACAGCCTGCATTTAAATGATTTTGAGTTCTATTCTACCCTTAACGGCAAGAAAATTGATTATTAATTATGGATTTTTTCAACAAACTGCAGCAGTATTTCGATGAAGGGTGTCTACCGGAAAAATACCGCGACATCCTGTTTGAATTTTACCGATGCTATAAAGAAACCCTAGAAGAACATCACATTGATGTCGCTCCTTATGTTTCGATTTTTTTGGATTTTTTAGACCTTGTCAAAGACCAAATCCAATCTCCCTATGCTTTTTTACCTTACCATCAGCAAATTCTCTCTCCTTTTAATTACTACAGTTTTGGAGTGGAGTTCATTAGGCCGCTAGTAGATAAAACTCTCTCTACAGTACGAGGCCTCGACCATTTAGCGGAGGCAAACACTTTTCTCCAAAAAGGGGGCAACGTCGTCTTCCTCGCCAACCATCAAATCGAAGCGGATCCGCAAGCGATCAGCATCTTAATCGAAGAGCATTGCCCTCGCCTTGCTCAAGAGATGATCTTCGTTGCAGGAGAAAGAGTTGTTACAGACCCTCTTGCTATCCCCTTTAGCATGGGAAGGAACCTCCTCTGTATCTACTCAAAGCGATATATCGACCACCCTCCCGAGCAGAAAAGAGCGAAGCAGATGCATAACAAAAAAACGATGGAGCTGATGTCGGAGCTACTTAGCCAAGGGGGCCATGCGATTTACGTAGCTCCAAGCGGCGGACGAGATCGCGCTAATGCCGAAGGAAAAGTAGAAGTCGCTCCCTTCGATCCAAATAGCATCGAGATGTTCTATCTTATGACACAAAAAGCGAAACAGCCCACCTGCTTTTACCCTATGGCTCTTTCGACCTATGATCTTTTGCCTCCTCCGCAAACCATCCAAGTAGAACTTGGAGAAAAAAGGCAAACAAAACGAGGCGACATCCACTTAGCCATCGGTCCTAAGATCGACATGGAACGGTTCCCAGGCCATGAAGAAGCTGACAAACATATAAGAAGGCAACTCAGAGCAGACTACATCTGCTCTTTGGTAAAACAGGAATATTCACAATTTCCATCGCAGGAGTAAAATCAATGGGCTTACAGATGTTTCCTTGGGTTATTGCAATTTCTCTTTTTTCCTATACGGCATCCGCAGCAGAATATCCTGCGACTTCTTATGAGCGCATTGAAGATAAGGCGCAATGTAAGATCCTCACCCCAGCTCTCAGCCAGAGAAAAACTGCGAAAATTCGACTCCCTAATGGCGTTGAAGCCTATCTCGTCTCTGACCCTGATTCGGAGCAGTCAGCCGCTGCTGTCAGCATGGAAGCAGGATCATGGCAAGACCCCAAGAAATATCCTGGAATGGCTCACTTTTTAGAGCACATGCTTTTTATGGGAACGAAAGCCTATCCGCAAGAATCGGAATACATGCAATATATTTCCGACCATGGAGGAAAAGTCAACGCATTCACAGCACCGGATCGCACTGTATACATGTTTTCTATTAATCACGATGCCTTTGAAGGAGCTATCGATCGTTTTTCCCATTTTTTTATCGATCCTCTCTTCTCTTCTGGAAGCATCCAAAGAGAACTTTTGGCAGTCGACCAAGAACATGCAAAAAATATAGAAAGTGACGGATGGCGCGAATATATGGTCTTCAAGGAAACAGCCAATCCTGCCCATCCAAATGCTATGTTTAGCACAGGTAACGCCAACACTCTTTCAGGGATCCCCAGAGAAGCTCTTATTGAATGGTATGAAACACACTACAGTGCAGACAAGATGCATCTGACAATCCTCTCTTCTCTTCCAATCGAGCAGATGGTAGAAATTGCTGCTGAGAAGTTTTCTTCTGTCCCTAAAAGAGAGGTTCCAGACCAGCTTTCTCTTGCCGCTAACTTAAGCTCTTCGGAACAACAGGGGCATTTTATCTATATCCAACCGATCCGCGAGCTGCGCACCCTTTCTCTTGTTTGGGAACTACCTCGAGAGATGGCACCTATCGACCAAAAATGGACTCAAGAACTTGTCGCTTATGCATTAAGCCAGCAGTCGGAAAACAGCCTTTTAAGCGAACTCAAAAGAGAGCAGCTCGCAGAGTCTCTCTCTGCTGTCAGAGACCGCTATGGGAAGAACGACCTCTTCTTCCGACTGGACATCCAGCTCACAGAACAAGGTCTTTCTCAAATGGACATGGTCATTTTCCGCTGCTTCCAAGCAATCGCTCAGCTAAGATACGGGATCCCAAGCTCTCTCTTCGATGAGATGAAGAAGATCTCTCAAATACAATACGAATACCAATCTAGGGAAGACGCCTTTCTATGGATCCAAGAGGTCGCCTCTGATCTTATCGATGAAAATCTCGATACATTTCCAGAAAAAACACAGATCCCTTCCGATTATAAACCTCAAGAGGTCTCTCAACTCATAAACTATCTACAACCCAAATCCTGCATGTTTTTTGTCCTCGCCGATCTCCCTAAGCTAGGGATTGAACCCGATCGCACAGAACAATGGATGGGAGTGAACTATGCAGTTAAGTCGATCTCTGACTACAAACTCACCGCTTGGATGCAAGCAAACCCAAATCCAAAAATCGAGCTCCCTCCAGCCAACCCTTTTATTCCAGATTCGTTGCAGCTTGTGGACGCTCCAAGGACCGCTAAAGAAACGCCAAAACCAGCTCTTATTGTTGACGAAGAGAAGGCGAAGATCTACTACAGCTTGGATGAGCGCTATCTCGTTCCAGAGACAAGCCTGCTGTTTTCTGTTCGCTCCCCCGCTCTCGACGGCTCTGCAAAGACAGCAGCCCTCATGGATCTTTACACCAAAGCCCTTGCAGAGAATCTCTCTTCGACGCGCTTCTTCGCAAATCAAGCCGGAATCTTCTCGAGCTTTGCTTATCAAGACAGCAAGTTTCGGATCGCCGTTCATGGATATAGCGAAAAAGCTCCCGACCTCGTAGAGGCTCTCTTTGAAGGTGCCATAGACACCCACTGTTCTGCAGAAGAATTTGACATCTACAAAACCTCTCTTCTCAGCTCCTATGCCAACGCCTCGAAAGAACTCCCGGTAAAACAAGCTATGGAGACCTTATCGAATGTGCTCTTTAATGACGCCCCCACGTTTCAAGATAAACTCGCAGCTCTTCATCCCATTTCCTATGAAGAGTTCCAGTTATTTTGCAAACAATGGCATCGAACACTCTATATTGAAGGGATGATGTTTGGAAACCTCTCCAGCCTAGAAGCGAGCGATCTTTGGAACCAGCGCCTAAAACCGCTACTTGCCGAAACCAAGCCCTATCCTCTAGAAGAGCAGAAGAAAAAAATCGTTCTATCTCTTCCTGCGGATAAAGGCCCTTACAAAATCGTAGAAGGCACAGACAGGCAGGGCAACGGAACCGTTCTTTTAATCCAACAAGGGGACTTTTCCTTTGCAAAAAGAGCATCCCAGCAGATCCTTTCTAAAGTACTTAAGGACTCTTTTTTCGAGACCTTGCGTACAAAACAACAAACAGCTTATATCGCTCAATCCTGGGATATGGAAGTCGAAAAGAAGCTCATGCAGACCTTTGCAGTCCAGTCCAGCTCTCACAACCCAGAAGATCTGCTCATGCGTTTTGAAATGTTCCTTGAAGATTTCACCAAAAGAACTCTTGAAATCATCCCTGAAGACAGGTTCCAAAGCCTTAAAAAAATGCAAATCGCCACCTTACAGCTCCCTCCGGAGAATATGAGTGGGATGGCGGATCGACTCTCTCGTCTTGCCTTCGAGTATGAAGGAGACTTTGCCTGGGTCGATAAGCTCGTGGAGGCCGTGCAGGCATTAGAGTATGAAACTCTTCTCCAAGACACTCGCGCCTTTCTATCGAAAGCGAACCAAAAAAGGATCGCCGTTTTAGTCGAAGGGATCGTCCCTCAAGAAAAACAATTCCATTACCAAACAATTGCAAAAGAAGAAGCCCGTAAACTGGCAGATGTCCAGTAAACCAAAAAGAAGACCGGATAGGAGAGGCTAAAAATTAGCCTCTCTATTCAAATAAGGAATTTGGAGTCGTAGACAGAAATGTTTCCAGTGGTATTCCCTGATCTCCAACCAATAAAATTCTATTAGGTTTAAATTGTTTTACAAAAGAATCTATGCCTGAGTGCCGGATAGATTCTTGATTACTTTTAACCTCTATGGCAATGCGTTTGTCTCCTAATTGGAGAACAAAGTCGACCTCTCTATCTCCTTCTCGCCAATAAAACAGTTCTATTTGGGTACCTCGAATGCTCTTGAGTAGGTGCGCTCCTACAGCTGATTCGATAAGTCTTCCTAAAAAGACTCTATCCGCCATAGCTTCAAGACAGTTTTTCCCAGATTGAGCACTCATAAGAGCATTATTGTAGACAGCAAATTTAGGACTAGATCCTTTTCTTCTTACACTCTGATTCGCAAATTTCTGCAATCCAGTAAGAAGGCCAGCTCCATTGAGTAGATCTAAATAGTGAGCCAAAGTAGTCGAATTAGAAGTGCTTTTCCCTCAGATTTTGCTAGTTCCCTTGCAACATCCCATTGCTGTCTTAACCAAGAAACATCTTGAAGCGTTGCTAAATCCGCTGTGATATATCGGCTCGGTATTCCTAATTCATCCGCCACTTGGCGTGCTAATGTGGTTTTTCCCACCTGACGTGGACCTATAAGAGATTGAATAAAGCGACGAGGCTCTCTTGAGCCTTTTCAACAGAAACTCAAAAGAATGCCTTTTTTGCATCACACTTGCACTTATGATATGGATTAAATTTACTCAGTGTTTTGAGTAATTTTACTCAAAACACTGAGTAAAATCAAGGCATGCCGCCTATTACAGTCTAAAACAACTAAAATTCAACTACTTACGCCACGTTAGCTGGTAGGATTTAACGAGGTTTCAATCGGGAATTACATATAACAGTGTTTGATCCTTTCCCTGTCCTCATCCTTCTGATCGCCTTTATAGTAGATTTCGATGAACTCCATTCTATCTTCGATTGGAAAATATGCATATATAACGCGAATACCTGAATGAACTCCTTTTCCTTTTAGAGATTTGCAAGCAAACTTCTTAACTTTAAAAATCTTAGAAGACGAAATTGCAAGGTTTTCTATTGCAAAGACACCATGGTTGTCCACATTGAGTTTGTGATAAGCAATCAACTGTACTTTTACGAGAGAGTCTAAGTCTTCCTCAAGACTAGGGAATCTTTTAAGGAGTTTCTTGATGTCTTTCTTAAATTTATCTAGTTGCTCAATGTGCTTGAATTTCATCATTGCTATATTCTCTTACACTATAAGCAGGAGTACGGTAAAACACAGATTCATAATCAATTTTTTGCCTTTCCGGCGTAACCATCCAAGGAATATCTTGATGAGAGTATTCACTGATTGTTGAAGCATTCATGCCAGATAATTTTTGTAGCACATCGTCTATCACTTTGATCTCATTTGCGTTAAAAACAGAAAGATCCGGCTCTTGATGAGGTAGATATTTTTTTTGAAGATGGTGAAAATATTTGCTTTTTACAATTTCGATTTCTTTGTTTTGAATCATCTCATTTATAATAGCTTGAAACTCCACAGGAGTAGGGCCATGATGATTTTTAATGTAGGTAGCGCCAATGAGTTGTTCTTCATATTTCTCGTAATAGTTAAAATCCATAAAATACAGCAGCTTGTACAAAACTGTTTCACCCACATTTGGTTTGGCGCCAACCTTCCCCAGAATATAGAGAAGAACCTCCTTAAATTTTTTCAGGTTTTTTCTTGGAATACTAATCCTTAATTCATTTCTTTTTTCTTTGGACTTCTGAGCGCGCTCAAAAACAATTTCTGTCGGTGCTGTGAGATTTAACAACTCATCGATCGAAATATTCAAAGATTTTGAAAGCAAAATAAGTTCATCGGCTTTTAATGAACGTTTGTCATTCTCAATGAATGACAACGTAGCTCTATCAAGCTCTAATCTTTGCGCCAACTCCTCTTGACTCATTCTCAACGCTTCTCGCAAAGCTTTTATTCGCTTGCCTAAAGAAGTTTTCATAACCACGATCTCCTATTTCTTTTTATTTTATCGCATGTTGTGTTTTTAAGCAATCGCCCGTTGTGTTATATAACACCCCAGATCCTTGAGAGATTAACGAAAATCCGACTTAGCAGAAGCCTCTGGATATTAAGAACAAGCAGAGATTGGAATGTATTTTTGAAAAAAGGAAATCCGCCAACATAGACTGTTTAAAGAAGCTCAATTTTTCGTTGCGGCTCTTACTCGAAGAGACTTTGCACAACAGTTTTGACATTTTGCTTAAAATCAGGCACAGGGAAGTGCCCAGAAAGAACCGGATGACCTAAATCTTCTTTTAATAGCACTCGGATTAAACAATTGAGCTCATGCAAATGGTAGAACGCATCTCCAAGTCCATGTTTTCGAACGAAGGGAACGTTGAACGTCTCCCAAAATAGATAGCGAGCGGAGGAATTCTCCGTATTATCTAACAGCAGTTTTTTCCCTAAGTAGATGGCTTCATTGACGGAGCAGGAACCTGTTTTTGTGATCACAAGATCAGAGCAGGCCATGAGTTCTACAATATCTTTGGTGAATTTGCGCAAGTGAAACACAATGCCCTGCGATGTGCATACACTACTATAAGAGGCTGTCTCATGAAGCAATTTAGCCCCTTCTTGTAGCAGCCAATCTAAAATCAAAAGCCGCACCTTCTCATTTCTCCCTACACAGACATTGACTTCAACAGGTCTTGCAAAATCACTATTTGAAAGCTTGGCAAGCTCCTGGGCATAGGTGAATAACATCCTATTTCCGGCAGCTCCCAATACAAGGGTGAGCGTTGTATAGTCGAAAAGCATGCCGTGTTTTATTTTTAAAAGACGCACTTGATCTGGAGAATACTTTTTTTGGCATTCAACCCGCACAGGAAAGCCGGTAACTACAAGATCATCTAACGGGATAGAAGCGTTTTTAAGGCCCTTCTTTTTCAGGTCGGGATCGTCATAAGGGATAGCGAATGCAAACTTCCCTCCTTTTTTGGGATCTAAAAACGACATCCCTAAGAAAAACGTCGCCGTATCCAAATCGGTCGGCATAATCATAAAGGGGATCTCTTTTTTCTGCAAAGCAGCTGCAATCCCTAGGTTGATAAAAGGCACAGTGGAAATCACTAAATCGTACGATTGGTCGAGCTGGGACATGTATTTATCAAAGAGTCTTTCGATCCGAGAACGATTCTTATGCATGTATTTATTACCGATCGTCGCATAGAGATTGGCGCTTCTATGATATCCTCTTCTTAAGAGAAAGTTATAGAAATCCTCTCCGGATATGCGTCCAGATGTAAGACTATGAAGCAAATCAAGCGGCTGGATGATTTGTCGAAATACGTTGACAATTTCCACATCGTATTCCGGAGAAAGGATCGCTTTGAGGGAGTCTCCGGCCATCTTATGCCCTCCGCCTCCTTCGCTGATCAGAATCAAAATACGTTTTTTGCACTGAGGCAGTTTTTCTGCTGTTTTTTGAAGAGGATCGACACTCAAATTGGCTGTATTCATAAACTCTTTGATTATCCGGTTCACTTTCAAACCACTCAAGACGCCAGAGATTCTGCCCCTGCAAAGCCATACGAAGCGAATCTTAACTTTAAGCCGCAGTCTAACAAAAGAAGGCACAAAACTCTAGAAAAATACACTGTTTGACATTAGCAAATCGATTCGATATATGGGGATCAAACAACTTTGGATCTCTGCTAGACCATGCTATCAAAACATCCGATCCGGCATCTGATTCCGGCCTGCTTGCTCCTACTGCTCATTTTTATTGTCTATTTGTGGACGCTCCATCATCCAATCAATCTAGAGCTCATCCAAGCAAAAAAAGAAGAACTTCAAAGCCTAGCAAACAAAACGCCCTTTACCTTTACGTGTATCTTTCTTGGAGTCTATATCGTTTCCGTGATCTTGGTCATTCCCGACTCTTCACTTCTGTCTTTAGCTGCCGGGATAGTCTATCCTCTTCCCATCGCTTTTGCTATCGTCTGTTTTGCAGAAACAGTAGGAGCCACTCTTTTTTTCCTCATCATCCGCTACACAATCCAGCCCCACAAGCTACAGCAAAGTCTCATGGGCTTTTTGCCTGTCATAAAAAAATACCACCAAAACCCAGCCTCTTATCTTTTATTCTTCCGCTTTTCTCACATCCTCCCTTTTTGGCTTATCAACCTTCTTGCGGCTTCTTTAAAAACAGGGATTAAGACATATATTTGGACTGCTTTCCTCGGAGTTGCACCCTTTGCCTTTCTTTTTGTGAAAGCAGGGCAAGATTTTAGCAAATCACTAGATGGGACTTTTTCTTTCCATGAAATTCTGAATACCCAAACAAAATTACTACTTCTGGCTCTAGCTCTCTTTGCTTTAGTTCCAATTCTGATCCGAAAAATCTGGAAACGATACTAGCGCGTATAGCGAAAAAGAGAGGATCCAAATTGCTTATGGATCCAAGAGTTGATTTGATGCAAAGTCCAAACAAAAGACAAAACAAGCCATCTGCCTCTCAATCTTCTCGGCTCCCAGTATTTTACTTCGGGGCCTCGCAACGCATTATCAAGATGATGATGGCTTTCATGCGCTCCATAGAGAGCTGCAACAAATCGCTGCCTTGTATTGTCAAAAAAACGAAGAGCATGAAGATATCCGCGAGAGAAGATTTTCTTTTCTACAGAGTCGAGCTCTATAATTTCTATATTTACACCCGGATGGTGGACACCCCATCCAATATGTTTTTCTCCTATACAATGCGCAATATCACCTTTAGTGCGGTATAATACTAAAGAAAGCTCCTGCTTGCCTGTAACTGGGCTTCGATTGATCTCCTCTGCAAAAGCCTCCGCTGTCTTAGAATCTACGCTAGGATCATTAAAAAACGAGGCTTTGCTCACCTGCTTCCAATGGTCTTTTAAGAAAAGCTGAGCATGAGAGCCTCCAAGGCTATAGCCTGCGATCTCTACCTTCTCCCCTTCTGCGCAAAAAGAAGGATCAGCCATCAAGCGTGCAAAATCTGATTTGGCGGCCAAATACCCTCTATGCCCTATTCGGGTGTCGAGGTCATTGAGCCAGCTTTGAGGAGCATCCTCGCCTTGCAAGGAAAATTGCGTTGGACGGAATACGATCAAGGGCTTCAAATAGGAAAACTTCGAAAGAGGCTTTAACGCATAGGCTACAAGCCCTTCTTGGCAGATCTTTTCATGGACCACATAAAAGTCCTGCTTACCGTCGAGTCCTGGAGCCGGCAGAACAAGTCCTGGAGTCAATTCTCGATTCGCCAACGTCTTAGTCATCCGTTCTATAAAAGAATAAGGAGATAGCTGGGCAAGAGTTCTCAAAAGCACAACCCTTTCTTTATTCATCAAGCGCTGATTGCGAAAAAAATGAGCGCCAAACTCTGAAGGGCCACCATCGAGTAGTTCCGCCTCTAAACCAATGGGATATCTATAAGGAACTAATCTCTGGACAACACTTCGAATTGCCTCCAAAGGAAGCCAAGCAGCCCGAGCTCTCGATAATTTCTCTATATCCGATGCTCGGACATGCTCCGATGCGATGCAAATCTGCTCTATATGCCTTTTGCACAAAGGTCTTCCCGCCTGCTCTTCTCGGTCGATATTGACATTGCTCTCTGCATACAAAAGACGAGCCCTTTCTTCTCCATATGTCTCTACAACCGCCCTTCGGAACGCCTGCCAAGCACGCTCATGGTCTTTCGGTCTCTGTTTTGAAAACAGTCCAGGAGAATGGATGATAACTCCCTCTTCCCCAACGAGAAGAGCCTCGTTTTCCCGAGCCTGTACAGCCGCACTCACCCACTGGCGAAAAGAAATCTGAGTCATATAAATCCATCTTTTTTACGGAAATTATACCACAATAAACCGTAATAAAAAAGACGAAAATATATATAATCTAATTTTTCATATTATGATATACAGCGTCGACATCGTCTAAAGCCTCTAGCCATTCAATCAAAGCTTCATTGGCTTTAGCTGTTTCCTCATCGCATTCGACATACACTTTAGGAATCATCTCTAAACTCGCCTCTTCGCAAGGAATCTGCATTGCATCCAATTTTTCTTTTACCTGATATAATGCATCAGGCGGAGTAGTAATCACATAGACTTCTTCTGTCACTTCAAAATCCTCTGCTCCTGCTTCCGACACGGCTAAGAAGAGCGCATCTTCCTCTGCATTTTTGCGCAGAACTTGGATCACTCCTTTCCGATCAAAATTGAACATGACAGAACCGGGATTTGCAATAGTCCCTCCGCGCTTGTTCGTTGCAATTCTCATATCGGAAGACACGCGGTTCTTATTGTCTGTCATAATATCCACGATCAATCCCACCCCTCCATGTCCATACAGCTCGTAGCTCATTTCCACAAAGTCAGCTTGGTCTGCGGAGGCCGCTTTTTTAATGTTTCTTTCGATATTATCATTTGGCAAGTTAGCAGCTCTTGCTTTTTGCAGGACAAGACGGAGCTTTGGATTCGATTTGGGATCAGGACCGCCTTGCTTGACTGCACTGATGATTTCTTTTGTAATTCGAGAAAATGCTTTTCCTTTTTTTGCGTCCGCTTTTTCTTTGCGATGCTTAATATTTGCCCACTTGCTATGCCCTGCCATATTCGATCTCTTGGTTGCTTTTCACGACTAAAACGCTACTCCAGAAAATGGAGTTTTAAGGTTCATTCTGATCTTAAGTTATACCTAAAACCAAGAATTAATCGGTATAAATATCTAGTTTCAAAGCATCTAGCTTCAAAAAACAGCCTGATTTCACATACTAAAATACAATCTAAAAAAAAGATTTAATTATACCGTTCGTGATTGAAGAAGCGTCTTGATAAAAATTCGGCTTGACGTGCAA
>CAMFIG010000027.1 GCA_945952445.1 uncultured Chlamydiae bacterium
AATTTAGGCCCGTTGGAGCCTAGGTTGCCGATTCTTCAACTTTTTTCGGTATAACGGAGTTTGAGTATGACGAACTTAGCAATTCGTTAAAAAAGAGAATCCTGCCGAATGGAATAACAACTGAGTATCACTACTATCCAACACGCAAAATATCAAATGTGATGCACAAACAGGCTGATGGTAGATTAATTGAAGAATTTGCCTATGAATATGATGAAAATGGCAACCGGACCAAAATTAAGAAAATTACTCCTACAAGCAGCTCGTACGTCATCTATACATATGACAGGCTCAATAGAGTTGTCAAAGCAGATCATTCTGACGGATTTTTCGAAAAGTTCTCTTATGATAGTGCAGGAAATCGGCAAAGAAAAACGACTCCACAAGGTACAACATCTTACGAGTATGAAAATGAAGAAAATCGTTTGGTGAAAGCTGGGGATAAGACATTCTTTTATGACCCTGCAGGAAATCTCATCCAAAAATCTTCTCCAGGCCGCATGTTTATATGTATGATGTCAATAATCGGCTGATTTCTTACTCGGATGAAGCTAATAAGGTCTCCTTTGAATACGATGGAGATGGCAACCGTATTTCGAAAACAGTCAATGGAGTACGCACAGAATATGTCAACGATCTGACTGCTCCTATTACTCAAGTTCTTCTCAAACGTGTACAAGGAAATTGGCAAAAAGAAGAAACAACAATCCGATATGTTTATGGCGGATCAAGAATCAGTCAGTCTGCTGAAGACAAAACCCAGTTCTATCTCTATGATAGCCTTGGCAGAAATGTGTCCGCTTTAGTGAGTCTTTCCGGCAAGGTGCTAAACAGTTACGAATATGACTCCTTTGGAGGGTTACTTTCAGATGAGCAAGAAGGCCCAAATGTTTACCAGTATTGCGGAGAGCAATTTGATGAAGAAACAGGCCTCATTTATCTTCGAAATCGTTACTATGACCCAGAAATCGGCAGGTTTATTTCTAAAGACCCTCGTCCCGGTAGTTTAGATCGTCCTACAACTCTAAACCCTTATTGTTATGTTGAGAATAATCCAGTGAATTTTATTGATCCTTTGGGGTTTGAGGCAGTCAATCCTGAAGAATGGGAACGGGTGAGATTACATATCAATGATTTAGGTGGATGGTTTGGAGGACAAGGAGCAGGAGGTCATGTTTTTTTAGAATTTCCTGATCGCAATCTTTTTCAAGGTAATTATCCAGAAGGCATTCAGTCGTATGACGGAAGAAACATTAATTTAAATACAACCACTATTGAGTGTTTTTGCGAGTCTTCTAAAGTAGCTGACAGCATTGCCATCATGCGCCAGATCAAATGGACTCCTAGAAAAAACTGTGTTTACACAGCTATAGAAGGAATGAAAGAGATGGGGTTCATTCATGCTGAAAAAATCAACGTGAGCAAAATTTTTCCACTTCCTTCTGAATTGAGATCTCAGATGCTGGAGTTCCATGGAATCAATCCCCGTATTATTACCTATCCAAGAGAGAAAGTAGAAATTAAACATCTTCCTCCAGCTTCACCTTCTTTAAGTTTTAACTTCCCTCCTAGTTTAGATTTTGGAGGAGTCAGTCTCTCTAAAACGGCCGAACTCCGGTTAAGTTTTGCAGACATCGTAGGTGTTGCCTTTGATCCCACTACGGGCCAACTTATTCTGTTTGGGCCGGAAAATCGATATTTGCCACCTGTTGATTTAGATGACTTAGCTGTTGCAATAAGATCCATATACAGCATAGGAACACCCTATCCTCAAGATCCGGGCGTTTCTATCGATCCTTCTCCAATACCAGGACAGTTACAAGTTCGATATGAAGGAGCTACAAGCAATACTTCCTTTGGGCAGGTTATGTTTGAGGCGGATAGGTTATTAAAATGTTTAGCACTTGGGAAAGATAACATCACCGGCCTGCCTATTTCAGCCAATGTTCCTGGGTACAATAGCGTCATTAACAGAATGGCATCAGAGCATTTTACGGGACAGGCCAACATTCGTATGTGGTTCGTACCAGAGCAAATCGTTCTTGTAGAAGCTGAAGACCACAAGGGTATGGTTTTTAGCGACGCACGGATGAAAGTTCTCACGGAAACCCAATTTAACGGCTCTTCTATAGACCAACCTGCTAGTCGTGAATTTGTACAGCATTTTAATACCCATTTTGATGAGTTTGCTAAGCAATTTCCAATTTTTGAAAGACTTAAAACTTTGGGCAAAATTACAGCTATAGTCAAGTGGGTTAGAGAAAACAATATTCCATTCGACGTCTCATTTTTCATGGATTATCAGCCGAAAAAAATAGAAACTGCTCAATATACTCCCTCCATAGAGAGTCATGGAGAGTGTATTTCAACGCTCACAAAAAGAGATCATGTCCGATGTCATCGACATAGAAAAGATGTTCCTGTTGAATATCACCATCCTTTTATTTTGAGAGGTGGAGTTAAGTATGAATTAAATCAACAAAATTTTGCCGCTTATGTCGATCCGACTGTTAATGAATTTGCTTCTTCAGCTTTAGCATCTAGGCCTTCTGAGCAAGATTTTACATGGTCATTCCGATCTCCAGCTGATAGAGAAACTTTCATGGCGGTTGCTCAAAGTATTTATCGTACGAGAAAACCAGGCAATGTGAAAAAAAGTTATATTGATATGAATTTTCCTGTTCCTGGCAATCACTTATTCTCTCTACAACGATTTTACAATTCTTTTTCAGAGAAAGAGTCGGTTTTAGGACGTGGGTGGCGCGTCACTCCTTATGAGCTTGAATTGCCTTTAGAAAAGATTAATGTCAGCTCTAAGGATGGTAAAATATGCGCGACCTATAAGATAATTTTGGTCAGGACGCCTGAAGGAGAATATCTTTATGAGCCATTTGCTTTTAGCACAGATGATTGCCCTGTCTTTAAAAGTCCTCACTATTCTGGTCTTTTAAAAGACAATTTAAATGGCACATTTTCTCTTTTTATTCCACGTTCTGGATGTGTTGATTTCGATGAACAAGGAAGGCTTCTGACGATTCTCGATAACAATGATTTTACTATTGAATATCAATACCATGATCACCAACTGATAAGAATTCATCATCAAAACGGAGAGACCATCCTTCTTGAATATGATGGAAATCGCTTACTCAAAGCCTCAGCTCCTAGTAATGCCTCCATACAATACACCTATTATCCCGATGGACAATTGTGGACCGTGAGTGATGCAAGAGGTTCTTATCTTTGTTATTCATACGACCAAGATAAGCGCCTGAACAAGATTACCGATCATTTAGAAAATGTTCTATTTGAAGCCACTTATGACGACTATAATCGAGCAATTTTGATCAAAGAAGGATCAATAAGCTATCATGCTGATTTTTCTTTAGAAAAAAGGATGATGAAAATCTCTGACAGTCAAGGCAGAGAATCTGTTTTACAATATGATGAGCAAGATAGACTTATACACAAGCAAGATCCTGAAGGACTGATATGGAAATTTACTTATGAACAAGAAAACATACAATTTCCCACAAAAATTATTGATCCAAAAGGAGGGATTACAGAATGTCATTATGACTTATCTGGAAATCCCATTTATCTTAAAAACTCAGAGGGGGCTGAGTGGAGGTTTTTCTATAATTTAAATGGAAATCTCATTGCTCAAAGAGAGCCTAATGGCCGATCTGTCATAAACTTCTATGGCGAGAAAAATCGGCTCAAACAAATTTTTTTTAATGCATCTTTAGACTTTGATGAAAATGATCTATTTGCCTCGACTTTTAGAGGATTTCACACTGAGAGAGGATGTATGACATTTGAATATGATGAAGCAACAGGACAATTGATCAGTCTTGAAAATAACAAGGGGGCAAAAACTACTTTGACATACTATAAAAATGGAGTATGAAAAGAAACCATTTTCCCAACAGGATATAGGATTGGGCGCAAAGTAGACGAGACAGGAAGAATTTTTGAAATCTTCGATGAGTTCGGAATCCAAAAGAATTACGATTACGATGAATGTGGTCGAGTTAAAACAGTTCAAACCGCTGCCGGTTTGACTCAATTTACTTATGATGATGACGGAGATTTAAGAATGATTTTAGATCCTAGAGGATTTGCTACTGCCTATGCCTATGACAGCCAGCATAATCTTAAAAAAGTAACCGATGCAGAAGGTGGGATTAGTTCTTATGAATACAACTACTGCAATCAATTGACTCGCATTTCCTTACCCAATGGTTCTTGTAAAACAATAAAATACGACTCATTTGGTCGACTCGAAAAGGAAATATGGGGTGAGCGGTGAAGGCGATGCCATTCTCTTCAGAAAACAGTAAATCAAAAGCATCTGCCAATATTTCCGAATTTGGGGCGCCAATCGACTGGAATAGTCAAAATTCTCAGCTGTCCGATCCTATGAAAGGGACGATAAGAAGAAGAATTTTATGAAACAGAGAGGAATGAATGAAACTGGAAAAGAACAAATTTAACTAGAAGGTCAATTGATGCGATTTTTTATAAAAATAACCATGGTCTGTGCTCTTATCTGGATACCTCAAATTGTGAGAGCTGATTTGAATATAGTCGAACGGTTTTTCTTTTCAGACAAAGCCTATGCGAAGCACATTGAGGTAAAAGCCTATATTCTAACTGAAAAACAATCTGCCGACTTGCTGGCTGACCCCTCAAATGAACCAACTCAGTTACTTTCCAGTGAGTTAGCAAAATTTCCCAAATTATATTTAGTGGCAAGAGTCAAAAATCTAGGAAATAAGCATGCTTGGGGAACATTAGCTTGCTCAGTGCCTAGAATATGGCATCCTATAAAAATTCCAACGATTAGCATTCATGATGATTTTTGTAATTATTTGATATGCCTTGAAGGATTTTCCGTAGCATACAGTGATGAAATTTTCACACCAAAAATCACCTTTGAATGGGACCAGTTGTATACAAAGTGAGTTGTTTATCATGGTCCATAGACAAAAAAATCATCATTATGAACCTTGGATAGAAAACCCTGCCTGCTGCAAACTTTTCACAAAGTCAGGGTATGTCTTTTGGATGCAGACAGTCTCTTCAACGCAGGTAGATCCTTGAGCTCCAAAGCCAGCAATGGCAAGTGCCATTGCAATGCGGTGGTCAAAATGGGAGTGGACAGTAGCCCCGGTAAGAGAAGCTGGGAAAATCGTAAGACCATCCTGGTGTTCTAGGATGGAAGCTCCCATCTTGCGAAGCTCGGAGGCAATCGCTTGGATCCGATCTGACTCTTTCTTGCGGGCAATGGAAGCATTTTTTATCTTTGTAGGGGTGTTTGCATAGCAAGCAAGGGCACTCAGCACAGGAAGGGCATCAATGCAATCGTTGAGATCTGCTTCGATCCCTTGAAGACTGTTAGTTTTTTTTACAAAAAGAGTCTGTTCTTTTGGGTTAATTTCGATGTGAGCACCCATCTGCATGAAGATATCGATGAGTTTTTTATCTCCCTGTACATCGCTTAGGTCTATGTTTTGGAGAAACAGTTCTGATTGGGTGATAAGCGCTGCTGCGATGGGGAATGCAGCGGAGCTTATATCTCCTGGGATGGACACTGTAAAACCTGGGTACTTTCCTTTGCCAGAAATTAAGTATTCGGAAAAATTATGATGAGAAACGGCAAGCCCCAGCTTTTGCATCCAGTGCAACGTCATTTCTATCCATGGTTTTTCCCCAGGGTTGCGAACATAAAGTTTAGAAGGCGAAGACAAAAAGCTGCAGGCAATCAATAGAGAGGAGACCGGCTGAGAGTCTTCTCCGCTAAGAGTGGCTGTACCACCTTGAATAGGGCCTTTAATGAGAATCGGCGCATAGCCGTCGCAGCGGCAGGACTCTGCAAAGGCGCCAAGTCCTCGCAGTCCTTCCAAAAGAGGGGACGCAACTCTTCTTGTTCGGATAGAAAGATCACCAGTGACAACAGTATAAGTAGGTAAAAGAGCTGCTAAGGCCCCGATAAAGCGAAGGACGATCCCGGAATTCCCTGCATCAATCACGTTGCTTGGAGGCTGAAGACGGCCCGCAACTCCTTCAATTTCTAATCTAGAAGATGTTCTTACTATGATTCTCGCTCCAAGCTGCTCTATGGCAAGAAGCATAGCTTCTGTGTCAGGAGAGGGGAGGTAATTGTGAATTGTACTTTTCCCGTCTGCCATGAGTGCAAACACCAAAGCGCGCAGTGTATGAGACTTTGAAGAGGGGATGCAGACATTTCCAAAACCTTGGCTTTTATCGACAAATATTGGCATAATATTGGAATGCGCGTTGGATGTTTTCTGATGAGATCTCTTTACAGTAAGCTCCTTCACAATCAGCTGCTTTTCCGATCTGAGATAAAAGGACAAAACGGGGAGATCGGTTTAGATTTTTCTTGTCATAAGCCATTGCTTGCAATAGCTGTTCTAGAGATGGCAAAGAATCTAGTGGCTTATAAAATCCGTAGTCTAAAAGAAGCTTACAAATAGTCTGAAGACTTTTTTCTGCTAAAAAACCCTCTAAATAGCTGAGGATGCTCTCTAAAAACATCCCTACGCCTATCGACTCTCCATGGGAGTATGTATACCGAGATGCCTGTTCAATGGCATGGCCTACCGTATGGCCGAAGTTAAGGATTCTGCGAAGTCCCTTTTCTTTGGGGTCTTGTTCTAAAATAGACTGCTTTGCAGCCAGACTTTTTCGAATCAACTCATAGAGAAAATCTGTGTTTTTTTCTGTCCAAAGAGTCTGGTTCGACAGCAAAGAAAAGATCTCAGAGGATGCTACTAGCCCATATTTAATGATCTCAGCAAGCCCTTGGTGGAATTCTCTATCTGGCAATGTGCGCAATAAAGAGGTGTCGATCCAAATAGAGCTAGCTGGATAAAATGTTCCGATCATGTTTTTCCCTTGATCTACATTGACAGCGGTCTTTCCTCCAAGACAAGCATCGATCATAGCAAGTAGGGTTGTTGGCACAGATATAAAAGGGACTCCTCGGCAATAGGTTGATGCTATAAAACCTGCCAAGTCAAGAGTCACGCCCCCTCCAATCGCTATGATGGCAGCCTCTTTGTTATAACCTTTTTTCAATAAGATATCTTCTATCCGTTCTTTAGTAGCTCGAGTCTTATGCTGCTCTCCTGAAGGGAGCAGAATAGGAGATGGGTCTAGAGAGTTTAAAGTTGGGAAGAGTCGCAAGCGGTATACGGTTTCATCGATAATGACAGCGAAACGGTGAGGCTGTCCTTCTATCGCTTTTTTTGTAAATGGTGCAAAAAAGATCGGACTAATTTCCATTTTTTTTTGTCTCTTCGACCTGGTATGATCCTAGGAAACCATAACATAGAATAAAAATCATGCTCTTTGCTTCGATCCAAGGACCAACTTATAAAGAGGCTCTTAAGGAAATAACTACTTTAGAAGATCGTGTTGATGGGTTTGAGCTGCGCCTAGATTTATTTAAAGAGTTTTCTCTGCAGGGAATAAAGCAGTGCATCCGAGCCACTCAGAAAAAGACCTTATTGACAGCCAAAAGACATACTGAGACTCTTTGGGATGAGCTTTGTAGTTTGCAACCCGACTATATCGACGTAGAATATGGCAATCCTTTATCTCTTTTTAAAAACATAGCAAGAAATCACCCCTCGATCCAAATCCTTTGTTCCCATCATGACTTCGAAAAGACGCCTCAGGATCTTTCTTCTCTTTTCTCTCTGATGCAAGAAACGAAAGCACACGCTTTTAAAATAGCCTGTTTTGCCCAAAGTGCTTTAGATATGCTCCGTTGTATGGAGTGGATTTATAAGCATTCCTTGCAACAGAATCTCACCTGCATTGCAATGGGGGAGTTTGGAGCTCCTTTGCGTGTCCTTGGTCCTCTTTTAGGCAACTGGATTGACTATGCTCCAGCTTCTTATCCAACAGCTCCAGGCCAGCTTTCTTTAGATGAGCTACTTTTTCTCTATCGTTATCGAAATCTTCATCCTAACACAGATGTTTTTGCCTTAATTGGAGATCCTGTCAGCCAAAGTATCGGATCTGCAGTGCATAACGCTGTTTTTAGGCAGTTGCAAAGAGAGGCTGTATATCTGAAAATCCGCATCCTCCCCGAGGAATTTCATGAGTGCATGCAGAGGATAAGATCATTTCCTTTTTTTCGAGGCCTCAGTGTGACGATGCCCTATAAAGAGAAGATGCAAAAAACACTGTTATCTAAAGAGCCGATCAACACTGTTCTTATCAGAGAAAATACCCTATTTGGTTATAACACGGATGGATATGGCGCAGTGCAGGTATTAGAAAAGCAAGTGGGCATATTGCAAAATCTACGCATCTGTATTTTAGGATGCGGAGGGGTGGCTAAGGGGATTGCTTGGGCGCTCATCCGAAAGAAGGCTTATGTGCATATCGTAAGCCGCTCTGAACAAAATGCAAAAGACTTTGCAGCTGAAATCGGAGGAGAGGGGGGAGGCTATGCAGATTTTCCAGTGTTCTATGATGTTCTTATCAACGCAACTTCTCAACCAATGCCTATCTCAGAAGAGTGGATCATCCCTAATTCTGTTGCAATGGATGTAAATACGATCCCGCAATTCTCCTTATTTTTGCAAGCAGCGCAAAAAAAAGGGTGTTTATGTATCCCAGGATACCAGATTTTCATAGAACAGGCTGCACAACAGCAACAGATTTGGTTCGGAAGAGAAGATTTAAAAGAGAAAGAAAGGCATATCATCGAACAAACAACGTTGACCCAATTTTCTTCTTTTGCATAATCTTT
Source organism: uncultured Chlamydiae bacterium (assembly GCA_945952445.1). GTDB lineage: Bacteria > Chlamydiota > Chlamydiia > Chlamydiales > Rhabdochlamydiaceae > CAMFIG01. The sequence continues at coordinate 8,795 of CAMFIG010000027.1, forward strand.
GGGATGCTAAGGAGATCTTTATGAAATATCTATGGATATGTCTATTATCTGCTTGGACACTCCAAGCTCAGCAGGTGCGGTTTACAACTGAGCACCTCAATGAAGTTTTGAAGTATGCAGACAAAGACACTCTGGTTTTTCTGGATCTAGATAACACTCTCATACGTCCCAAACAAACTCTAGGATCCGATGAGTGGTATCGTTACAGTCTTGCTAAACATCAGCAAGAAGGCGATTCTCCGGAGATCGCCCGAGAAAAAGTAACAGAATACTGGATGGAGATCCAAATGCGCTCCGAAATGCAGCTTCTCACAGAGAACACTGCAGAAGTGCTGCAAGATCTTTTAAGAAAAAAAACGTTTGCTGTTGTAGGTCTTACTAAAAGGCCTCCCAAGCTAGCTGAAAGGACTCTTTCACAGCTGAGATCTTTAGGGATCAGCTTTGCTAGCGCTTCTTCTTTCAAAAACCGGTATTTTTTCGGTAACCAGCTTCTAGAGGGGATTATCTTTATCGATCATACGACGAATAAGGAAAAAGGAGAAGCTGTGAAAGAATTTCTCCTTTCCACACAAGCCAAACCTAAAAAAATCCTGCTTGTCGATGACAGAGAAAACCACATAGACAGTGTGGCTGCAGCTTTAGAAAAAACGCCCATTGACTTTATTGGCCTGCACTATACCAAGGCAAATGAGACGATTGCACGATTTAATGCAGAAATAGCAGACCTTCAACTAAAGAAGTTCTTAACTTTGTTATCAGACGAAGATGCTCTGCGTTTGCTGAAAGACTAAAAAAAAAAGAGACATGAAAAAAAACATGTCTCTTTTAAGAAAATCGGATACAGAACAAACGAAGTTATTCGATAATGGCGCCTAGAGGGCCTTCTACGTGTGAGTTAAGGATTTTTTGGATCATCAGGACTCGCGCTATAGGATCCTTAGGAAGTTGAACTTGCTTTGGACTTAAATCTCTAATCTCCCTTGGTGTTTTGGCTGGAGAGGCTGCAGAAGATCGAGGTGTTGCTAAAGCTTCGTCGGGGCTGTCTCCCAACGTTGCAAGAACCCGCGTAAGATGAGATCTTGGGGTAGGTGCGGGGGATGTTACTGTCGAAGACGGAGGAGTAGGACTCCCTGAAGTGATAGGTGTAAAATTCATGATTTGTATAACTCCTTATTTTAATTGTTATACAAATTATAACACAACGATGTAAATAACGAAAAATTAAAAGCGATTAAACGAAAAAAGAGTCGTTGTATATTGAATTAAATTATTGAAACTTACAGCTTTATCCAATTTAAAATCTAATTAGTTTTTACAAGGACATTTTTTTCTCCTTCTGTTTTAGCCACTAGTATAGCGCAGCAGCTGTCGCTGAATACATTGACTGTAGTCCTACACATGTCAAGGATACGGTCGACTGCGAGAAATAAGCCGATTCCTTCTACAGGAAGGCCAAAGGCTTTTAAAATCACAACTACAGCAACAAGACTAGCTCCGGGGATGCCGGCCACGCCCATAGAAGTTAAAAGTGCTAAAATTGCAAAAATAAACTGAGAAGAAATAGAAATATCCACACCATATACCTGGGCCACAAACATCGCTCCTACGCATTCATATAGAGCCGATCCCGACATATTTAAAGAAGTTCCTAAAGGGACGACAAGGCTGCAAATCCGGTTGGAAACGCCAGCTCTTTTTTCAACACAGTCTATCGTCACAGGAAGGGCTGCGGAAGAAGAGCTTGTAGAAAAAGCGGTCATCAAAGCAGGAGCCATGGCTCTAAAGTGAGCTAAAGGAGAGACTTTTCCAATCAGTTTGAGCAAAATAGGCAAGATGATACAGCTAAAAAAGAGCAATCCTAAGATTACAGTCAGAAAAAAAAGAGCAAGTGAAGAGAGTGACTCCAATCCTGTTGTTGCAGCAACTTTTGCTACAAGACAAAAAACACCAAAGGGGAGGATCTTCATTACCATATGGGTAATTTGGATCATAGCTTGGAAGATACCTTGAAAAAATTGTTGCAGTTGCTGCGAGGGCTCTTTGGAGATTTTAGAAATCGCATATCCAAAAAGGAGACTAAAAAAGATCAACCCAAGCATTTCTCCTTTAGAAAACGCTTCCAGGATGTTTGAAGGGATGATATTCAAAAGCAGTCGGTAAAAACTCACTTGGTCTTCCTGCGCTAAATGCGCTGCGATTTGTCCAGCAGAAGCATGATCTGACTGGATCATAGCTTGTAATGACTCTACTTTTCCTGGTGCGAAGAGATTCACAAAAAGAAGACCAATAATTACAGCAGACATCGTAGTTAAAAAATAGAATCCAAAAACTTTGATTCCTAGTTTTCCAAAGGAGCTATCTTTGCCAATACGTGCAATCCCTGTAATAATAGAGGAAGAAACAAGAGGGACGACAACTAAGGTCAGAGCATGGATAAATAGAGTCCCAAAAAGGTTAAAAAGAGAATAGTACGTGATGCCAAATATGCTTGCCTCGGTTCCTGTTATTTTCCCCACAAAAAATGCGGCAAAAATTGCAATAAAAACAGACCAGGGAGTCTTGATTTTATGGGTTGTCATATAATTTCCTATATTGGGCAAAAAACACAACATTGTATTCGATTTATTCTAGGGAACGCAACCTTTTTCTGGAGCAAATTCTTGGAATCCGGAAAGAGAAAGAGCTCCGCCGGAATGGATGAGAAGAGCTTTTCCTTGAAGAGACTGCATTTGTCTTAAGCTTTCATTCCACAGCTTTGCCGTATAGATAGGATCTAGAAAAAAACCTTCTTGTCTCGCCGTTTGTTCGATCCTATGGAATACCGATTTAGGAGTCGATCCAAAACTGCGACCTATTGTAGGGTAAAGCACCTCATACCTCTCAGGCCTTGAGAGGGGCTTTTGTGTAAGTTCTTCTAGATATTGCACAGACAAGTCTATCTGCAAGAGAAGGTCTTCTTTTGACCCAGCTAATTGCACCACATGAAAACAGGCATTTTTTTCTAGATAATGAAAAGCAGTAATGAGACTTGCTGCCATCATCCCGGTTCCTGAGTCGATAAAAATATGGTCAAAGGCAACCCCCAAATCTTTTTCATTGCGAACAAGATCCAGCGCCAAAGTCAAGCTTCCTGGAAAAGCCTCTTTGCAAGCACCTCCAATAGGCACCCAGAAAAAAGACTTGTTCTGTTGTTTTTCCAAAGAATAGGTCCATTCAGGAGTTAGTTTTAGAGGAACAGAGTCTACCCATACGATCGACGATTCAGGATACAGCCAGCTTAAAAAAAAGAAATTACCCTGTTTTTTGGAAGGGGGAGGGCCTTGGAGGAAAAGAGTAAAAGGCAACCCCCATTCGATTAGGAGTTGCGTTATAGACAAAACGTGGTTGGAAAATGGCGATCCTACAATAGCGACTTCCATTCCACATTGAGCGCAATAGGGGAGTAAAGATGCGTATTTTCTAAGTTTTGAGCCGCTGATACCAAAGCTGAGTTCATCTTCTCTTTTGACATAACAGTCAATCTGTGAGTGGGGGGAGACTCTCAGTCGATGTGCTCGAGAAGTGAGTTGAAAAAGATGGCTTACTTTTTCTTGGCAGATGCTCTGCAGCTGTTCTATTGTCATGAGAGGGTGACTTTGCGTATTTCAATCTGGTCAAAGATGGCATTTCCTGGGCCTTTATAGGACATAAGCATAGAGGCTGTTTGTTTTAAGTTGCATCGGATGAGTCCTAGATTCGAATCAAAAAGATAAAATTGATCAGGACCTGCTTTGATAAGATTTAAGCTATGTCGATACCCATTGACGATATATATTCCGGAGGTGCTTGTTTTAAGAGTTCTTTCTATCTGTAGCTCTGCATCTTTTTCCCAAGGAGAGATCACAATATCCTGCTCATACCGAAATTGGAGTAGAGAGGAGGTGAAGCAAAGACTATGTAGTAGAGATGCTTGACGATCCGCACCTAAAGTAAACTGTGCTGCCACTGCCATGGCATGAGATTCGGCGTCTTGAAATCTTTTCTGTGTTTGAAGATATAATTGCGCAAACCGATGGGCGATTCCTCTACAGATTCCCTTAGAATGAAAAAACTCTATGTGGGAGTGCAAAAAACTTGGAAAACATAAGCTTTTTATTTTGGAGTCTTGGATTGAGGCAAGAGGCATAGCATCTACGGAATAGACATCCCAAGTATGGATTTGGTGGGTGTTTACCGAGGGAACTAGCCATCTGTCGCCATATGTCCTAAAAGCAAAAAAGAGATCTAATCCAATGCAGTGGTTGTAAAGGACCTTCATGCAAAGAGCTGCTGTTTTGGATCCTAGTTTACCCAGTATTTCTGATAGAATCCGAAACGCTTTGGCCGCTACAATCTTGATCTTTGCTAAGGCAAAAGTACAATGCAATTTTATTGGATTTTGCAATAAGCTCTTCCCATATCCTATAGGTCTTGGCTTTAAAGATTCTTTGGCGACTTTTTGGATGGCATTTGTGTCTTGGAAAAAATTAAAGAATCGAGAATGGGAATGAAGGAGTGTAGGTGAAAAAGTAATTGAAGCCATAGTTTATCTGAATAAAAAGAAATAAAATACAGGGGTCTTTTATTTTAGACAAACTATTCTTTCGTATAATGAATCCAAATCCCTTGGTTGATAAAGATACTGGCTAACCAAACAATCCCTCCACCAAAAAGAGCCCCTCCAAAGGTTGTAATTTGTACTCCAAAAGAGAGCAAGCTCGCAAGCCAAAAAGTCAAGGCATTCACAAGAAAAGCAAAAAGACCCAAGGTTAACATAGTAATCGGCAAAGACAAGATCAATAAAAAGGGGCGCAAAAGAGTGTTCATCAGTCCCAGAACTAAACAAAACAAGACGGCTGCGGCATAGCTTTTGACTTCAATCCCAGGAATCGCGTGGGCAACTCCTAAAATAATAAACGACAGCAAAAACAGACGAACTAATAGTTGAAACATAATATTTTCTCTTTGACTTCATGGTATTTTACCAGACAGGTTTTGATCAAGGATATTTTTTATAAACTGGTTTTTGTTAAGTGAAAACAAATATAATTAACCAAATTAACAAGCTCTTTATTTTAATGTTTTTAATTAATTTAGGTTATTAATATAATCTCGTTGTATTTGTTAATTGGAGGCTAAATGAAAAAACGTTTAATTTTATCTTTACTGGGGATTACGGGTCTATTTGCTGTCTTAACCCAAGGAAATCCTTATAAAGCCAGCGCAATCCCTTCTTTGTTTTTTAAAGGAGAAAGCTTTTCAGATTCTGCACAAATCCAAATCGCAGCGAAAGCGTACAACCGAGAAGAAACAGAAGAAATTTTACATAGCGATTTGCAGAAATGGGGATATCAACCCATCCAAATCACTGTGGACAACCAATCCTCAGAATCCTATACCATCTCACCTAAAAACATTTCCTTAAACTCCGTATCGCCTAAAGATGTAGCCAAAGTTGTCATCAAAGCTTCTATCCCTCGGTCTATAGGGCTTAAAGCTGCAGGCTTTATTTTCTGGCCTTTTATGATTCCTAGTACAATTGAAGGGATTCATACTCTGCGCTCGTACAATGCTATGAAAAAAGATCTGCGCGCCAAGTCTGTAAAAGATGAAACCGTAGCTCCATATTCGGTTTTCCACCGTTTGGTCTTTGTAAAAAAAGAGCAGTATCAAGATTCTTTTGACATCACGTTAGTCAACCAGGAAACCCAGCAAGAATCTATCTTTCACGTTCAACTGACTCAAGAGAATCCTCAAGAGCCGGTACAAATTGTGTCTGCAGAAAAAGGAGTTCAAGAGAACTACTACTTAAACCACGGAAAATAAGATAGATAAAAGGATTTTTTGGATCGAAATTAGACGGAATAACGCCGTTTTTTGTAAAATAGGGATAAAATCGAGGATTTGCAAATGTATCCCAGAAAAATGGCGGAATCGATCCAAAAAATCCGTTCTACAGTCCCTGTTATCACCATTTTAGGCCCAAGACAATCCGGCAAAACAACGCTCGCTAAGGCCTTATTTCCTGAAAAACCTTATGTAAACTTTGAAAAGCCCGATCTTCGTTTGCAGGCTACGGAAGATCCAGAAGGCTTTTTATCTAGCTTCCCAGATGGGGCCATTTTTGACGAAATCCAAGAAATTCCAATGCTTCTTTCATATTTGATGGTCCTCGTTGATGAAAAGCAAAGAAATGACCTCTTTGTTTTAACAGGAAGTCATCAAGTCAGAGAGGGGATCAGTCAGTCCCTGGCAGGGCGGACGGCTATTTTTCGTTTGCTCCCTTTAGCACTTGAAGAATTACCGATAATTCGGGGGATAGAAGAAACTATTTTGTATGGAGGATATCCTCGATGCCAAGAAATACCAATGCCACTAACTAATCTATTCTCTTCGTATTATCAGACGTATGTAGAGAGGGATGTCGCATCCTTATCGCGGATTCACAATATGAATCAATTTGCCTTGTTTGTGAAACTTTTAGCAGGTCGCATCGGACAGCTTCTTATTAGATGCGCTCAGCGGAGAAGTTGGGATTTCTGCTTCTACGGTTCGTGAATGGATTTCTCTTTTAGAAGCCTCTTTTATTGTCTTTCGATTATTTCCTTACCATGAAAATTTCGGCAAAAGGTTGATTAAGAGTCCTAAGATCTATTTTACAGATACTGGCCTTGCTTCCTATCTACTGGGGATAGAAAATGTAGAGCAAATGCAAAGGGATCCCTTACGAGGTGCTTTATTTGAGAATCTCATTGTTTTGGAGTGCATGAAAGCCCGCTATAATCAAGGACTAGACCCGAATTTCTTCTTCTATCGCGATAGTCAAGGGAAAGAAATTGATCTGATTTACCTTAAGGGAAGAGAACTTATCCCTGTGGAAATTAAGTCGAGCCAGACTTACAACAGTTCTTTTTTAAGTTCTTTAGAGATGTTCCACGCTCTTGTCCAAGAAAGAGCTCCTAAGAGCTTTCTTCTCTATAGCGGAGAAAAAGGAGCAATACGTAAAACGCAGATGCTCCCTTGGAGAGAAGCATCCAAAGTTGTAGTGCCAGAAGTATAAAGGAGAATTGTTTTAAAGTGTGATTTTTGAAAAAAATACATATATTGTTTGAAATATAAGAAGAAATATCAAATACTTTCGATCGAAAATCAAATTGATAAAGACATGAATGGACAGTTTTTCAAAAAAAACCAATACAGGTTACTTCGATGAAGAATAAAATTCCGATCTACTCTCTGGTTTTGCTGATTGTGGCAGCGATCGATAGCATTAGAACACTGCCAACAACTGCGTTTTTTGGTAGTTCGCTCATCTTTTTTTATCTGTTTTCTGCGGCTGTTTTTCTTATACCAGTAGCTTTTATATCAGCTGAATTTTCGTCGAGATTTCCAGAAGAAGGCGGTGTTTTCCATTGGATACGCCATGCTTTAGGAACTCGTATTGGAGTATTGGCCGTGTGGTTACAATGGATCAATACCATGGTTTGGTATCCGACAATGCTTTTGTTTATTAGCGGGACATTAACCTATGCAATGGATTCCTCTTTTGCCTACAATAAGATCCTGTTACTCTTGATGTCTATTTGTACATTTTGGACTCTTACATTATTGAATCTAAAAGGCATCACAGTATCTGTAAGGATTAACTCAATCTGTGGGATGCTTGGGACGCTTCTTCCTATGATGTTTTTAATTTTTTTAGGAACATGGTGGTTCTTTTCTTCCGATTCAACGGCTATACATTTCACCAGGAAAGACTTGTTTCCTTCTTTTGATCTTATAGAAAATAGCAGCGCATTAGTTACTATTATGGCATCTTTTTTGGGAATGGAACTTGCTGGAGTACATATCAGAGACATTCACAATCCTCAACAGAATTTCCCGAAAGCTATCGGTTATTCCGTTCTTATTCTTCTAGGGACTCTCGTATTTGGGTCTTTGGCTATTGCAGTAGTCATTCCTAAGCAGGACATTCATTTCGTCGATGGCGTTATGCAAACGTTCTCGACCTTTTTAAATATCTTTCACATACCTTATCTCATTCCTGTTTTTGCTATTTTCATTGCCATAGGAAGTGCTGGGGGATCTGTGAATTGGTTGCTTTCTCCAGCTAAAGGTCTTTTACAGGTTGCTGAATTTGGCTTTCTTCCTCCATTTTTTCTTGTTAAAAACAAGTATGGCGTTCCTTATAGGATTTTATTTTTACAAGCCATAGTAGTCTCGATTTTTTCTTGCGCTTTACAATTTATTCCAAACATCAATATGTATTATTGGTTTTTGATGTCTCTTAGTACGGCTCTTTATATGCTAATGTATATTTTGTTGTTTTTAGCTGCATTCAAGTTAAAGCGTCCGCAGAGTGGATATAAGATCCCACATGGGATGCGAACGTCTTCTTGTTTTTTAGGTGTGTTTGCTTGTTTGCTTACAATTGTTGTGGGATTTCAGCCGCCTTCAGGATTTCCGATAGAAAGCAAAACGCAATATCTTCTGATGATCAGCGCCGGCTTTTCTCTTATGGTTCTTCCCGTTGTCCTGCTTTGGCTTTATAATAAAAAACAATCTGTATACCACGGCACAGAGAATAGAGTATTTAAAGAATAAAAAAACAAAATTAATTATTGTGGCTTAATTTCGTCTGTAATTAAATTGCGCTTAATCTTATTATTACTTCTTGGCGCAAATTTGTCGAGATCTGGGAGTCTACCCTCACAATTACTTTAAAGGCGTGCTCCAGAGGATTTAAGCAATACTCATTCTGTTATTTACATTTACATAATTGATAAGGATGATTGCACTTTGGACAAGTATATGGACCTCTTTCGGATTTGGCTGTTATTGATGATGAAAAAACAAAGGCTAGAGGGGTAATGCATAATACGCTAACAATTAAAAATTTTCTCATATAGTCCTTCTTTGTGAATGCAATGATTTAAAGGTTACCGCCATGACTTCGAGTAGTATTCGAAATTTGATGGTAAAATCGTTCCGGAGTTTTTTTGCAATATAAATTTTTAATGTTGCAGAGGTTGACTCAAAGATTACATTTTCTTTGGAGAACGTCATCCCTTAGGAGGGACAACAAGTACTGACAAGAAATTCGATGTGTTTTTTGAAGAACTTCAAATTAACTTAGAAATCTAGGTTTCTGTGGAAATGCCGACTACCCTAAAGGCCTCCAAGAAACTTCAACATAACATCAATTATCAGACGTTAAAGGTTTAGAGAGAACGCCCTCAACGTTGCAAGAGTGTGCTTCTAGCTTTTAATGCCTTTTCAGTAAAACTCCCTCGTAAAAGCGCTTGATTGAGAAACTCAAGCTCCCTTTGTTTATGTCCTTCGATACGGTCATATTGAAATGCAGGCGCTTGAGAAATGATATAGTCCATAATGATCCATCTTTCTTTAACCTGTAAATTCATGAGACTATGGCGCCATTCGCTGGATCCCAACCCGATTGATCGTCGTTTTCGATCTTCCTCATAAGAAACTTCAAGAGATATTGGCCGATCTGCTACGGGAACAAGAATCTCAAGTAAAGCCTTTCTGCGGTCTCTGTCTTGCAATTTTAAATCAACTCCTTCTTCTACATCATCGTTGCGCATGGCAATTAAATCATCGATTAAATCTGTGATGTGAAATGGGTTTGAGTACTTTATCTTTAATGAATCTACTGTTTCAGGACAAGTCTGGTGCGGCCATTCTATAGGAGAAGGCTCTCTAGGACTAGGCGAAGGGGAACTGCATGGGCTGTCACTTTCTTCTGTATGAGTAGTTAGAATTGTTGGAGGTGCTGTATCTTCTAAGACAAGCTCGCTAGGTTCAAATAGTTCTTCAAAGCGAAAAGAAGGCGCCGTTTTACTCCTTTGTCTTTCAATTCTAGATAAATCAAGAGAAGGTAAGGTGCATCGACTGAGCGCGCTTCCTGCAGAAGGAGAAGTTAAAGGAATTACAGTTAAATCACTCGCTAAAGAATCCCCTGAACCAAACCCTTCGCCAGCTGCTAGCATTTGCGGACTGGTAGCGCGCAGAAAGGCTTCTGCCGTTCTTTTATCTACCGAATTATTTTCAGACTGAAAAGATAAAGAATTCGGTAAAATGCTAGTTCTGCCTGCTGCGTTGACTCTTTGAAATGCCAAAATAACCTCAATATAAAAAAATTAATGTGTTTTGGGAAAACAATGCAAAGCCCATATACGGCTCTCTTTATTAAAGCCTGTGTACATAGCAATCGCCTTGATTCCCTTTAGCTTATTGTATAAAGAATTTCCCAAAGCCTCTTGATCGATCGGCCAATATATTTTCTTTGGGGAAGCATCCTTAGGATGAAATGTATCAAATAGATCCGCGTGCTCTTTAATAAGAACATCCACCAGTTCTACAACCTCCTCGCAATTAAGAGGAAGAACGCTTCCTTCCTTTCCTTCCCATTTTCCAGGCCAGCAAGGAGAATGTTTTTTTTGGTATCCCTCGATAATAACGCCGGGAAGTTCTGAGGAAAGAGGTCTTACAACAAAAATAGTCCCATGCATTTTTCGAGTTTTGTAGACATCGGATGAGTTGGGAATCTCGACTACCATCGTCGGTTTGTCTTTGATTCTGCATAAAATAGAGTCTTTTTTTTCCTCAATGATATCCGATATGCGCAATACAGACTCTTCTTTCATCTCTTCAGAGGGTAAATAGATCCCTATAAGTTTTTTGTCTTTTTTCTCTACACATGCAGCCCCTCTGGGTATTGCCTCCCCCTCGTTTTCCACAACTACAGATTCTTTAGATAAGGTAATAGCCGCTTCTATACATCGATTTTCACTTAAAAAAGCCACCCGTTGTTGTTTCTCCTTCATCCAAGTATCAGGCATTATGCTTAAAGGTAAAAAATCCTCTCTTAGTCGATCGATTAAAACAACCACATATCCTAATTTTTCATCAATTTCGACAACTTGGAGAATCGAAGAGTTTGGCCCCTCCGAAAATTCTATCCATAATTGAGACAGTTGCTTGTTTTGTAGGGATTTTGATGAGAGTAAGGCAAGATTTGGGGATACTAAGCAAACTTTCCCAAATTGTTTTTTGGAAGAACGGATAGTTCCGATTTCTTTTGCGGTTGTTTTTTTCGGTGACTTATCTTTTAATTCTAAGTAGTTAGGAGCTAAACAACTTCCAATTTTCATAATACCCCTATAATCTGACAGTAATTTTAAAGCAAAACTCCTTATACTTCAATTTTTAAAATTGTTTATTAATAGAGATCTTCTTTCGTCCAGTCTTTTTTTTGATTTTCTGTGGATTTTAATTTTAAATCGAGCGATAAGGACCCTATAACAAAGGGAAAAAACATGATCTTATCCATAGTCATTTATGCTGCAATAGGAATTGTTGCCGGCATCATCGGAGGATTATTGGGAATCGGAGGCGGAGCCATTATAGTCCCCTCTTTAGTCGCCACTTTTTCTTATTTTGGGTTTCCTCAAATATATGTGATGCATTTAGCGATAGGAACCTCTTTAGCGGCCATGGTGATCAACGCCTTTGCGGCAGCGAGAGCGCATCACAAAAAAAAGGAGTTCTCTGGGATGTTGTAAAACAAATTACTCCGGGGATATTTTTGGGGTCGTTTTTAGGGGCGTTGATTGCTAGGTTGTTATCAAGTGTTGTTTTGGAAGTTCTCTTCGGTTTTTTTGCCTGTGCTATTGGAATTTTTTTATTAAGACAAAGAAAAATTACGCCGGAGGAAAAACGACTTCCTGGTTTTTTTCCGTTAACCGCTCTCGGTGCTGGAGTTGCTTGCCTTGCGAATATTCTGGGAGTTGGAGGCGGGATATTTCTTGTGCCCCTCTTTCTCTGGTATCATATGAATGAAAAAAAAGCGATTGGGACTTCGATTGCAATCACCTTTTTAATCAGCCTGCTAGGAGCTATCGGATATCTGTTCTTTGGTTTGGGAGAAATAACAACTTCATGGAGCCTTGGATTTATCTATCTGCCCGCTTTTGCAATTATCGGGATCACAAGCTATTTTGCTGCGCCCTATGGAGTGGAACTGGCTCATAAGCTGCCCACTCCCCTTTTAAGAAAGATTTTTGCTGTTTCTATGATTATAGTAGGATTACTTATGGTTTTCTAAGCGAGATATTTTCGAAATATAGGATCCGGATTTCTTTCAAAAAGCATATTCTTTTCAAGACCAGGATGGAAAAAACCGAGCTTCCAAGCATGCAATCCTAGACGATGCACAGGATCGGTTTTTGCTTTATATTTTGTGTCTCCCGCGATTGGATGTCCAGCTTCTGCGCAATGAACGCGGATTTGGTTTTTTTTCCCTGTTTCTAGCGTGATCCGCAACGATGTCATGCCATGTTTGCGTTGGATGACTGCATAATGGGTAGTAGCAAGCTGTCCCAGTCCCTTATCTTTTATGCTTTTGACAACATATGTTGGATCTTCTTGCAAGTAACTTTGCCATGTTCCCATATCTTGCTCTACATCCCCTTCTACGATGGCTAGATATTCGCGCAAAATCGAATGTTCTTCAAACTGTTCTTTTAATCCGGCCACGCACCTAGAAGAATAGGCAAATACCATCACCCCTGAAACTTCTCGATCCAAGCGATGGACTGGAAATACCCTTCGGGAATGAAACCTTCTTTTTAAATATGTATGTACGTTGTATTTTTGGTTGAAGTCTGTTGCGACGCTGAGCACTCCAGCGGGCTTGTATAGAACGACAAGATCTGCATCTTCGTAGATGATTTCAATCGAATCTTGGATAAAGTGCTTTTTTCTTCCAAGCTGGATCTCTTGGCCTTTTCGAACTTGATAGGCTCTACTGCGGACAACGTTTCCATCGATTTCAATTCTCCCCTCTTCAATCCAAGAACGGAGAGTGTTCTTGGAACTATCGGGAGCCATCTCTAGTAAAAGGTCAAATAAAGGGGCGTTTCTGTTAGCTTTTGTATGCATATAAATTCTAAAATGAAAACATTATACCATCTATCAGCTAGAAAAGAAAGAACCTTCGCAACAAGCTTATTATAAGGCACTTATCATTAAAACCTGGAAGAGAACCCAACGTTTAGGAAGTGTTCGCTCATGCTATAGGTACCCACGCGCAGCTGGTATCCAAAGTCTAAAGCAGCATGCTTAGATAAACAAAAGCTAAACTGGCAGCCTCCCCCAAGAAAGTTGCTCGCCGGAATCTCTACGGACCATACGCCATAATTTCCTGGCAGGCTCGCTTCTCGATAATGCACTTCTTTTGTTTCTTGGTACCATTGGCGGTTAAAAGTTAAATACACATCAGACTGCATCGTTACAGAACGAATGTTCGCATTCCAAACAAGCTCCCAGCCAATCCCCGTGATCATAGACTGGTCCGTAATACTCTTAAATTTGAGATTGCCAATATCGGATCCTTTTTCTTGGTATCCTTTGACATGAGCTTGTTGATAAGTAAGATCGATAAGAGGTCCCGTAGAAAGATGCTCTCTAGCATAGATGAAATAGGAACCGAACACCTCTCCCCCACCTTGTAAACCATGCGTTTTCCCCTTAGCATGGTGATGGAGAGATCCTGTTCGAAAAGTACGATGAATGTCATAGAACTGGACAAAGGCAATCGAAGCGATTGCTTGGATATATCCTTTAGAAAATACGCTTTCTGAAAACAAAGAAACAGCTTCGCTTGCAGTGTCGAAAGAACATTCTACTTGTCCATGAGAGGAGGATGTTACATTATAGGCATAACTTCCTGCCATTCCAAGCTGCCAGTGGGAAAAAATAGCTCTTTCAACTCCTAATAAAACATCTCCACCATAAGAGTTATGAAAATTTGATGAATGAGAGCTTGCTGGGCGAAGCAAAGGAGTATAACTGCCCGAAAGAAATGCGTGCCAATCTTGGGAGTTGCATGATTTGGTTGCAGGATACAATTGCGAGCGTAGCGAAGCATTTTGCTCTGATAAAACAGCCAAGGATAATTCAGGAAGCGAGACATAACAAGATGGGGCTTCCAAAAGGGCATACATATAATCAGAAAGAATCAGGTGAAAAGCTTCCGTAGGATGCACTCCATCATACCACCATAGGTATCCGGAAGAAGAACTCATTGAGGGTGTAGCTTCTGTAATGTTGAAAAAACCATACCGGGAAGGTTTTTCTCCTATCGATTGAAACAAAGAGAATGTATCCACTAAAAATACAGGATAATCAAGTTCTCCTATCTGCTGCTGTAAAGCCTGGTTGAAACTAAGGGCTTCTGAAGCCATTACTACGCTATTCGGTGGCGTAGAAAGCAAAGGAAATGGCACATTCACAACATCGAGAAAATTCATCACATAAAGATGTTCAAAATGGCTTTCATGCAAAGATTCGACAATATTTACAATGTTCGTAGCAGGCTGATCGACGGGAGAAACGTAGTCCGGAAGAACAGAAGTATAATCATTACCTCCTCCAAATAAGAAGATAGGGTTCTGTTTATTCATGCCTTTTGGAATGTATCCAGCTTGCGTTGTCATGGAGGGAACATATCCGAGAGTCGGATTGTAATCAGATAAGGTAAGGGCTTTAGAATATGCATAGTTTGTTCCTCCACCGGTGTATGGCAAAAGCCTTCTAGATCCAAGAGCTTCGGCTAAAAAAACAGGCCATGTGGTTCCATTCGTATTCGGAGTATGCAATCCTAAAATAGCAGCTCCCTGGTTGCCGCTATCAGAGAAACTATCTCCAATAATCAGGATCTGATCAGGAAAAGAGGCAAAACAACAAGAGCTATATCCCAACGCGCAAACGATTTTTTGTATAGAAGATCTCAAAATGCCCTCCTTCAAGAAGTGAAAAAAACCATACTGCAACCTTCGAAGATCTGTCAACATTTGAGTGAAAATGGAACTTGTGATATCTCTCAAAAAAAAAGGAACATATGACTTTGTATTCTGCTTTGCAAAAATGGCCCTCTTTACAACCTTCTATTAAGCAGGGAATTCTAGTAGCTTCCGATATTACCCAAGAGTGGCTTCTCCCTTGGTGGTGGAACCATTATTCGCGCACGAATCATCTTCCGGTTGCTTTTGTTGATTTTGGCATGTCTTCTGAAATGAAAGCATGGTGCAAAGACAAGGGGATCTACATTCATCTTCCTGTCGCTGATATTTTTGTAGTAGACAAAGAAGAAGTGTTGCCATCCCTTATACAAGAATGGGAAGATATCTACGGAAAGCATCTATGGGGCAATCGATCTGCTTGGTTTAAAAAGCCTTTTGCTTGCCTGCAATCTCCTTTTCAAACGACAATCTGGATTGATATTGATTGCGAAATCCGAGATTCCATCCAAGAGTTGTTTTCTTTTAGCAAGAACCCTGACGACCTTGCAATTGCTCGGGAACATAGCGGTTCATTTAATTCCGGTGTGATGGTATTCCATCATGGACTTCCTTTATTCGAAGAGTGGGCTTGCCGTTCTATAAAAGAAAACGAGCTGCATGCAGGAGATCAGGATGTTCTTTCCAAAATTATCGAAGAAAACGCAAGTCCTATTTCTCTTCTTCCTCCTATTTATAACTGGAGCCGTTGTGAAAGCGAAGACTCTTCTGCTGTAATTTTACATTGGCATGGGACTTATGGGAAAGCGATCATTCGACACCAAATGATGCGATCCCAATTAAATCCCAGCCTTTTTGATTTTAAACCGTAGCTGGCGGAGATTCCGTCGCGCTTGAGTAGATCGCCAGCAATTCTTCAGGGGCCAAATCAGCAATATTACGGCAACTTAAAATCCCCCTTGTATCACGAAGATGATCTAAGAAAACGGGGCGGTCTATAGAAATTCCTTTTAGTTTAAGCTCTTCGACAACGCATTTACGAATCTCTTCAGAAGACACTTCCATATCTCCCCTGCGAGTCAAGTGCGCTTTTACATTTTCTACAATCTCATGCAAAACATCCTCATCGATAGATTTGACAATTGCTTTGATCCTCTCTTTCATCTTGCTCTCGTCAAAAATTGTAAATGAGCCATCTAGTTGCTTGACTTTCATCCGATCAAGAGAAAAATCTATAGCAATATCGGATGGGGAAGTCATATCTTGCTCCGATTTACTATCCGATTCTTGAATGGAAGTTAGGTAAAATTTAGCCTGTTTAAAAAGAGCTTCTAGATAGGCCTGCTGCGATTCAATTTCTCGAGAAATTTTTTCAAGGCGCTCCAAATCCGACTCTCTTGTTCCGGATGTTCTCTTCTCTTCTAATATTTTTTGAGCGACGCTTGCGGCAACAGGTCCATGCTGTTGCCGAATATACATCTCTAATAATTGCGCTACTCGCTCATTTTCCGCTTCTACATCTCTGGGTTTTTCTTTACAGCAAAAAAGCCTTTTCATGCAAAGGAACATCCTATTCCAACATCCAGATTCTTCTACAGAAAGTTCGCTGTCTTTTCGAACAACGATTCTCGCATCTGTTCGAGTGGTTGTATTTCCGGATGAACAGCAGTTGACCTGCTGGCAGCAATTCCCATCTGGGATTTTAATTGTTACTTGAGGTGATATCGGCGTCATAGCGTTCTCCTTTTGTAAGGATTTGCTAAAGAATATGCAAATAAATTATTTGCTTTCAAGTATTTTTTTGATTTTTAAGCATGGAAGAGAGCTTAAGCCTCAGAGAGGCTTATTGTTTTTAGCCTTGCAAAGAAATAAAAAAAATAGTCACCATAAGCAAAAAAATTCAAAAGGATGCTCAACAAAAAAAGTGGGGTTTTGTGAGGAAAATAATCACCTATTCTTTATTGATCGCTGCAGCTTCTCAAGGCAATGTTTTTGCCGATCTTAAAAACTCTTCACAGGAAGAAGAAAAAGCACACCTTAAGCCTTATCCTGCGACATTATCCATGAGCTACATCGATGGCCGCGGTATAGGATACACTCAAGGATATACATCACTCAAAGGACTTTTTTTCTCCTCTTGCTGCCAAAAGACGGTATTTCCTTTTATAGATATCAGGGGGCATGTCTTTAATAACGGAGAGTGGGCTGCCAACGGCGGATTAGGAGTTAGAATAGCCCCTTCATGCACTGATCTTATCGTAGGATTTAATGCGTATTATGATTATCGCTCTGTCCACGATCATGCCCATTTCAACCAAATAGGCATTGGAGGAGAGCTTCTTGGCAAATATCTAGATTTTAGGATCAATGGCTACTTGCCAATCAATTCGCATAAACGGACTCACTCACATCTCTACGATGATTATATAGGCGGCTATTACATCCAACACAATCAATATTCAGTGTCTATGCGAGGCGTCAATGCTGAATTTGGTGGAAATGTTATAAAAAGCAAAGTCGTCGATGTCTACAGCGCAATCGGCCCTTACTACTTTGTAGACCACTATCTACGCACAAGACACGCCATTGGAGGCCAATTCAGATTAGCTCTTAACTTTGCCAAATATTTCTCACTCGAGGGATTTTTAACGAGCGATACTCTATTTAAAACACGGGCTCAGGGACAGATTACCTTATCCTTTCCTCTTGGCAGCAGTAAAAATCGCACGAAAAAAGACCAAAGGCTTAGCCAGCCTGTAAAGCGATATGAAATCATTGTTCTGGATAAAATGAATCGTTGGAATTGGAACTACTAAAAGGAGTTATTTATGAAATTTGTGACCCAAACTTGGGCTCTTTGCGCTAGTTTATGTCTTATGACTGGGGCATTCGCTCACTCTAGCTTTGATCCTCCCACACAAGGCCCCCCGGGACCTACAGGGCCAACAGGTGCTGACGGATCTATAGGGGCTACCGGTGCGACTGGAAGCACGGGGACTACGGGCGCAACCGGTGCTACTGGCTCTACAGGAATAACTGGAGCTACTGGCGCAACTGGAGCTACAGGATCAACGACCTCTCAGGCATATTTTTCAGGATATAGAACAGCCGGGGGATCTTCCCTCGTAATCGGCAATAATACGGCCATTGTATTAAATGCAGAAGCTGTCACTGCATCAAATTTTACATATGATTCTACTTTTGGTATTTTGACTTTGGGAGTTTCCGGTGTCTACAGAGCTGTCTATGGGGTGTCTGCCACCTCAGCTCCCGTGACAGGATGTGGGATAGAGCTTGTGAATGGTGTGACCCTTATTCCGGGAGCCTTGGCGTGGTCTGCAACGCCTACCGGCAGTGGACCTACGACCATAGGATCGGTGATATTTTCAGCGTCTGCAGGAGACCAGATTCAGATGAAAAACATATCTGGTGGCAATATCACTTTGCCCTCTTCAGCTACAACAGGCAATGCAAGCGACGTCATCGCCTTTCTAACTGTTGAATGGATTAGCAACTAAAAAATACCCACTACGGCTTTTTCACAAGAAGAGGCTGTAGCGGGATGAGTTTTATGCCTATTTTTCCTATTTTAGTTTTTGTTACTCTTTTTTGCTCAAATGCTCTAAGTGCAAAGCCAAAAAGCATCTGTCTTAATATGATCGTAAAAGACGAAGAATCCGTCATAGAGCGGTGCTTGACTTCTATTAAACCTCTTATAGATTATTGGGTCATCGTAGATACAGGATCTTCAGACAAAACCCCGGAAATCATCCAAAAATGCCTTGAAGATATCCCGGGAGAATTGCATCAGCAAGAGTGGGTTAATTTTGAAAAAAACCGCAATAGTGCTTTGTCTTTAGCCGCAGGAAAAACAGATTATATCCTTTTTATCGATGCTGATGAACAATGGATAGTTACTGACCCTTTAGATAAGGAATCGCTTAATCTAGACTTCTATTATGTACTTTGCAAATACGCAACTATGACCTACTACCGGGTGCTGCTCGTCCAATCGGAATTAGATTGGAAATGGCAGGGCGTTCTCCATGAGTATTTACATAGTCCCCAAGCTTATAAATCAGGCATTTTAAAAGGGGTATGGAATCAGATCCGCTCTGAAGGACACCGCTCCAAAGATCCTAATAAATATGCAAAAGATGCTGCTTTATTAGAGCAAGCATTAAGGAAAGATCCGTTTAACTCACGCTACCGTTTTTACTTAGCGCAGAGCTATAAAGATGCAGGGCTTTATGAACGTGCCATTGAAAATTACTACAAAAGGCTTCCCTTGGGAGGATTTGGAGAGGAAATATTTTGGTCCTTATATCAAATAGGCCTTCTCCAAGAAATTTTAGGCAAAGATCCTTCCATATTTATACAAAGCTACCAGACAGCCCGCTCTCATAGTCCTTATCGAATTGAACCCTGCTACCGACTTGTGCATTATTACCGAAGGCAAGGAAATTATAAGACAGCTTACGAACTGGCAGATTCCTATCTCCCCTCTTCTAATCCCTCCATTTTTTTCGTAGAACATTGGATGCATGAGTATGGACTCGATATCGAAAAGGCATTTTGCGCCTTGCAGCTAGGACTTTATCAAAAAGCAAAAGACATCTATTTGCATTTGTTAACTAAAGACCTGCCTATAGGAGAGAGAGAGAGCATACTTAAAAACTTGCATATTCTAGAAGAGATGTAATAAAAACGCCGCCATGCTAGTATTTTGCCCTTAAAAATAGGTGTTCTTATGATTTCTTCTTCTCTTAGCGAACTTCGGGCTTGTTTTCAAAAACCACATCCTAAACATTACTGGCATCATATCATGCAAAAACAATGCGCTCTCAATGCCAGCGATGAGAAAATTCAGGATCTTACAAGACAAATCTTTACAAGAACCGGGATTGAAAATCCATTTAGATCCAAGCAAGATAATCTTTGGACTCCTATGCATGTGGCCGCTCTGACCGGATTTAGCGCAGGGATACGCTTTTTAATGGCCCATGGAGCTTGCGACGACCAATATGAAAAAGATGCTTTTGGGTACACTCCTATCGATTACTGCCGAATGAGTCATCCCGAAGTCTTATCTTATATGACTCCCCACTTAGTAGACAAAGTCGCATTGTCATTACTAAAGCATCGTGTTGCACTTCCCGAAGGAGCTTACGGATACAGGCCTGATTCTCACGAATTTGGGATGCAAATTAACACTCTTATGCTCAGCACCATAAATCCGAAGGCTTTTATAGGTTCTGAAGTTAAACAGACCCTCATTGCAAGAAATCTAGAAAAGTTATGTGAAGAACTTGGGATCAAAATTATCAGACCACAAAGAATCGTGATGGTTCGAGATCTATGGATTCGGCACGGGGAGCAAACCCTCTCTTCTCCCTGTTTTTTTGATTGTGATCCAACGCTTCTGACAGAGATTCAAAGTAGAATCCGTGTTTTATCCCAGGAACAAAGTATTTCCGCCTTTTCTAAAACATCGCATAAAAGTTTCCAAAATATGATGGGTCAAACTCATAGCACGATTCCTCTTGCAATAAAAGACAGTTTAGACTTGAGCGGTTTTCCAGGAATTTCCATGTGGAATATGCTACCATTTTATATGGAGGGAGGAAATTATTATCTTCTTCCGACGGGAGACAAGATCAAGTTGATTATGGGAGGCCATCAACTTCTTACTTCGCTTCTTCTCTGCAAACTTACAGGACAGTCAGAGGACTTTACAGAATATTTAGCTGCTATAAAAAAAGCAGCTTCCACAGCTGTTTTTAGTCCATTAGAAAAGTTCATTCATGCGTTCGAATTGAATTTTTTAGGTCTTATGCCTGCAAAAGAACCCGATGCTTCCGATGAAACGACTGCTAGCATCTTCTCTCAAACTGCTATAGAATATCTTCTCGAAAAACAAGCAATGACTCGCCTCATCGCAAATACTTTTAAGGTCGGCCTTAGAGACATTATTTTCCTGCCCCAATGTGCTTACCACTTAGACATGTTCATGCGTTCCGGGCCTAAAGGAAGCATATTTTTACAGGATTATATACTTACTTGCTCAATTCTTCTTTCTATGAAAGAGCAAGCAGATGAACTCGGTCTTTCAGAAGAAGATTTGGGGCTTCTGGAGCGGTATATAAATACAGCAAAGAGCTTGTCGGAAGAACTAGCACCGCTCTTTGAGCCAGTCCAAATGCAGCTAACGGATGCAGGATTTATAGTCATCCCAACTCCGGGAGTTTTCTATGACGTATCTCATGATGCTTTGCCTGAGGGACAAAAAACAGAGGACGCAAATTTCATCAATTCCATTACCGGATATTCTCCTGCCACAGAAAGGTATTATTACATCACCATGGGAACTGCAGCAGGAACTCGTTTAGGAGTGGCTCTTATGGAAATGTATAGAGCCTTTGTGCAAAGTTACCAACCCAACACAGATGTTCATTTTGTTGGATATGATCCAGAAAACCCTACGGATTTTTCTGAAAGTAGATGCTGGGCAAATTCTCTTGTTGGCTTACACTGTCTTTCTGTGGAAGTAGAAACCAAAGCTCACATGGATCCATCTTAAGTAAAGAAGAATGGATCGAAGATCCGCGTAGAGGCTATTTGAGAAAAGATAGATATTATTACTTCTGAAAATGAAAAATTCCTTATATTTTTTATTTTTGACTACACAAGAGCTTTTCTGAAGTGGAAGTTAATAGAACTTACTCTGAAAAATGAAAACGATAGCGGCAGTCGGACTTGCACCAACGACCTACGGATGATGATGGAGGGAGAATTCCGGTCTAATCAGCATTATCCTACCTTTACGAGCTACATTGTAAATAAGTTAGATATTGGATGCAACGGGATTTTGCCGATTATCGACGGTGCAATAGGAAACTCGCTGCACCGTATTTGCACCGCGAGGGATTATTTCTTTGCCCGAGAAGAGCGAGGGGGAACGGTCTTTTTCTTCTTAGGCCGATCGATAGGTTCATAACCCAAATATTTTACGCTTGGCTTTACCATTTTAACTTTCTCATCTTCTCGAGACACAAGAGACGTGCGAGTGCGCGCAGCCGTTTCGATAGCATTTTTTACGGCTTTTTTATGAGCCTTTAAAAACGTTTGATTAATATCAATTTTATTTGATTTTACCATTTACATCCCTATGTATTCTTTCCCAAATTTCTTCATCTTCCACAAGCAATCCTATGCCGGGTTCTTTTCTGGCTATCGTTTTTCTTATCCCGGATTCGGGTTCGGAGTTATCTAAAATAAGCGCAGTATCCGAGATGGGTAGATAAATTTTTATTAAATTTCCTAAACCTCGATAATACCTTCTAACTATAGTGTCTCCCGGAATATTATGACCGCCTTGCCGAACTCTTAAAGCAACTCGTTTTACAGCTTGATTAGGATTCAAAAGCCACAAAAATAATAGGTTGATCTCATAGCCCCTATTTTTTGCATTTTTTAAATGCTCCCCGTAAAACAACCCGGCAGCAGTACTTTCGAAAATAAAACTCTTGTTCTCACTCACACAAGCATGAAATCTTTTAATCATTAACTTCCCTGCTTCAAAACTGACACCTTCCGGGTGTAATGGAGAAAGTCCTCTAGCAATTTCGTCGGCATTCAGGAAATCCTCATAAAGCCCCTTAAAATCAATAATTAAAGCAGATGCTATCGTCGTTTTACCGGCGCCGTTCGGGCCGGCTACCATTGTAATTCTTTTCATTAGATGTTCCAAAGTTGTAAGTCATCTAAATTCTTTACTGCAATTCATAGACGAAGGGGCCTGATACAAGGTGATTCTCACATCTGATTATAAAAGCATTGAGTATTGGATACAACCGGATTTTATCGAATATCAATAGAGAGTAGAGAAAGGCAGTCATTGTTACTGGGACTTTAACTGACCAGGGCGCCAATCGATCGGAATAGGCCCCGGGATAACGATCAAAATTATTCGAGGTAACTCCATGTTAAGAATGTGTGGAGCTAAAGCTAGGACGAATGGATATTAACCATGTCGTCAGCCTGCTATGGCCAATGGAAGATGCAGATTATACCACTCCTAAAAAATAAATTCATAAATTTAATTGATAGAATCTGATAGA
>CAMFIG010000028.1 GCA_945952445.1 uncultured Chlamydiae bacterium
TTGCACGTCAAGCCGAATTTTTATCAAGACGCTTCTTCAATCACGAACGGTATATTGATAGCCTTATCAAGCCCATTTCAGTTTTAACTGGTAAAATAACACCTGTCCTTCCTATTTCAAATGAAATTTGAACTAATTGATTTAGATCGTATCCATTTTCTTTTAATTTTTTTATATCATTACTAACAAAAAACGAAGAATTTTGAACATCTAAAAGCAAATTCAGTCTCTCTAATAAAGCTCTTCCTATTGTTCCAAATCTATCGTTTAACAATTCCTCTAAATTATCTGTATCAGCCCATAAAGTTGTATTTTTTACAAATTCTTCATTTACTTCTGCTACAACTACATCATCAAAAATTAAATCCCCTAGTTTTATTTTTGAAAGAATATAAGCTGAGGTTTCATATGATTTCCCTATAGCATCTCTATTTTGCAACGAATCATGAGGTTTTTTTTGTAATTTTTTCAAAGCATGTTTATTCAATGAGAGTGCAAACTTATCGCCCAAATCAATTGCAAGTGAATATTTTTTTCCCTGGATTTCAACTAAAGTTTCGGGAATATTACTTTTATCAAGTGTAATGGGAATGTGGAAATGATAAGTGTTTATAATAAATAAACGCAACACAACGGAAACAATTACAACACAAAAAAAACTTCCAGTAAGAATTAAAAAATTTTTTCTTTTCATGTTCTATAAATAGTGCAATTTAAAAAACTACCGACCAATCCCAACGTTAGCTCTAGCTTCGGTCGATACATTTCCATCATTATCACGCTTGACCTCTACACTAGCTCCGGCTGAGTATTCGACACCACTGCCAGACCTATCGGAAAAAGAAACGCTAGCTTCAACTGAAGCATTACCATCACTGTCTTTGCCAGCTGATACGTCAGCTCTACCTCCGCAAAGAATTGTATAGTTTCCGTTCCAATAATTTCCGCTTATATTTTTGAGAATATCATCAGCGGAATATGCATTTTCTTTTTTAAACAGAGCAAGAGATCCAGCATAATCACCTAACAGGGCAATCGAAGTTGTTGAAATGGAATATTCAGGACTCAACACTTCATGTGAAAAGTCGGGTAAAGATCGAAGCAGAAGTGCATGGATAACTCCTGTATAATTATTTTCAGATTGGAAATAGGCGTCCATGAGCGCCTTTCCCTCCTCAGAAAATTGCAATGCCCTAAAATCTCCACAGAGGAAAAAGGGAATTAATTCTTCTTCCATCTTCAAGATGTCCTCTTGCATTCTTTCAATAAGTCTCATGCATTTGCGAGCCTGTGTTTCCTTGTATGGGGCTTCTTTGAAATTGATTACGCAAATATGTCCAAGCGTCTCCTCTCCATTTTTAATAACAAAATCAAAAAATCCCTCATCGAGGGCTGTTGAGTTTCCAGCAAATCTAGTAAACTGGGCTTTTTCAATAGAGCACTTGGAAGCAATGAGCATACCTCCTCGATGCTCTAAAAAATCAAAAACTGCTGAGTCACCATGTGTAAGTATAGAAAGTGGGCATAGTCCTCTTGAAGCGCTTGAAATACATCATGAGCATCATTAGGGGAAATTTCATGAATGCATATTACGTCTGCATGTGCTAAAGAAATTTTTTTGGCTAAATCTAATGTTTGATCTATCGGGAAATCAGCGGATTTTAGATTTAAAATAGTGAAATCTATCTCATTTGTATTTTTCTCCTGAACTGATCCTCGAAGATGAGCGAATTCTCCGCGATTATTGCTAAGAAACTGATTTGCAATATAACGCTCGAAGGGGGTAGCTGCAGGGTTGTGATTAATCTTTAGAGAGTAACCAATTAAAGCCTCATGGAGCTCAGCATCTTGAGATATTTCCATTAAAAACACACGAAGATCCTGCATAGCCTGACTTGCAGCTACTGAAAGAGATGACCCTTCTGCAAGTTCATTCAATTGCTTGAAACTGGAGGCAAGATCTCCCTTCAACTGATTCCAAGGCCTTAAGGTATTTTCAAAAGTTTGCTGATCCGAAGGAATGGATAGAATCTTTTCAATCATTTGGTAGGCATTTTGTGTAATTTCTCTTGCATATTTTTGAATTTCTAAAGGAGAAGTGAAAGAAAGATCTTGCTGAGATAAGACTGTCTCAAGAGCCCTTCCCTGTAGTGGTAAGATAACTGCAATTGAACTTAAAATGCAGGCAAGAATGAGCTGGGACTTCATAGAGACCTCCTAATCTTTGTGAAAAAAGATTATCACTGCTCTATAAAATCAACAAACCAAAAATTTAATTCGTCGTTTTTTACCAGAGACGTCCCACTTGTTCCTCGATTTTCTGACTATTGTATTGAGTCGGTGCCGATGTTAGGAAGACCGAGGAAAAAGCGAGGGCCATGTGAATTAGCGTCTTAGATGAGGTGGCCGGACTTATGAGCAAAGCCCTTTTTTTTCACAAATGAGAATTCCTACAGTATGCGCTATCCTCTGAATAACAAAACATCTACAGCAGAAACGCAAAAGCACTACCGACCTGTAAGAAACTGCATAAAGAACATGGAACCAAATAGAAGAAAAAAAACAATATACATATACGCTAAAGGCGTAACATTCTTTTTATGGATATAATTTTCATAACACAGAAATCCTGCAGATAAAATCGCCATGAGAGCACAGGTTAAGTACCAAGAATAATATAAAGGCCACCTGCCAAAAAGTGTTGTCATCAAAGCCATAGAGGCGAATATTTTTTTTAAATCCTTTGTCACATAAAACTTATACGCAAGCCATAGCACGCCCAAAAAAATAATAACACTTTCAATCATATCAATCCTTACTCTAGTGCTGTAGTTAGTCTTTATCCAGAGGCTGGAACTACCAGACCCATCCCCACAACCAGCATTGCATTCTCTTTCCCGACACTAACTCAAATGTCTATCCTACATAGATTAATACAACAAAAGCTTACAGCTCAAAACCTCTGAGATAATCGAGGATCTCTTCACCACCGACCTTTTTTATCTTGGCAGCTCCCTCACCTTGGAACATCATGAGCGTGGGCATCGCCCTTATATTGTAGCGAAGCGCTAGAGCTTCTACCTTGTCCACATTCACTTTGCATACTTTGACTTTTCCATGAAAGTCCCGTGCAAAGCTATCTAAATAGGGAGCTATAAAACGGCATGGTCCGCACCAGACGGCGTAGAAGTCTACTAGGATAGGAACAGAGGAGGTGTTTAATATCTCCTCAAAATGAGACGCTGAGGTAATTTCAATTACCTCAGCTCCTTCAGAAATCGGTATAGCGGCTTTTTGAACTGAAGAAGTGACAGAGAGGAACTGCCTTGCTTGAATCGCTGCTTTTGCTCCATCTCCCGCTGCAGAAATCGCCTGCTTATAAATAGGGTCTGCTATGTCTCCTACAGCATAGATACCTGGAATGGATGTTTCCATGCCTTTTTTCAGTTCGATATACCCTTTTTCATCGATATCCAGCTGTCCTTGGAACAAATCCGTGTTGGGATGTGACCCAATTGCAAGAAAGACAGCATCGACAGCTACTTTCTGGATTTCCCCTTTTTTGCCATCTTCGATGACCAGATATTGCAGGGAAGAACCGTCGCCTTGAATCTCTCTCACCTCGCTGTGGAAAAATACTTTTAGATTGGGGTTTTTGAGGATCGCTTCCGCTCTTTGCGTTTCAAAACCTTTGAGCTGAGGGCCTCTAACAAAAAGATATACCGTCTTTGCAAGAGATAGAAGGTATTCCGCCTCTAAAACAGCAGCATCACCTCCTCCTATTACAGCTACAGTGCGGTCTTTATACAAAGATCCGTCACAAATAGCGCAATGATACACGCCCTTAGAGTAATACTCTTTCTCTCCTGGGACTTCTAAAGAATTATGCCGTGCTCCCAGCGCAATAATGCAGGATTTGGCACGAAACTGGTGTTTTTTACGGCTTTTTAGTTCTTGCGTTGTCACCAGGAAAGGTCGAGTGCGGAAGTCAACAGCAATCACTTCTTCGTTTCTGAAAAGAGCCCCATTTTGGATTGCCTGCATTTTGATCTTATCTGCTAATTCAAATCCGGTGATCTCTATTTCTCCTGGCCAATTTTGGATTTTAAGAGATTGAGTGATCGTTCCACCGGGAGATTTTCCTTCGATGACAATGGGGGCAAGACCGCTACGCGCCAAGTAGAGGGCAGATGTTTGGGCACCTACGCCACCTCCTAAAACAATCACATCCACTTCTTCTACCGGGGCTGCAGAAAGCATCCCAAAAGCACAAAGCAAGAAAATAATTCCTTGAACCATAGAATTTCTCCTTTCAAACAGACTTTATAAGTCTACAGGATCTCTCACAAAAAACCTAGATAAGAAAAGCCACTGTAGCATGCCTACCTGTTATCTTTTCTCTGCGATAGGAAAAAAAATCTTTTTCCTCTGCATAAGTGCACAGCTCAGCGAGTTGAATATGATGAGGAAGAATTCCAAGTTTTAGCAACTGATCGCGGCTGATTTCCCATAGGTTGAAATAACAAGGTTTTTCTTGAAAATACCAAAAAGAAGAGGGCAGCTCTTTTTGGTAATGGATAAATTCCGCGTGCGAAGGACCTAGGCTCGGAGAAATACAGACAAATAGATTTTCTGGTGACGATCCATACGTCTTTTGCATATGGAGAAGTGTTTTTTCATAGATGTTCTGGACATTGCCTCTCCAGCCGCAATGGACATTGGCTACAACGTGATGGATCGGATCGTAAAAGATAGCTGCTTGGCAATCGGCGTGTTTAATCATAAGTCCTAATTGCTTTTCGGCAGTCGAAAGGCCATCACAAGGACAATCCTGCGGAGGTGTTTTTCCAATGGATTCCAAGTGGACCCCATGCACCTGAGTCAGAGAAATAATATTGGAAAGAGAGAGAACTTCTCGAATTTTCTTGCGATTTTCTTCTATAAAATCTGGACTGTCTCCGGTTCCGCCTCCTACGTTAAGAGACTGGAAAGCTCCTTGGCTCACGCCTCCATGCCTTAAAAATACGGCGTGTCGAAGATTGGGAAATTCCTGAAGCAACTCGAATTCTAGATAGGAGATCTCTCCATAAGTTTTGCGGATCATAGAATCACTCCTATTGGAAGCCGAGGTCATGACAACCTCGGCTCTTTAAGTAAAGACATTAAGATTGTTTATGGAACAACAAATAATCATCTCCTCGCTTGCTTCCATGAGAAAGCTCACAATGTTCTAACAGGTAGTCGATCGCTTTTCCAGTTGTAGGCCAGTTGGCATCATCAAACCAAATGTAGCCACCTTGTTTGACCTTAGGCAAGTAAGCTTTTGCATCGTATAGAGCACTCTCTTCTGTATGGTTTCCATCAATGTGCAGAATATCGATCGATGCATCGGGAAATTGAGCGATAGCTTCATCTCCTCTCATGCGCAATACATAGCAATATGAGTTGAGTTTATGGCGACGTAAAACCTTTAAAAAACCATCGTAGATATCTTCCAAGTCAACTCTTTTCCACCAGTTGTAATTAGGATCCCCTATCTCATATCCAACGAGACAGTCTTCATTTCTCCAAGGGTCGATTGCATAGATCAGGCCATGGTCCAGATATTTGAGAGCAACTGCTGTAGGATACACGGAAGATCCCCCATAAACTCCTACCTCAACGCACACTTCAGGCTGAGTTTCATAAATAAGGTCCATCATTCTCTCTGCTTTTTCTGCTGTGCACCAGCCTTGAATAGTCGGGAGGAAATACAGAGCTTTCCGTTTGCACTTATCCCAAGACTCCTCCGCGTGGAGAGTGGAATGGAGATGCGATATGATAAACATATGGAGCAATACGAACATCATTTTCTTCATAGAATGATCCTTCAAGTTGATTGACTAGAAACACCGGGGATAAATCATCCCCGCCATTATTTCAGGAGCCGATGAAAACGCAGATAGCGTTTTTTTTGCAATAGAAAATTCGATTCACAATCCATTCTGAGCCGGTTGCATAGCTTGAATTGTTTTGACAAGACCTTCTTCCAAATCTACAAAAGGCTCCCATTTTAAGACGCTGCGAGCAAGAGAAATATCGGGCTTTCTTTTACAGGGGTCATCTCCAGGAAGAGGACAGTAAACAATCGAAGAAGAAGAGCCGGTATATCGTATCGTCAAAAAGGCTAATTCCAAAACTGTAAACTCTCGAGGATTCCCTATGTTGATAGGCCCTGTAATATCATCTGCTGTATCCATCAAGCGCACCAGTCCTTCGATTAAATCTGATACATAGCAAAACGACCTTGTCTGCGATCCATCCCCGTAGATTGTAATCGGCTCTCCTTTCAATGCCTGCGAGATAAAATTAGTCACCACTCTTCCATCATCGACTCTCATCCGAGGTCCATATGTGTTAAAAATCCGGGCTACTTTGATCTTCGTTCCATGCATTCTCTGATAGTCAAAAAAAAGAGCTTCTGCAGCTCGCTTCCCTTCATCATAGCAAGCTCGAATCCCGATG
Source organism: uncultured Chlamydiae bacterium (assembly GCA_945952445.1). Taxonomy (GTDB): domain Bacteria; phylum Chlamydiota; class Chlamydiia; order Chlamydiales; family Rhabdochlamydiaceae; genus CAMFIG01. The sequence goes on from CAMFIG010000028.1 coordinate 6,505, forward strand.
GGATTTACATTCCCTCGATAGCTTTCTTTTTGCGGATGTTCGATGGGATCTCCATATACCTCACTCGTGGAAGCTTGCAACACCTTGGCATCCCATTTTTTCGCTAACTCTAGAACAAAGAGAGCGCCCAAAACACTTGTTTTTAGTGTATGGACAGGATCTGCTTGATAGAAAGGAGGCGATGCGGGGCAGGCAAGATTGTAGATCTCATCCACTTTCATAGAAAACTCTTTTATTGCTGAGACATCCTCCTCTAAAAAGAAAAACTGCGGATGGGAAAGAAAAGCAACAATATTATCTTTCGATCCAGAAGAGAGATTATCTAAACAAATAACAGTATGGCCATCTCGTAGCAATCTCTCGCAAAGGTGAGACCCTAAAAAACCGGCTCCGCCTGTCACTAACACCGTTTTTTGCTCTCCAAAGAAAGTCACACAGCTGCAGATCATCCCTATAAACACAGTCCAAAAAGCCATAGAAAAACTCCTCAGGTATTTGCATAAAAAAAGATTTATCCTATCTTATCAATAGGATGTACACAATGCAAAAAGGAGGTTTTCTTATGGCGTACAAGACTCTATACTGTCTAATTGCAGTGGCTTCTTGTGTTTATGCCGATATGGCACAGCATCAAGAAATCCCAACCGTCGTCCAAAGCGGTGCGTTTGCTATAGGATACTTAAGACTTAACCGCGAAGGCAACGTGATCCGAGCAGCTCCCGGCGAGAAGATTTTTACCACGTTGAATTTTTCTTGCGACCGACAATGGATCGATCCGGAATCTCTCCACCAAATTGTCATCGGATACCAAGAACTAGGTCCTCAAAAATGCGTCTTCAATGAGATCGGCTTTCGCTGCAGCGAAGGGATCACCTCGTTCTTCTTAGAAGCGCCTCATGAAGAAGGGGTCTATGAGATCGCATGCTATCTAGACCAAGCAGACTCTCCCCATAAGGCTATGCTCCACTGGTGGGAAGAAGACACAAAGCCTGTGATCGGAAAAATTATCGTAGAAAGTGGAGCTCTCAGTAGAGGGTCTTCTTTTGCATCCCAAAGACAAAACCCTTGAAAGAGGCTTCATGGCATTTCCGTATGGCCTTTGGGCTTCTCCTATCTCACCTTCATCGCAGCCCACCCTTGCGTTCCAAGAGGTGCGCTGCGACCAAGAATCGATCTACTGGACAGAATCGCGTCTGAATGACAAGGGCAGATGCGCTCTTATGCGATGGGAAAAAGGAGAAGTCTTCGAACCTTTTCCTCATGCTCATGTAAAAACGCGTGTCCATGAATATGGAGGAGGAGCCTTTATAGCCCAAGACGGGTTTCTTGTTTTCTACGATGAAATGGCTCGGACAGTATCTATCAAGACCCCTGAAAATAATATAGAGACCTGGCTCCATGATCGGTCTTTACGCCTTGCCGACTTCCACATCATACCTAAAGAGAGAAAACTCTTCTGTGTTTGCGAAGAACATACAAACACGCAGGTTGTAAACACTCTCGTACAATACGACTTTGGATCCCAGAATCTCTCTACAGTCCATCGAGGAGCGGACTTCTACGCCTCCCCCCAAGTGAACCCTCAAGGCAGCTTGTTTGGATTCATCACCTGGGATTTCCCCTCGATGCCTTGGCAAGAATCCAAGCTTATGATCTTTCGCCGCTTTCCAGACGGAAGTCTAGAGCTCTTAGATAGCCTTGGCTCCACACAAGAGTCGATCTCCTATTTTTCTTGGATTTCTGAAGAAGAGCTCATCTTCTCTTCCGACCGGAGCGGATTTACTAACCTGTATCTCTGGAAAGCCGGCACGGTCTCTTGCCTGTACCAGATGAATGCCGATTTCACACCTCCTCTTTGGACTTTAGGAAAAACCTATTTTAAGCTTCTGCCTCACAAGAAAAAACTTCTCTGCACATACTGCGAAAAAGGAATAGACCACTTAGCCATCCTCAACTTACAGAATAAAGACCTAGAAAAGATCCCGATTCCCATCACAGCGATCAAAACACTCGACGTCTATAACAACCATGCCGTCTGTATCGGGGGATCACCGCTACAGCCTCTTTCGATTATAGATATCGACCTCAATACCTTTGCATGGAAGACTCTTGCCTCTAGCGCAATGGTAGATCCTCTTTGGATCCCCTATATATCAACACCTGAGTCCATATCTGCTATTTCTTCAGTAGATGGTGAAGAAATCTATGGATTCTACTATCCCCCATTAAATCCGCATTACAGCATAGATCCTCACATACCGGCACCTCTTATTGTCCGATGTCATGGAGGACCAACGGGTCATGCATCCCCCTTGTGCTCGTTGGATGTCCAATTTTGGACAAGCCGAGGTTTTGGATGGCTCGACGTCAACTATCGCGGCAGTAGTGGCCATGGGAAACACTATCGCAACGAGCTCAACGGAAAATGGGGTGTTATCGATCCTCGTGACTGCCATGATCTTGCAAAACAGCTTATCCATATGGGGAAAGCCTCTAAAGAGCACCTCTTTATCAGGGGCAGCAGCGCCGGCGGCTATACCGCACTGCGCTCGACAGTATTATTTCGAGACTACCTAGGATGTACAAGTTTATATGGAGTGACAGACCTTTCTCTGCTCTCTCAAGAAACACATAAATTTGAAGCGCATTATCTCGACACATTGGTAGGGCCCTATCCTCAATACCGACAAGAATATGAAAATAGATCTCCTCTTTATACCACCGAAAAGATCCACTCTGCCATCCTCTTTTTGCATGGAGGGAAAGACCCTGTCGTCCCCTTGTCTCAAGCTGAAAAAATGCACCAAGCGCTGCAAGAAAAAAGACTTCCGAGCAAGCTATGGGTATTCCCTGAAGAATCCCATGGCTTTCGCTCTACAGAAAACATCCAAAAAGCCCTCAAATTAGAATATCAATTCTATTTGGAGCTGCTAGGACTTCAGCTTGTAGAAGAACTATAAACTCTTTCCCCGCGAAGAGTTAGTTCTTCTTGCAATGCACTCTGTATTTTTTCTTTGATCTCAGGATCTGCAATCTCTCTTGACCACCGTACACATTGGATAAGCCGATTTGCCGATAGCATCCTATCCATGAGACCCCAGTATACCCTTTCAGTATTCTGTTTTCTGCTGGCGAAAGCTTCCCAAAAAAGAAAATATTCTTCCCAAGAAACGATCTTTTCTGCAGCCTGAATTGCCAAGGAAAGAAAATTCAGATGGATCCATCGTTGCGCAATCTTGCGATACGCCAGGTCTCTTTGTATCCCTGGTTGCATGGTCGTTGCCAAGAAATATGCATCATGGACGGCTTGTTCTGAATCTGGGTGTTCTTCTACGAAGAAAAATTCCGATAAGAGATCCTGCCAAAGAGAAGCAGAGCTCAGTTCGTTTTCGATCTTCAGTAAAAAAGGCCGATCTAGCTCCGGCTCTCGCATAAGACATTTGCCAATCTGTACCAGCTTCTCATCTTTTTCTGCTGTTTTCAGCTTTAGAGCTGCTTCAAAAGCTTCTGTTGCCAATCCATGATGCAAAAAAACATCTACCATTCTGCCATATTCTTGCCACTTCTGACATAGCCTCTGCAACTGACTCAGCCGGTCTATACTCGACTTCATCTGGCAGATCGCTAAAAGCGCCAACAAATACTCTTTACCCTGCAAACTTCGATGGATGAGATCCCGACATATCTGATCAGGGTCGAATAAGGAGTTTACTACGGTCAATGCATCTGAAAATCTCCCCTCTGCAATCAAGCTAGAGGCAAGAGTTTTGAGCTTATTTTCCTCCGCTTGCTGGGATAAATACTCCGCAAGCACACCAACACCAGCGACTCTGGCTGCATCTAAAAATAACCCCTCTTCCATATATGCACGCGCAAGAAGAATCTCTGCTGTAGGGACGTGAGGAATCTTTCTTCCTATCTCTTCTGCAAAAGCGCGATAGGGAGTGCGGATAAGCATGCAAGCCATCTGGAGTATGGGTTCGTAGAGATTTTCTTCTTCTAAACGCAGGGTTAACTTCCGAAGATAATCTTCCTTTCCAATCGCAATGGCATCTTCCAAAAGGCCATTTTGCACAAGATATACTCCTATCTCTGAAGAGTGCGCTTCATGTTTTTTTGCAAAGGCAGCCAAAGGATGTCTCTGCCCCGGCTTTTTAATAATGAGAATACTCACCTCCCAAGCTGCCTTCATTTCCCCTTGATGCGCCAACTGGGTCATGACCTTTTCCAGACAAGGATTCCACTCGGCATCCCTTGGGAGTCTTCTAATATATCCCAAAACAAAAGCACTTTCTTTGGCTTGCAGTAGCTTGTCTAGAACATTGCTAATCTCTCTTCCACATTCTTCAAGGCTCGAAGGCACCCACCTTTCTAAGATCTGCTTTTGTATTTCTACGTTGTCTATTTGAAGACATGAGATCGCCTCTTTTGAGGACAGCTCCTCCATATCCAGCAAACTCTTAAATGCACTGACATCTCCCATCTTCCCAAGATAGACCAATAGAGGATGTCTCCACCGAGAAAACTCAGGCTTTTGCACTATTTCTCTTAAAAGCGTTTCCCTTTCGGCAAGAGCTTCTATCCAAGCAACGCATAGAAACGATACAGTTTGCTCCGTAGGATCCATCTGCACTAAGGTATGAAGCCTCTCTTCTAGAGGCAGCATTTGAATAACAGAAAATCTTTCTGACATTGGAGATGCTAAGACCTCCATCATGGCAAGGCTATCTTGCCCCAGCTTCGATTGCGATGGACATTGCGACATGAAAGCCGATAAGCTCTCCATATCATGCGACACAATGCATGCATAGGCCAGCATCGGCAGAGCCAGGTGCCGCTCAGACTCTGCTTGAACCGCAGATGCGATCGCTTCTTTTTTCTGTCCTAAAGCAAAGAGCTTTTGCGTCTTTGCAAGCAGGACAAGTTCGGGATCCTCTGATAGATCTATCGAAAAGACGTGATCGGCGACACTCTGCCAGCGCCTTGCCAAACACCACTGAGTATAAAGATCCAAAACAACCCGATCTCTTACCTCTTTTTTGGGAATCGCCTCTATCGCCTCTTTGAGCTTCTCCTCTTTCTGGGGATTCTCTCCCCAAGATGTTACAATATAAGATAACATCTCCCCCTCCGGGTCCAATGCAGGATTCTCTATGATAAAGTCCGTAATAAACTCCGCTTTTCTTTCTAGACCGGTCCTAATAAAAGCGCGGTTGGCTCGATTCCTATGTTCTGGATCCGAAAATGTATGCAGAGCGAATGTATTCCACGCTTCTACAGAATCTATCGGCAAAAATTTAAATCCTTGCTCGACAAGATCCCCAATCGAGTCGGGAGCAAGAGCATCCGCAAAGAGCAGTAACGCATCCATACTGCGTCGAGACATATGAATAGGTAAAAAATCCATCTGTCGAAACAGATCGGCAAACTTTCTGTTTTCTACTATATACTTAAGAGTCTCTAACCAAAGTCCAGTCAATTCCGTAAGATGATGTGTGCCTTGCGGCGATTGTACCTCTAGGCGTAACAGCTTGCTTGCAAGATCTATTGCTTCAGGAAGCTGGCCCAAAACATCCAGTTTCGATAAACTTTTGCGAACCCAAGTCCGTACTTCTTCATTGCAAAACCCCAGTTGGGCAAGCATACTGAATCCTTCCCACACCTTGCCTACATTAATTAACTGTTTTGCCAAGTGAAGAGAAATTTTGTCATGCGTCTCGATGTCGATGAAAGAAGGATCTTGCAGTGTCCACATGCGCACTGCGGCGTTCAGTCGATCTATTGCAGGCTGCGGACTTCCTCGGACAGCGTATACTGTCGATAACAACATGTCTGCCTTCATCAGATGCCGGGCGATACCTCCTTGCCTATAGCAAGGAATGAAAACTCTTTGGTCATATTCATTCCAGATATATTGATACATCTGAAAAACAAATATCTGTTCTTCATCATCTGAAAGATGAGAGCTTTCCTCCACCTTTTTTTGCATTGCCTTTAAAAATAAAGCTTCGGAAAATCCCTTCTCGCGAAACATTTCCTCTATTTTTTTTTGAAACCCTTGCGTAAAAGGAAGATCCGGGATTCTGCGCGCATAGCCGATTGCATCTTCTATTCTCCCGATTTTCGTCAAATATTCGATCAAATCTTTGTGCAATCTACACTGCAGTTTCGTATCCTCTAGTTGCAATGCTGCAGAGTACATATTTTCATACTGAGGCGGCTGTTCGTCTGCGCATAAAAACGCAATATATCGCCAGAGGTCCTGCCGCGTTGCGATCGGGAATTTCCGTACAGACTCTATAGCATGCGCACTCTTACTACGCTCTTTTAAGATGCGAACAAAGTCCCGTGTCGATAGGTCACCTTCTAACCCTGGAGCTAACTCATGTGCATCTAGGGAAGAGAGGATCGCCTGTACAGGAGCCCTATTCCAAAGCAGCTGCCGAGCAAATAGGAGGTAGGACACGCCGTGAAACACTCTGTCAAATGCAGCTTTGATCCGTTCTGACTGCCAAGATTCTAAGGTCGCCATGCGCTCCATGTAATGGCACGCGAGGGAAAGCTTTGGAACACTTTCTTTTTTTACTTCCTCGATGAGAATAGCTGCAAATTCTAAATTGTTCTCTTGGATTGCTTTCTGGCCAAGAAAAAACAAAGAAATGCTTCTGTAGGACGGATTGAGAATTTCATCGATCTTTCTTTTTGCTTCTGCAAAATTCCCCTCTTCGCTGCAAAGGATTGCTTCCTCTCCTTTTCTTTGATCCTCTTCTGCAACCTCACCCTTTATCTGCTTAAGAGCCCTTAATAAGAACTGATCTACCGACTCTAGAACATCCGCTAACACAGCACTTTGCAAAGCTATGCCCTCAAGCTCCGGAACTGCAAGAATCGCTTCATCATAAACTTGATCATCCATCTTTTGACGAACCCACTGGCATAGTAATGCCTCTTTTAATGGCTTTGCAGTCATGCCCTGTATAAATTCCTTGAGCTTTTGGAATGTAAGGCTACCTTGTTGGATAGAATAAACACCCATTAAAAAAGTCATCTCGTCCCGAAGTAATGAAGGAGAAAACTCTTTTACGGCATTAAAAAAACCATCTTCAAATCCTTCTTGAGTAGGAGTTCTTGCTAGCTGCCAACTCGCGGCTGCAGCAAATAGGCGTGCCTTCTCTACTCGAATGCTTGGAGATCCATAAGAAGAGATTCTTAAGAAAAATTGGAATGCCTTTTCTACGACAGTTCGAACACGGGCAAGATACTCCTCATTCGGCATACGAACCATAAGGTGAGGCGACTCTTGCAGAGTTTTTCTAGAAAGAAATGCATATTCTGATGTGACCATACCAACCAATTATAATTTAAAAAATTTAAGAAAAAACACGAGCTGCTTTCTTATTCAACAAATTCACTACAAAAGATTTTATTTTTGCTTTGAGATCAGAATCCTCCATGCTCTTCACCCACTGCGCCCATTTAATCGGGCTTGCCTCAGACAGAATCTGCTGAGCTCTTTCTAGATCATCAAGGAATACCCATCCTTTCAAGATCTCGAGATACACGCTATCTTTTGCTGTCGGAGCAAGACATTGTGCTATATAGTAAGCATCGTGCAAGCATTGCTCAGCTTGTCTTCTTGATTCTATCGATGTATCCAGACAGGCCGCCTGCGTAGCATATGATTGTGCCAGCAGTAGAAGTGCCCTCTCTAGAAGCTCTGATCTCGTGCTCTGTTGTAAAATCTGCTGAAAAATCCCTCGGTCCAACTCTTTCGCTGCAAGGACTGGAAGCACTCTTGCAAGTAAACTCTCTTTTCTTGGGCCCTCTTGGATCATCTGCAGTGCTTCTTCTACCAAGCCCCTATCCAGGAGGCTTGCAAAAATTGTTTCATGCGTAGATTCATCTAAACGGCGCGATATTTTTCTTATCTCTTCAATCCGGCAGCTTGACGATTTAATCAAACAGATGATATCCAATGCAGATTCATAAGAGCTTGATTGCATTGCAGTATATATAACCTCTCTGCATATGCGCCAATTTTCTTCTTGTACATCGATGTGCAATAAGGCTGTCTTTGTATCTAAAAACCTTCTTTCTTGCGCTAAGAACCTAGCCAATATTTTGATGCTTTCCGGATGTATCTGTTGACAAAGCCTCTGCAGTCCCTGTTCCAATACATCGACAAGGCTCAAAGCTTCTAGAACTTGTCCGTTTTCAACATAGATACCCGCTATATAGATCTGGGCTTGTTCTCGGATCTCTACAGTCGGGATTTTTCCCACAAGCTTTTCAGCCACTTTTAATTCTTTCTGTCTTGCTAGCTGTAAGGCTATCTGGTAAATGAGATCGCATCTATCCAAAGAGAGCAGCTGATCTGCTAATTTTTCTAAAATCCCCTCTTTTTTTATCGATACTACATCATCTATTTTCCCTTGCTCTGCTAGAAATAGCAGGATCTCTAAAGCTTTTTCTTCTCGAAAACGTAAGCTTTTTTTGGCTTCTTGGATAAATAGATGCGGCTGTTTCTTCTCAACTCTGCAGCTTCCCAAATTCCAAGCCAGTGCTATCTGATCTTTTTCAATACAGCTACGACTTAAGGTTTCTATAAAAAGATCCCACTGAGGATCTTGACTTATGCTTTGCACCAGTTCTTGCAAAAGATTTGTCCAGCCCTTCTGCAGAAAAATATCGCAAGCTCTAGTCAAAATCTCTTGGCTGTCTATCGTTATATGAGGAAGAAGAGCTCGCAAATGTTCTTGAGCAAGCCCTTCATCGGCAATCTGACATGTGAGAGCAAGAGCTGGATTTATACACTTTCTTTCTTGGTGTTTCTGTATACAGGCTGAGATGGCCCTATCCTTAATTGCAGGATCTGTAATGTGTCCCGCTATACATGCAGCTTCTTCCACCTCTTCATACCTTAATAATGTCTCTACAAAGAAAAATAACTGCAGCGGGTCCTCTATGGAAAGAATCGAGCTAAGGACCTCTTGTTTCCATTCTGGATCCGCTATCCGATGCAAGAAATATCCAACTGCCGGATAAAACCCAGAAAGGCTCAGTATCTTTGCAACTTCAACCATCTTACGAGGCTCGTCCTGCCACATGACCTGCAGTTTTTCCAAAGTCTCTTGCGAGACATCAGACCTTTGCAAACAAGATGCAATCTGCAAAGCAACCTCGCTGTGTTGCTTGTATAAAGAAGCGAAAGCAAACAGCCGGTCTGGAAATGGGATCTTTTCTATAATAGCTATTCTATCTTGCAAGCTAAGATCTTTCGCCTCCAAAGCCCTGAGAGCTAATTTTGTACGCAGACCTTCCTCTTCACAGCGATCCAAAAGCATCAGAGCATGTGGGATATGCTGATTACAAACCAACGACCATAAAAGGCTGCGAATAGGAAGAGATCTTTTTGCATATTCCGGATCTAGAAAAAGAGAGCGACATGCATCATCTGGCCGGCCACGAAATAATAATTTCAAGGAAACTTGCAACAACAAGAACTCTGCTGCTGCTGAGTTGCTTTGTATGAGCCGCTTCATCTCATCAACCGGCAATGACTCCCTCCCTATGATATTTAATATAGTCTCCTCTTTGTTATGGAGCGCTAAGCGTTCTATTTGATTCTCTAAACCTATGTCGCACCAGACTCTATAAACAGCCATCTTTGTCTCATGTCGAAGAGTCAGGTTGCGTAGGGAACTTGCAAAAACAAAGGCCCTCTTCGCGTTTTTTGGATTACTTGCCAGCGCTACTGCTACATTTTCTGCAATCTCTTTGGGAGGGTCTAGCTCGGGATAAGAAGAAATCCACATCTCCAAAAAATCATACAGGCGATGCGCATAGGCAGAATACATCATCGCTATACGGAGCTGCCCAAGATACTCAGCAGAAGAGATGGCGGATAAAACAAAATCGCATTCTTCCTTAGAAGCAAGAGATAGGCTAGGAATCAATACGTCCACTGCTTTCTGCAAGCTGGCAGGAGAATACTCCTCTACAAACCGAAATATCCATTGCAAACTCTGCCTCTGCACTTTTTGCGGCATAGTTGCAATGCTTCGAAAGATCATGTCCCATTGTTCTTTTTGCACAAGAACTCTCAACATCTCCACCCAAGCATCGGTCAGAAATTCTGGATGGATCTCTCCTTGCAAGGAAACGCTTTGTTGCAAAGGAGATAGCGCTGTGGATACAACCTTATTCTGCTCTTGGAAAGAAAGACCCGCTAAAGCTTGCTTGAACATCTCTTGATCTTGCTCTGAAAAGTCGGGGATTTCCGCAAGAAGCTGGCCAGTAACACAAGGCATCCGTTCCCGCATCGACTCTCTTGCCAAATGCCTGAGCACGCTATGGCGGCTTCCAATATCAATTACATCACATTTATATTTATTCCATATTTCTTGAATGCGAGCCTCTAGGCCTTCCTTTGTTCTCGGTACTCTTTTAAATTCGGTAGACAATACCCCACCTGTTCTAATGAGCTGACAAACCCATAAACTATTACGCTCATGAGAGAGTAACACATCTTTTTGATAGTTTCGTTGGATATGACAATTCAATTGATACATACTAATGTCTTGTACGCTTGGGTGCTCGTTTTGTGCTAAATCATTCCATCGACCCAAAACGCGATGCAGTAAAGGAACTGAGAATCTCTGATCTTTTAATATTTCATCAGCTTGCAAGCATACTTGTTTCGTAAAGGACAGCATCGGTATGGCTTTTATGTACACTAAAGCCTCTTTTATCTTAGCTTCTAGTATTAAAGATTGGATGAGACGCGTATGGGCAACGCACTGGAGGCTCTCTGTAGAGATGTGGCTCATCGCCTTGATTGCTTGACCGGCATACTCAGGCCCTTTCTGTCCTAAAAGTAAGCCTAACTGAGCCCAAGATTCATCCATGGCTTTCCATGGAAGAGCTGTCATGAATTGAAACGCTTGTTCGATCTGTCCACTATCTACTAAGATCCGTACAATACTACCTACCCATATGTCCTTGTCTGAACGAGGATGAAATGCTGTTTCTCGGATGGCTATTTCAGCCACTTTCTTAACAGGAAACATCTGTAATAATGCTAGCGGAGCAAAGACATGCACTGGATGTATATATTTTGAGAAAATTTGTCTTACAAATTCCTGCATTCCCTCTATGCACCCGCCTTTTAGATGCTCTTTTTCCATGCAGCGCCACGCTAAAAAAAATGCCCATCCAGGACACTCCCCATTCAAACGATCTAAAACAGCAAACACCTCATCAGCCTTGCCTTGGCTCAATACTTGCAATCCCATGCGCAACAACAGAATCTTCTGTTCTTCTTGGTCCGTTATCGTCGAGATCACTTCTTGTGCTAAAGAAAAATTATTCTCTTCTAAATAAGCCAAAACCTGATCTCTTCGATCTCGATCTTCTTGTAAGTTAAGCGTCGTTTTTCTAGCGATTAATGTGCCCAGTCCATTCCCATAATGATCTAAAAAATACATAAATGCTGCTCTTTGGAGCCCTACATCTCTTATATGAGATATGGCCCGGAATGCTTCGCGATATTCATATTTCCCAGCCTTAGCAAACAACCACTGATGCCATAGATCATCAATCAGACGCCAATTTTCTATATTGCGCGTGCAATCTAGTAAAAACTCTTCAGAATACGATCCAATTTGCGATGGGCTTGCTGCTAAAAGAAAACAAACCTCTTCACGTAGAGAAGAAAAAGGAAAATCTGTAGCTACTTTTTTCATAGATAGGCTTGCAGACATCTCGAATGCTCTCGGCTGTTGAAGCCAATGGATCGTCTCTATCAGACACTCAATCCTCCCCGTATCGGCAGCCCCACACCCTCTTTGGCCAGCAAGAAGGCAAAATGCCTTCTTTTCCACCAGGCGTAGCCTATGGAAGTATTCTTGTTCTGATAGTTGCGCGCAAACAGCCGGGCTGCTTAACACTGCAGGCATGGATACAGAAGAAACAGAAATCATAAAAACCACATACAATTAAATAAAATAAAGCAGCAGCGCAAGCCATCCTGCGCTGCATGAAAAAAAAAGTTTTTAAACTTTAGGTGCCACCATAAAGAGCGCCGATATTAACAGAAAAAGACTCTGCAGCCGCAGAGTTTATCTCTGCATGAACCTGGCTGTATTCCTCGCAAGAATACATTGCAGCCAAACCCTCATGCCAACATAACCCCTCTAGATCGGCTACTTTTTTATATAAGTTGGAACTTGTGGGAAGACATGTCTTGACCTCCTGTAGCTTAAGCATAACCTGAATAGTCTGATGGCGCTCTTTCTCAGGATCTTTTGCACTAGAGCCTTTTAGCTCTTGACATATCTTGTTGATCTGCTCCCAAGAGGGCCTTACAATCTCTAGATTGGTCTTGTCTTGAGGGGAAAACCCATCCAGCGTTGCTTTCAGCGCCTTGGAGAAGATACTAAAGTGCTCTAGCATATGCTCTTGAGCATAGATATCATTGCGCTCTACTTTGCTGAAATCACATATCTGACCGTAAAATTCTTTACGGACATGATCCGGCACTTCCTGTAAAACATCTAAAAAAGATAGAAGAAAATCAGAGTTCTCATCAAAAGACTTCATACGCTGGAATCTTTTTCCCATCTCCAAAAACTGCAAAAGAAAATCTTCCTTCTCTAGCATTTTCAACTGTTCTAACAACCGAGTTATGCTTTCTTTCGTTTCTTGAGGAAGTGCAAATAACCGCGTATCTTCTTCCAACAACCTACAGGACTGAGCTAACATCTTATAGTCTAAAGATTCTCTCCACCGTGGATCGATGTGATGGCGATTTTTCTGACTCCACGCATTCAGGCTTCGATTTCCGTCCGATATCCGAGAATGAAGGGTAGATATTCGCATGAGAAGCTGCATCCTAGACTGAAGAGCTTCTATTTGGCCTTTGATCGAGGAGTGCATCTGCAAGAGCTGGCTTTTCATAGACTCATCTTGTATTGAATCTTGAACTTGAACGGCACGAGCATCTGCAGCAGATGCCATCTGCATAAGACGCATGCCCCATGTAGAAAACGGCAGCAACCTATTGCTTTCTTGGGAATGCGAAACAACGGATTCGGACGCTCCGATTTCTTGAGAAATTACTTCTAACTGTTGAAAATCACAAGTAAACTGCATTTGTAGAGAAGAGCTGATTTCAGCATCATCTCTTGCACTAGAAACTGGAAATTCCTTCAGAAGGCTCTTGCAGTGTTGAAGACACTCTTGCGTCCTTGGCCTATCGGGGTGGCCATACTCCAATATTTTTTGCATCGCCTCTAAAGATCGGGATTGCAATGCATTTTGGAATACAAGCATCAGACTCTGCGCAGATTCCCAATCTGCAATCTGAGATAATAAAGACCTCTGTATCTTTCCGATCTTTTCTAACCCTCGAATCTCAGCTGCAGACAAAACTTCCCTTGCCGTTGTATCGGCAGTCTGAGCGCACTTAAGAACCTCTTGAGACACCAGATGGAGCACAGAATCTAACTCTTTTTCTTGATGAGCCATCTCCCGAATCATGTCTTTGAATTTTTCCAATTTCATCTCTATTTGTTGACAGGAGATAGAACCTAGAATTTTTACAGATTCCGAATCCCAACCCACTCTAAAAAATAGCTCTGCAACCTGATTGGTCTTTTGTGGGACATTGGAAAATTCATCGATTGCAGAGAGCCAAATGCGAAGCACTGACTTCACTTCTTGCGACCATGAAAGCCCGATCTTTCGACTTACAATTTCTGTAAGTGATTCTCTGAGCTTTTCAGGAAGGCTCATGGCAAGAGCTTCTAAAATCTCCAGGCTGTCTTGCGATGGACTGCCTAGTAAAGACCGTATCGTATCTTGAAATTCTCTCAAAGCTTCGCTAAAATCCTCCTGCTGCACTTCCGACGCAGAAGCCGGTACAGAATCTGGTAAATCCAATACCATGATCGCTTGCTTGCCTCTTTCAAAGCACGCATCGCAATAGAGCTCTGTCCATCCTTTCTCTTTACAAACTTTCACAAGCTCTCCAAAGATCCCACTTGCAGGCTCTCCTTGCAAAAGGGATTCGATTCTCTCTAGACGCTCTATGATCTCTGTTTGCTTTTTGCGAGCCCGAAGAGAAAAATCTTCGTATGTAGGCATCTCTCTACCTAAGCTGCGAAACGACTCCTCTAACATAGCATCAGACACCCTTCCACATTTTTCCCAAGCAGCTTGTATAGCCTTCGATGCGAGGATTTCTTGTTCAGCAAAACGATCTGAAGATGCATGTTTCTTTTGCACTTCCAAAAGACACCGGAAGGCCGCCGCCGTCAGCTGCAATGTTTCCGGATCTATACCTTCCATTTCTAATATCGTATTGAAACTTGCCATGACTAGATTAAAGTCTTCTTCAGATAAAGAAGAGACATTGAAACTTTCACTTTTTTCTACCGGTTCTGCTCGAGATAGGATCTCCTGAAAAGACGTGGGGAAACCCGTTCTATCTATCCTCTTAGAAAAACACACAAATACCGCCAAAGACTCAGCCACGTTATCGGAAAGAGGATTTTCTAAAATAAGACGTTCAATGATCTGTTCTATTTCCATCCAGATCGTCTGAAGCTCGGTCCGGACTGAAGAATCTGCCGAAAACAACCCCTTATTGCAAAGTAAAACGGCTTCAGGCGTAAGGGTCTTCTTGTCTTCTGGAGATAATGAGTCTACTAAAGAAGCACACTTTTGTATCAATGCATTTTTCTCAGCAAAATAGTCTGCAGGAGATAGCCGATTTCTCAAAAACTCTAAAAGATGCGGTAATCTGCAGACCCACTCTACTTTTTCCTCTTCTGAAATAAACGCTTCATAAGCATAAAAACCAAGCCAAGGATCCTTGTCGAGCCACTCTTCTTGCTTGTCGCTTTTCTCATTAAAGCTTCTTTTCATATGGTCGGGGGCGCGTTGGATTTTCTCTTCTAAAAGCGATTGATCTCTACGACACAGATAGAACAAACAATGGCTTTGGGGGCTCAGAACGCCCTCTTCTTGTATAGCCTTCTCAAGTTCCTTTATATGTTCAGACCAAACTGATAGAGCGGTCTCACAAGTTAATCCATTTTTGATCGAATCTACTCGGCCGAGCAATCCTTTATGCATCGACCTGCAAATAGGGTTATTATAGATAGATTGAAAAATAGGGGCTGTTGTCTTTTGAATAGTCCACAGAGTCTCAATCTCTGCAAGAGATGCTAAATCAGAGGAGACTATTCTATCTTCCCCTACGTTCTCGATCCGAGCTGCAATCTCTCCTAACAACATCATGTGGTTTGCATATCGTCGACCTATCTGTGTAGCTACACCCATTTTTCCTCTAAAAAAATTAAATTGATCGATTATTCTAAACGAATTAATTATAAAAATTCAAGAAAAACAACAAATTTAATTAAAATAAAGGGTAGACTTGCAATTAATATAATTTATTCAAAACAAAAAATTTAATCCGCATCCTGATAGACATGAAGAGATGGATATTTTTTTATAGCCTTGGGACGCACAACAACACGATAGCCGCACCCTTTTAAAATACGAGGCTTACCAAAATGTTCAACAATTGGCCATTTGCGACAAACCATAGGCCTTAAGATATGCTGGCTACAGAGACCATCTTTTCTTAAGTATCGACAGCCCATAACCAGAACTTTTTCTTTTTCCCATTCAGCATCTAACCCTTCTCGAAGATAAAAGCCATTGACTTCCGTGTGCCAAAAATAGAACAGCTTGCCCCAGATCCCTTTGGTTTCCGGCAATAGAATATAATGACAACAGTTCCCGCGTCTTTTACAAGAGCCTATCTGCTGAAATGGAGGGCGGATGATCTTCTTCGCTATTTTTTGCATGGCAAGATCTAGGTGAATAAAAGGCAGAAAACAGATTTTCAATCCAATCCGCACCCATGAGGGAAGCTTTTGTCTTGGAATACCGGAAACCGGATCTAAAGGAGGCTCTTTTGCTGTTTCTGCGGCAGCAAGCAATTCTTCTAAGGACTGGGTCATTGCAAAACTCCTTGCATTGCAAGCGCAATCATACAGAAAAACCTCTTTAAACAATCATTTTTCTTTCCATATCAAAGGTAAGGATCGGGTGCGTCTTATATAGCGCTTCTAGCCTCTCGATCTCTTCAGAGGAAAGCCTTACATTCAAGCTAGACAGAGCCTCTAATAAATGCTCCTCGCGCGTCATACCGAGGATCGGCGCTGCAACAAATGGCTTGTGTAAAAGCCACGAGAGCGCTAATTGCGCTAGAGTAACCCCTTTTTCTTCGGCTATTTTTTCCAGTCGATCTAAAACAGCAAAATCATTTTCTTCCAAGTACATGCGGGAAATCTGAAGGTCGGTCCGCATCCGCTCTGACGGCGACTGCATGTGGCTTTTTCGGGTTTTTGTCAAAAAACCTCTTGCTAAAGGGCTCCAAGGCAAAATTGCTATACCAAGATCTTGGCAGAGAGGGATCATCTCTCTTTCTTCTTCTCGAAAGATGAGATTGTAGTGGTTTTGCATAGTGATAAAAGGCGTTTTTCCAAGATGTTTTGCAAGGTAATTTGCTTTGGCAAACTGCCAAGCGTACATGCTCGATGCTCCGAGGTATCGGATCTTACCTTCCTCTACAAGCTCATGCAACGCCGATAAAGTCTCTTCTATAGGTGTTTCATAATCCCAACGGTGGATTTGATATAAGTCGATGTAATCAGTCTGCAAACGCTCCAAAGAACCATGCACAGCCATCCTGATCTTCGCGCGCGATAGCCCTTTTTCCAATCCGGGCATAGGATAAAATCCCTTGGTAGCAATCACCACCTTCTCTCTTGTAGCATATTGCCTGACAGCCTTTCCCAAAATCATCTCGCTCGCTCCATAGGAATAGACATTGGCTGTATCAAAAAAATTAATGCCTAAAGAAAGCGCCTTGGCGATGCAAGGATAGCTTTTTTCCTCAGAAAGCACCCAGGGTCTCCAAGAAGGAGACCCAAAAGACATCATACCTAAGCAGATCCTAGACACATACAAATCCGACTTGCCAAGATATTGGTATTCCATGAGTTCTCCTACTCTATTGCATCCAAAAAACGAGCAGCTCCATTGTCGGAAACGGCATCTGTTTTCGTGCTTACGATATCTTCCGTGCTGGTATATAGTCGGATTCCGGGAACTAAATACAAGTCCATGTCATAAGGCAAAAACACCCGATGGATTTTAATAAATTTCAAAATTTTTCCAAGTCCGGATCGCCGCAATACCATGGAATATGTGCCAAAACGAGAGCCGATCCGCCGCAGCCCTCTTCCAATAGCCTCTTTTTTAGAGTAAGAGTTCGGCTTTTCCGGATGAAAATTAGGCCTTTTAGCAGCACCATAGCAAGGCACATATTCTCCTCTGCTATTTTTTGTATCAGGATCGGTAAAAAATATATCCCATCCATCTTTCCCAAGAAGTTGATCCAAGTGATCTATGCAATCAGAAATCAGCCGAGGGTCTTGGATCACATCGATATCATCTTCCATCACCCAGATTGTCTCATATCCGGAATCATAGGCATCCTGCAACACCGAAAGATGGCTGAGCAAACAGCCGATGGCGCCTCTTGACATGCAATGACAAAAATAGGTCTGTCCTATATTATGGATAAGGCCATGCTTAGGCTCCCAATTATTCTCTGGAAAATACGAGGTTCCCATAAATCCCCCCTCCATCTTCAAAGAGAACTTCACTCCAATATCGTTGACATCGCGAAATGTCAAATCCCATCCGTTGACCGCAGAGAATCGATATGGAAAGATCCCATAAGGGAGCAATTTATGCATCGACTCTTGGAACTTTTCCGGACGCCTGTCTAGATTAATCATGTAGATAAAATCCACGTTGCGCATACGATGCTCTCCCGCCTTATCTAAAGCAGGTTTAAAATAATGAGACAAAGGCGCCGCATTCCCAAAGATGACTCCTGCTAATAAAATCAAGACACGCATCGCTTTCATCATATGAGCTCCTCTCTGTTAGAACTGTTCCTTGCTTCTAAAAATTTATACATACGCACAGGACATTATCCAAGCGGAAAAAAAAACTTTCTCTGAAAATCGCGAACCGATAAGATGCGCTTTACATGGCTTTTGAACACAGGCAGACTCTATGCAAAAAACTGCAAAATGGGCAATCTCTTCCCTCATCCTTCTTATGCTCTGTATCACAACATTATCCGTTGTTTTTCATATGCGCGATTCTAAGAAAATTGCAAAAATCGAAGACAAGCTGGACCATAAAGAATGGATGAATAATAAGACTTTGGAAGTCTTGCAAGACAACCTAACCCATGTATTTTCTTCTCTTAACAAAAGACTCACCTTCTTTCCTGCGAATCTCGCAGATGTCCCCTGCTCCCAAGAAAAAGGAATTGTTCTTCAAGTCCGCACAATCGATATCGATGGCATCCCCTCTCCTTACAATCCTTCGATCATCGAAGGCAAAGAGAATGACTATTACCTATTCTTCCGCCATGACATACCGATTGAAGCATGTAAACCTATCCCTTTTCATTCTTATATCGGGTTCGCAAAGCTAGACAAAAGATTCAACACAATGGAAGTGGTTGAAAAGCTCAATACAAAAAGCAAGTATTCTGAAGATCCCCGCGTCATAAAAATCAAAGACTCCTATTACCTCTCTTATAACGATCTGCTCTCCACTCCGATTTATTGCAGATCCATTCACATTGCGAAATGGAATCCAGAAAGCCAAAAACTCTCCCAAATTACAAATTTAGACCAGCACATCCAGCCTATTGAAAAAAACTGGATGCCTTTTGAATATACCTCTGGAGGCAATACCTCTTTGCATTTCGTCTATAGCATGTATCCTCATAAAATCTTGCATGTGCAAGACCCTAAAAAAAACATTGTTCAACATCTCACATTTGAGGGGAATCCGGGGCTGCAAAAAATCACTTGGACTGATCGCTGGGGAAAAGTGCGCGGAGGAACTCCTGCAAAGCTCATTGATAATGAATATCTCGCTTTTTTCCACAGCTCCTTCACAGAAAATGATACCGTTTGGTACGTAATGGGAGCATATACCTTTGAAGCAAAGCCTCCTTTCCGCATCAAGAGTATTTCTTCCTACCCTATTCTCTTTAAAGGGATCTATGATACAGTTCACTGCAATACGGCCAATCATAAATTGCGATGTATCTTCCCTTCCGGCTTTGTCGTAGAGAAAAAAAATAATCGAACCATTCTCCATGTCTCCTGCGGAGAAAACGACTCTGCGGTCAAAATGGTGACAATTGACTATGAAAAACTAAAGGAGATTATGGTGAAGGTTGAAAACCCTACTGGCAAGAAAAAGTAAACATGCCCACAGGCTCGTTGTTTCTGGTTTTCGCCCAACATCCGATCAAGCTGCTAGCTTTTTTTTCTTTAGCCATGGCTTTTGCTAGCTGCTGGATCCGCAAAACAGCATGGGTTTGGGGATCTTTTCTTGCTATCTCTTTGATCTGCGCACTTGAATCGAAAACGATTTCCCCCATCGGGCTGCTTCCGATTGGATTTCTCGCTCTTCTTATCTTAGGATTGCAATTTCCTTTAGAAGGCCTCAGCAGATTTTTGTTAGTTGCAACAGCCTTTCTGATATCCAGTGGCTTTTTCTTCCATCTTTTTCCTGGATTTATAAACTGGAAACTCTTTTCTTCCGTCACCTTAAGCCCCGAGTCTACCCCCTATAACCTCTGGCTTAATTACGATAAACCTTTTGCGGGCTTTTTCATCCTGTTTCTTCTCCTGCCGACCCTCTCTTCTTGTTTGGAATGGAGAGCTTGCTTGAGATCCTCCCTCCCTTTTATACTGGGTTCGATCCTACTTCTCCTATGGATAGGGATGGGCTCTCACCTTATCGCCTTCGATCCCAAGCTACCGGCTTATAGCCTCTTCTGGATTTTCATCAATCTTTTCTTTGCTGTAATCCCTGAGGAGTCTCTTTTTAGAGGCTTGCTCCAAAAGGAACTTTTCCGCTGGCTAGGAGGGGGGCTTAAAGCGCATATAGGATGCGTCTTGATTTCTTCTATTATGTTTACACTATTCCATCTGATCTGGGTTGCTAACCTTCCCTTTTTGGCACTCGTATTTACAGCTGGGATAGCCTATGGAGCAATCTACCAGTACACACAAAAAATAGAAAGCGCCATACTCTGCCACTTTGCAGTCAATAGCGCCCATTTTTTTCTGTTTACCTATCCAGCTCTTTCTACCTGAAGGTTCTTTAGCTGTTTTTCGACCGCCTCATCTGCGGTGAGCTGTGCGCTCTTAGCAGATTCTATGACTGCAAGTCTTTCTTTTGTAGAGAATTGATAACAAAAACGGCGCCGATTAGCGTCACTGAGTTTTGAAGCAAATACCATTTCCTCTGTGGTCATCGCTAGGGACTGAAAATGGGAATCTTGCAAGGCTTCTTCTGCAAAACAGCAGCAAGAACAGAAAATAAAAATACACAATAAGCATTTCATAAACCCTCCTAAAGAAGCCGCGAAGCTTTTTAACTTCGCGGAAGATCTTTTACTAGTGCATTGCGCATCCGCTTTTTGTTTGGGATGCATTTGCAGGAGACATCATTTGCGCAACTTTTTCTACTGCCTGGTCTGCAGTGATAGGATGTCCCATTTCATCCGCCATTCCCATCATTTTCATAGCATCCGCTCTTTGCTCTGCAGTAAACTGCCCGCAAAATAGAGCTTGGTTTTTTTCATTTAGCTTTGCTGCAAATTGTTGTTCTTCCATAGAAAGCTGGCTGCAATCTGCTGCAGCTGGAGCCTGTGTATCTGCATGAGAAACCGCCGCAAAACCAACTACCATCGCACATGCTGCCATCCATTGAAACATCATAAAACACCTCTTTGATTTAGAAATTAAGTTAATTCAAGCTCAGATTAACCTTAGATTCTATTTTTAACAAGGCGTAAAAATCATTTAAGATCTGCTTTGCAATTATTTCTTAGGTTCCATAGAATCCGGCTTGAGTACCCAGAACAAGGAAATATATGGGCGACCGACCCGTTGAATGCAGCCATTGTAAAAAGCCGATCAAAACTTGTTATAAAGAGGTGATTGGAGAGGCTATATTTCCTTTAGAGATGTGCGAGGATTGCCCTATTTTTCAACAAAAACTCCACGGGAAAATGATCCAAGCACAAGAAAACAGATCGGAAGGCTCTTCTGGTCTTTGCTGCGGTTCATGTTTAACAACACTTGAATCGGTCAAAACAGGAAATCCCTTGGGATGCAGCAATTGCTATACCGTATTTGCCGACTTGCTCACCAAAGAACTCGTCTCAGCTCATAGAGTACCTCACAAACTCGCACAAGAGATCACTCTAAAAAAGTCGATCTCCCTCCACATGGGCAAATCTCCGGCAAAATTATCCTCAATCACACCCTCTTCTCAACTGACAGCTTTAAATGAAGCCTTAAACGAAGCTCTTAAACGAGAAAACTATGAACAAGCAGCATGGCTGCGCGACCAGATCAAAGACCTTATGGGAAAAATCAATGCCGGAAAAAAGCCAACTCCCTGAAGCCATTCTCCATCACACACCCTGGGATAAGGACAGCAACCCGATCTGGCCTGCAACCTCTTTCTTTCTACATAGAAATATTGCACAGTACTCTTTTCCCCATAAGTTAACAGAACCGCAATCTTTGCAGGTCTTAAATATCTTAAGACAAGCTCTGCTACAAACCTCCCATCTTCTTAAGCCTACTTATCTAGCAGCAGAAACTCTACACCCTGTAGATAAAGAGTTTTTATGCGAGCATTTTCTCTGTAAGGAAGGATGGCAGAATGCCTCTTACGGGCAGGCCTTCATTCTTGACGACTCCGCTCGATTTCTTGCTCTCTGCAATTTTCACGACCATCTGCTTCTTCAGTGGGTCGACTGCAAGGGAGAATGGGAAAAGGCTTGGGAATCTCTAAGCCGCATCGAACAGGCCATCAGCCAACAGATCGACTATGCATATTCTCCTCGTTTCGGCTATTTGACTGCGGATCCAAACATCTGTGGAACAGGTCTGATTGTGACATGCTATTTGCACCTACCAGCCCTTATCGCCTCTAAACAACTCTCTCAGGTACTCGCGTCTCAGTGCGAAGAAAGCGTACATGCCTATGGACTGCTCGGAAATATGGAAGAATTGATTGGAGACTTTATCATCCTCCAAAACCATATTACCTTAGGGCTTACGGAGGAGGCTATTTTACGAGATTTGCATCTGACAGCCACCAAACTTATCCTATCTGAAAAGGCACTGCGCAGACAATATCTTGAAACACATAACCCTGAAGCCAAAGACCTGGTAAGCCGCTCTTACGGACTCCTTGCCCACTCTTATCAACTCCAAACTAAAGAAGCTTTAAATGCGCTCAGTAAATTAAAACTCGGCGTCGATTTGGGATGGGTACAGGGGATTTCAGACGAGCACATCAACGAGATCTTTTTCCGCTGTCGTAGGGCTCACCTCTCTCAAGAACACCAAAATATCAGCCTCGATAAAAAAGAGCTTTCTCACAGCAGAGCAGAATTTTTACATCAGCAAATTCAACAAGCGGTGCTTTCTCTATAACCGTCAAGATGATGTCTTATTGAAAATGCGGAATAGCTCTCATCATAAATTCATCGAAAAGAGGAACAGTAAAAGCCAGCTCTCCATGAGCCGGACTATAGATCATTCCCTTTTTAATTAATTTTGATCTAACAGGAGCTAAACTTGTTATTTTGAAATTCAAAATATCTGCAATATCTCCACTTCTATGAGAACCCGGTCCGAGCTCAGCCATCGCTCTTAAAAAGTTTTTCTCACTTGGAATTAAACGATCAAACCTAACGCGGAAAAAATTCTTATCCAACCGTTGAATGACCATATTTGTGGATTCTTGAATCACCTTTACACTAATGGGACTGGTTTTAGCCTGATTCCATGACTGATATCCCCACTCTTGAAGAAAATAGGGATATCCTTTTGTCATTCTATAGATTTCAGCTAATGCACTGGATTCAAAAACGACCCCTTCAGCTTGAGCTGGATCGTTGAGAGCTTTAGCGGCATCAGCTTCTGATAATGCCCCAATATCGGGAAAGTTGAAAAGCCTTTCTGCATATGATTTACAGTCCCCTGCTAATCCAGGTAAAATAGGCAAGCCTGCAGCCAGGAGAACCAAAGGAAGTTGGCGTTGTTGTATTCTATGCATCGCCATAATTAAGGCGCCTAGCTCTTTTTGGCTGAAATATTGAATTTCGTCAATAAAAATGGCAATGGCACTTTTATGATCTTCTGCAGCCTCTGCTAGCGCTACAAAAAGATTAGGAAGGTCAATTTCTAAATCTCCACTATCAGCCACTCCTCTTTCAGGTTCAATATCCAAACCTATGGTAACATCGTTGATCGTTACATTGAGAGCAGAAATAAAACTACGTAAAACAGATAAGCCTCGTTTAACCTTATTACCAAGTCCGGCAATCCGGTCCAATTCAAAAAGCAACTTCCAAAGATGAGGAGCGATTAATGCTCCCAATGTCTTACCTTCACAGGCTTCAATTAAAATTGTTTGATAGCCTTCTTCTCTCGCCTTGCGGTCAATTTCATTAAGCAAAACTGTTTTTCCAACACCTCGAAGGCCTGTAAGTAGCATGCTTTTCTCGGGTCGTTTTCTTTTAATTCGCCGCTTCTAAAAACCTATACAAATCTCATCATTGAGTCTTCGTACAGCTTACGTTAACCGAGCAGTGCTGTTAACGATTAGCTTATATCAGATTGCTCTGATAAACTTCCGGGAAGTTGCCTTGTCATCCAGATCG
>CAMFIG010000029.1 GCA_945952445.1 uncultured Chlamydiae bacterium
AAAGCGATTCTTTCCTATGCCTCGGGTGTGTTAATGCTTAAGTTGACAGCATTGACAGAACCCATAAAAATATTTAATAAAAATTAAATAAACAAAACCGATCTTATCTCAGATTTAAAATATATCTTTGCCGATTTAATTACAGACGAAAAACCAATCAAATAATAAAATAAACCGAACTTATTATTGGAGCATTTAGTGAATTTAGCAAAATCTATTTTATTCGGCGCTAACGGAACGTATAATTTCTGCAACATCAATGTCAATTTCAAAGATACAGAACAAGGACCAGAAGTCTTTGGAGAGACCTTGTTTGCTAAGACAGCTAATTTTTTATTGGGCAATCCAATCATTAAAGCAGCCACATTTGGATACTTGCATGTGTTTATCCATGAAATGGGCCATGTTCTCGCCTACAAACTAAGAGGTGACCATTCTACATCAGAGATCAATGTTTTTACAAGGACGTGTCGAGGAAAAGCTATTAGCACACAACCGACCAATCTTTTTACGAATCTTGCCGGACCTATTTTAAGCTCTCTTTGGGAAATCGCAAAACTAGTCTCTGCAACTGCATGTGCCATTCTTCTCCCTTCTCCCCTCGGACTTTCATTAGGGATATTCTTAGGCGCAGGATCCGCTTTTTGGCTATTTGGAGAAGTAGCATATGCATGTTCTAGAAAAGCCGACTGGGAATTTCTAGCTTGAATCCATATCGTTATTCTTGATCTTTTCCCTTTAGAATATTATGTTCTTGCGTCTCACAGGAGACACACTTATGAAGCACATAATATCAATATGCATGAGCTTGCTTAGCATAACAGTCGGTACATTTGCAGAACAAAAAATTGCGTTAGTTTCAGGAGGTACGGGAGGGATCGGCAAGGCAACTATCGAGGCCTTCGAAGAACGAGGATGGAAGGTATGGGCAGGATATCGACCTCAAAGTTCGGCTCCTCTGCAAAATACAGATCGCGTCCAATGGATTCCTCTCGATGTCACAAACGAAGAAATGATCCAACAAGCCGTTCTTACGATCCTTAAAGAAGATGGGAAAATCGATGTTCTCGTAAATAATGCGGGATATGCGGTCATAGGATTAGAGGAATCGATTTCTATTGAAGAGACGGAAAACCTGTTCAATGTAAATTTCTTGGGTGCTTTAAGGCTTATCCAATATGTTGTGCCCCATATGCAATCGCAACACTCAGGTCATATTATCAACATCAGCAGCACCTCAGGAGTCAGAGCAGTTCCAGGACTTGGGGTATATGCCGCTTCTAAGTTTGCATTAGAAGGATACAGCGAAGCGTTAGCAGTTACGCTCACCCCCTGGGATATCCAAGTTAGCATAATAGAGCCTGGCACCGTAAAAAATGACTTTGCCCATCATTGCCTCATGAGCTATTCTCAAGAGCATCCATTTGGGGAAGCCTTAAGCCGGAATCTTGCCAATCGACTTATTTCTTTAGCAAAAAACGGCCAAGATTGCAAAGAAATCGGAAACCTCATTGTCAATGTAGCAGAGACAAAAAAACCAAATTTGCGCTACCAAACTTCCTCGAAAGTGCAAGAAGTTGTACAAAAAAAACTCGTTGATCTTTCAGGAAATACCATGCGAGACGAACAAATCGCCTTCTTTAAAAGCCTCATTACTACCGAGTAAAACAAGAGTCCTCTTACACATGAAAATCACCTCTTTACAATATGGTTATCACCATGTTTCTTCTTTTAAAGAATATGCAAGCAAAATAGAGTCTGTCGTTGCATTGCATGCTAAACAAGAAACCCAACTTCTTCTTTTCCCGGAATATGCAGGGATGGAAATGCTTTCTTTTATGACATTAGACAATCTGCTCTGTCACCTGGACGATTACTTACACCTCTTCCAAATGCTCAGCCAACGCTTTCAGCTTTATATCTGTTCAGGCAGCGTATTCACTGCAACAGAACAAGGAATACGCAACCGTGCGTATTTATTTTCTCCTGATGGAGAGATACTCCATCAAGACAAATGTATTTTAACACCCTACGAAAGAAAAGAAAATATCGCAACGCCAGGGGATACTCTTCAGGTGTTTTGTACCGAACTTGGCAAGGTTGGTATTTGTATTTGTTATGATATAGAATTCCCTGCGCTAGCAAGAAGTCTTGTTAAAGCAGGAGCAGATCTTATCCTCGTTCCTTCGTATACCTCCAGCATGCATGGATACCACCGTGTATTTACAAGCTGCCGAGCTAGAGCTATGGAAAACCAGTGCTATATAGTCCAGTCCGCTACCGTAGGATTCACGGACGAGATGACCTATGGAGCTGCAGCAATTTGCGGTCCTATAGATCGCCTATTTCCAGAAGATGGGGTTTTAGCTTTAGGAACAAGAGATATCCCAGGAGCTGTTAGCGCCCATCTCGACTTTTCACAACTTGCCTATATTCGTAAAGAAGGCGAAACGACAAACTATGAAGACTTACAGCATTTGGAAAATAACCCTCTTCCCTTACTACGCATTCACAAGTGATAGCCACTCTTGCAGGTTATAGTAGTTCGTAACACGCGTGATAAGGTTGTCTTTTATTTCAAAAAAAGCGCCTCCACGCAAACGATACTTCTGCCCACAAGCTGGAGGCAGGCCTGCATCCGTGGTATGATAGGTCCCTTCAACAAAAAACTCAGCAGCGGCTCTATCCCCTGTCTTATTAGTGAAGATGACAAGATCTACAATTTCCTCTTGGTAGTGAGAGAGCATGCGCTCCATAAACTTTCGAAAAAGAGCCTTGCCAATTTCCCTTTTACCATGGTTAATTTCATGAACAACATCCTCTGATAAAAGACTAAAAAATGCTTCCATATTTGCAGCATTAAAGCTATCATAGTATTTTTGTATCGTTTCATTAGATGTACTCATGAATTCCTCATTGTTAAGGATAATATTATGCAAACCACTATACAAGTCGTCTCTTTTAAGGGAAAGAAGATCCTGGAATTCATTCCTCAAATTGCCAGGCTTCGGATCGAGGTCTTTGCAGAATACCCATTTTTATATGCTGGCGACTATGAATATGAAATGCGCTATCTAGAAAAGTTTTCCCATATACAAGACGCCATTGTTGTCGCAGCTTTCGACCAAGAGGAAATCATTGGAATTTCCACGGGGTTTCCTTTTATCTATGAGTCGCAAAACCTGCAAAATGTTCTCAAACAAGCAGGCCGCAATCCTCAAGAATATTTCTGTTTTGGAGAGTCGGTGCTGCGTAAATCCTACCGAGGACAAGGGATTGGCAAGAAATTCTTCGAACACCGAGAAGATCATGTAAAGCAACTAGACCAGCATAAATATATCTGCTTCTATACAGCTCTTAAACCGCTAAACGATCCTAAAAAACCTACCGACTACCGCCCTCTAAAGCCTTTTTGGGAAAGCCGAGGATACCGAGAACATCCCGAGCTGGTTGGAGAGGTTTCTTATCAGGAAATCGGAGAGACAGAAGAAACTCCAAAAAAAATGGTATTTTGGATTAAAGAACTCTAAGTTTTTTTTCTTGTTTTTTTTCGGGTTGCGAAGACGATTTTTTTAATTTTCTCTTCTGCAATCCGAATCCCCCGAGTATGTGCAGCTTTTAGAGGAACTTCGTTCCAATCTAAAAAGATACTTTTGACTCCCGCTTTTCCCGCACAGTGGACCTCCACTAAATGATCTGACTCGGAAGAGATCATAAGAAATTCTTCCCCCTCTACAAGATAAGGATAGCTTTTCTCTAAGATAAATTTATCTACAATAAACCGCTTTGCCCAGCCCTGTCCTGTCTTCTTGTTTTTGTAGATCGCATGAAGAATGGTTTTCTTGTCAGCTATGCCTACCCAAGCAGCTTTTTCAAGATATTGTTTTTCCGGAATTGCAATCACTTTATATGTTCCATCTTGAAAACAGACGAGGATCCTATCAAAATTTGTACAAGTAAAACTAAGATCTCCTGCTACCTTCGTTCCTATAAATCCCGAAGCAGAATCAAATCCTACTTTGATTTCTTTTGTTTCTATCGCCCTTCTATCGATCTCTTCAATGGCCCGGATCTTCGTTTTTCTGGGAAACATATCACCAAACTGCACGATGAGATCTTTTAAATAGCGAATGGCAAATTTTTTAACATTGCGTAAATTCTTTTCCACCCCTTCTAATGCTTCTTCCAAAGAAGTAATCTCTTCTCGGTTCTTGTCTATATCAAAGCGGGAAATGCGCCGTATTGGGATTTCAAGAAGACGATTGCGGTCTTCCTGGGTAGGTTCGCGCAGCAGCTTTTTGCGATAAGGCAGAAATGCAGATTGAAGAGTTTCATGAATTCCTTCTAGAGTTTTAATCGTTTCAATTTTTTTGTAGATTTTATTCTCTATAAAAATCCTCTCAAGAGTTTTATAAAATATCCTCTCTAGAAGCCGATCTCTTTCTATTTCCAATTCTTTTTTCAAAAATTCCACGAGCTTTGTTGCATTATAAGCTAAAATCTCATGAACGTCGGTTTCCCAGGGAAAACTATCTTTAATAACGATAACTTGAGAGTTCAAAGAAACTTCACATTCAGTAAACCCGTAGAGAGCATCCAACAACTCCTCTGCATATTGGCCTCGCGGCAGTTTAATCTCAATTTCCACCGCCTGCGCCGTATAGTCATTGATCGACTCGATTTTAATTTTTCCCTTCTTAGCAGCTTCATCGATAGAGCGGATTAAACTTTCTGTCGTCGTACCGTAGCAAATCTCTCGTATAACAAGAGTTTTGGGATCTTTAATCTCAATCTTAGCTCGCAGTTTGACCTTGCCTCTGCCTTTATCGTACAAACTTTTATCCATGATTCCCCCTGTCGGGAAATCGGGATATAATCGAAAGTTTTTCCCTTCAAGATACGCGATCTCAGCTTCCAACAACTCTTGGAAGTTATGAGGAAAAATATGAGTCGCCATCCCTACTGCAATCCCTTCCGCTCCTTGCATCAACAGCAACGGGATTTTTGCAGGTAAAACACAAGGCTCCAGATTTCGGCCATCATAAGAAGGCGTTTTTTCTGTAATGTCAGGGTTAAATAGCGTTTGTCTGGCTAGTAAAGAAAGGCGCGTTTCTATATACCGCGCAGCTGCTGAAGGATCTCCTGTGTAGATATTACCGAAATTTCCCTGGGTGTCGAGCAAAAAACCCTTATTAGCGAGATTGACAAGAGCTTCATAAATAGGAGCATCTCCATGGGGATGGAGCTGCATTGTTTGTCCAACGACATTCGCTACTTTGTGGAGCTTTTCGTCATTGAGTCTCCAGAGCGTTTCAAGGATCCTTCTTTGAACCGGCTTCAATCCATCGACTACATTGGGAATGGCTCGATCTAAGATGACATAAGAGGCATATTTGATGAAGTGGTCCTTCATCTGCTGTTTTAAGTCATCCATTTTCGTTCACCAAGTTTTGCATAATAAAAGCTTTTCTGTTCGGAGTATTTTTTCCCATATAGAACTCAAGAGTAGGCTTGATATCGGATAGATTTTGGATAATGACCGGCAATAGCCTGATTTCTTGGCTAATGAATTGCTGGAATTCACCTGGAGAGATCTCTCCAAGACCTTTAAATCTTGTCACTTCAACCCCTCTTTTTAGAGAAGCGATTGCACTATTTCTTTCTTCTTCTGTATAGCAATAGATTGTCTTTTCTGCGTTTCTCACTTTAAAGAGCGGCGTTTCCAGAATATACAGATGGCCATTTAACACCAGCCCTTCAAAATAGGTAAGAAAAAAAGTGATCAGCAGGTTTCGTATATGCATGCCGTCGACGTCTGCATCGGTAGCCAATACGACTTTGCCATACCGAAGATTTGATATGTCTTCTTCGATGTTCAAAGCAGACATCAAATTATACATCTCTTCATTCTTGTATAATTGGTCTAACTTCATTCCATGAACATTCAAAGGTTTTCCCCGCAAAGAAAATACAGCCTGCCTTAAAGGATCACGACTCATTACAATCGATGCAGATGCAGACTCCCCTTCTGTCAGAAAGATCATCGACTCATCTCCTTCTTTTGACCCATCTCCTAAATGGTATTTTGAATCGCGCAACTTCGGGATTTTAAAAGAAATTTTTCTTTGTTTTTCCTTGGCTTCTTTTTTGACAGCAGCAAGTTCTTTACGCAGTTTTTCATTAAAAAGTATTCTGTCGACGATCTTTTTAGCGATTTCTTCATTCTTATATAGAAGGTTTTGCACAGCATCTTTGACTTCCTGTACAATGGGAGCTCGGATTTCATTATTCGATAATTTATTCTTCGTCTGCGATTCAAAAACAGGATCTTTGATTTTGACAAGAAGAGCCCCCACAATCCCCTCTCGCACATCCACTCCTTGGAATGTCTTCTTTGCATATTCGTTGACGCCCTTCAACAGACCTTCTTTAAAGGCTGACAGATGAGTGCCGCCGTCTTGCGTATATTGCCCATTGACAAAAGAAAAATAAGTCTCCCCGTAACTGGAAGCATGGAGAAAAGCAAACTCCAAGTTTTTCCCTCGATAATGAAGCGGTTCATAAAGTCGATCTTCCTGTACTTCGCTTTGCAAAAGATCGAGCAACCCCTGTTCTGAATAGATCTTCTCTTCGTTAAAGAAAAGGGTAAGTCCTGTATTTAAATAGGCATAATGCCAAAGGCGCTTGACAATCATCTCTTCATGAAAAGAGAACTTCTTAAAAATCTCTACATCAGGGGTAAAGGCTACAAATGTGCCATTTTCCTCTTTAGTCTTTCCCTTTTTTTGTTCTTGCAAAACTCCCTTGGCAAACCGCGCTTCTACAAAAGCACCGTCGCGGACGCTACGCACGATGAAATGGGATGAAAGGGCGTTGACAGCTTTGGTACCAACCCCATTGAGTCCTACGGAAAATTGGAAGACATCATCATTATATTTAGCACCTGTGTTAATTTGGCTGACACATTCGATCACCTTGCCAAGAGGTATGCCTCTACCCCAATCTCTGACAGAAACTGTAGAGGTCTTTTTATCGAGGATAATTTCGACTTTGGATCCATGTCCCATGATAAATTCATCGATGGCATTGTCGACAACTTCTTTCAGCATGATATAAATGCCATCGTCAGGATGGGAGCCATCTCCCAACCTTCCAATATACATGCCGGACCGCAATCGAATATGCGACAAGGCATCTAAAGACAGAACTGTGCTTTCATCGTATTTTTTCGCCATGTCTTCTGCATATCATATTTTATCTTTTTTTGTGCAAGGATCAACTTTCCGCTTCCAATCGGTCTACATCTGCCTGGCATATGTAAGGAAGGCAACGGGTAATCTTTTCGATCTCCCAGTCCCACCAGGCAATTTGGAGAAGCCGGGCGACTGTTTTCTCATCAAACCGCATTTTTACCACTCTTGCGGGATTTCCTGCGACAATCGAATAGGGGGGCACATCTTTTACAACGACCGCTCGAGCTGCAATAATGGCTCCATCTCCGATCGTCACACCACCGCGCACAAAGGAATCATAGCCAAACCAGACGTCATTGCCAATGCAAATATCTCCCTTAACGGGAAGGTCGCGGATCTCATAAGCAGACTCCCATCCCTTGCCAAAGATAGGAAATGGATAGGTGCTGATCCCGTCCAGCTTATGATCTCCTGTCATCATGAATTTCGTCTCCGCAGCAATGGCGCAAAACTTACCGATAACGAGCTTAACCTTTGTGAAGTCATAATTATAAAGAACGTTGTACTCTTCAAAAAACTCGGGGCCATAACGCCGATCATCGAAGTACGTATAGTCTCCTACCAAGATATTAGAAGCTTTCACGAAGTTTTTAAGGAAGACAAGCTTTGTATATCCCTCGATGGGAAAAATACCATTCTTATCGGGCCCAAACATATTTATCCCCCTTTCCACGCTAAAAAAAAGATGGCAAATCCGATCATCAGCAGTCCTGCAGCCCGATTAATCCACCACATGAGATTACGGCTTATCTTTTTTCGAAAGAATGTAATCCCTTCACTCAAGAGCAGCCACCAGACCACAGAACCTACAAAAACACCCAAAACAAGAGAAACTCCAGTTCCTGCTGATCCAGAAAATCCAAGGCCTGCAAATACAGCTACAAAAGAGAGGATCGTCATGGGATTGGTAATTGTCAAAGCAAATGTAGAAAGAAAGTCTCCTATCAGCGTCGAATGAGAAACTATAACTGAAGAATCTTGTATCTTTGCTCGAAACGTCCTGACTCCTAAGTAAACCAGAAAAAACGCTCCAAAGCCTTGGATCCAAGTCTTATATGCAATTAAAACATCAGACACTGCGGTCAAGCCAAAAGCGGCAACCACCGCATAGATAGCGTCTGCAACAGCAGCTCCTATTCCGGAAAACAATCCAGACAGCCTGCCAAACTGCAGAGTCCTTTTTATGCATAAGATCCCGATAGGGCCAACGGGCGCTGCAATCGCAAAGCCTAAAACGATCCCTTTGAAAAAGAATTCCATGAAGAACCTACATAATGATAGAACATATGCTGCTTCCACATGGGCAGAGAAGAAAACTCTTCCACTTCTTGGATGCAGATAGGTATTCTATGGTAGTTGGATTGATTGAGAGATTGCAAGCGGTATGTTCCCTCTGCGATCAAAATCCACTGCTGAGACACCTTCTCCCAAGAGATTTTTTTTAGGGCAAATGAAAGCTGAGCTCCTGCAGGGATAAAAGCAAGCCTTACTTTTCCATCTCGTATTCTCTTCTCAGCACGCATCTCTATCCGGCAGCTTCCCAAATCACCCGTCGTATACCCTTTCTCCATCTGCCATCCGTGGATTTTAAGGAAAAGATCCCCCTCTAAGCTCTTTGTATTGGAAAAGAAGGATTCCCAAAGCTCATTTGCAAGCAGATCCTCTTGCTTGGGAGAGATGAGATGGAGAAGCAGCACCGCCCCATTTTTTGCATTCATCCCCACATAAGCCATCCTCATTTTTTTGCCTTTATGCATGCCAGCAATCCGACAGTAGGGATATGGGCCCCATTGCCCATACATAATTTCTAAATCTTCCCCACAACGAACCCGCATCGGTTCAATGTACTGCGCATTGAGCTTCCCCGGGATATCTTGCCGCATATTTGGGGTGATTTGAACGCGCAAGATCGGCTCTTGAAGCATCTTCGGATCAAGGAAATACTCTTCTAAGATCTCTTTTTTTCCCCAATATATCCAATCACTACGGGCTAGGGCGACAAAATCTTCCGGTAAAGCAGGTTCTATTGCCAGTTTTTGCGCTACAAGCAGATTGGGAAGAAGATTTTCTATCCGCAAAGAAGAATAACCTCCTACAACAGATCCCAAAAAACAGCAAAGCATCCACAGAAGCATCGCAAACCTTCTAATACAATTTGTGTCAAAAAAAATAAAAATGTACTCTGCAGCATAAAGCATGCCTTATTTTCTATACTATAACAAGGAAGTTCCATGGATCGCACGAAGGTAGAGAAAAATCCCCTCTTCCGAAATAAGGGTTATATCGATGGGCAATGGGTTCTAGCCGATGATGGCACAACATTCCCAGTGCATAACCCCAGCACAGGAGCTCTTCTAGCCCATGTCCCCAAAATGGGAAGACAAGAAACTAAAAGAGCCATTGAATCTGCAGACCAAGCTCTTCCTGCCTGGAGAGCAAAAACAGCGAAAGAAAGAGGCTCTCTCTTACTTAAATGGAATGATCTAATTCTACAACATATCGAAGACCTCGCAGCGCTCATCACATTAGAACAGGGCAAGCCCTTTCTGGAAGCACAAGGAGAAATTCGCTATGGAACTAGTTTCATGGAGTGGTTTGCTGAAGAAGCCAAGAGAATCTACGGAGACATCATCCCCTCTGCAGTGCCGCACCAACACCTTCTCGTCATCCGACAGCCTATCGGTGTCGTAGCAGCCATTACTCCTTGGAATTTCCCCTGTGCTATGATCACCCGCAAATGCGCCCCAGCTCTTGCAGCCGGCTGCACGATTTTAGTTAAACCTGCCGAAGGAACACCCCTTACTGCTCTTGCTTTGGCTGAACTGGCATCGAAAGCGGGGATTCCTCCTGGCGTTTTCAACGTCCTCACGGGAGATCCTGCAGCTATCGGAGAAGAGATGACCGCCCACCCGCAAGTTCGCAAACTTACTTTCACCGGATCGACAAAAGTAGGTAAGATGTTAATGGCCAAAAGCGCATCGACAGTCAAAAAGCTCTCCTTAGAGCTCGGAGGGAGTGCTCCTTTTATCGTCTTTGCGGATGCCAACCTCGACGCCGCCGTCCAAGGACTGATCTCTTCTAAATTCCGCAACTCGGGACAGACCTGCATCTGCGCAGATCGCATTTTTATTGAAGAAACAGTGTTTGACATTTTTGTAAAAAAACTCACCGCCGCTGTCTCTGCTTTACAGATTGGCGATGGATTTGAAGCCGGAGTTCAAATCGGACCTCTAATCAACGAAGCTGCCGTGGATAAGATAGAAAGGCACATCCAAGATGCTTTATCCAAAGGCGCTCAGCTTGCCTGCGGAGGGAAACGCCATGCTCGAGGAGGCACATTTTTCGAACCTACAGTGCTCTATCGCACAACCCCTTCCATGCAAATCATGCAGGAAGAAAGCTTTGGCCCCGTAGCTCCGTTGATGTCTTTTTCTTTAGAAGAAGAAGCCATCACTCTTGCTAATGCTACCAACTATGGCCTTGCCTCTTATTTCTACAGCCAAGATCCCGACCGCATCTGGCACGTAGCAGAACAGCTCGATTTTGGAATGGTAAGCGTCAATGGAGGACTTTTTTCCAATGAAGTCGCTCCTTTCGGCGGAGTGAAAGAATCAGGTCTTGGCAGAGAAGGCTCTAAATATGGGATTGATGAATACCTGGAAATGAAATACATCTGCATGACCAGCACCCGATCAACATAGGATTGAATTTTGTATTGCTATCATGCGGTATTATGCAAGCGATGATTCTTAAGCAAAGTGGCCTTCCTCTTGTCTTAGAAGAAGTCCCCAAACCCCAAATCGGGCCCAATGAGATTCTGATCAAAGTCAGAGTCTGCGCTCTATGCAGGACAGACATTCACATCATAGATGGGGATCTTACTCCCCCCTTTTTTCCTCTGATTCTTGGCCATCAAATTGTAGGCGAAGTGGAAGAGATAGGCAAAGAGGTAGCACGCTTCCAAAAAAAAGACCGCGTGGGCATTCCTTGGCTTGCTAAAACCTGCGGACAATGCGAGTATTGCATCACGGGAAGAGAAAACCTATGCGATAAAGCGCGTTTTACAGGATACCATGAGCCTGGAGGATTTGCCGAGTATACAACCTGTCTAGAAGATTACGCAATCCCTCTTCCCTTCTCCTTATCAGATGAAGAAATAGCGCCGCTTCTTTGTGCCGGTCTAATTGGATATCGAGCCTACCAAAAAGCTTCTCCTGAAAAATCACTAGGACTCTATGGCTTTGGAGCCGCAGCCCATATCCTTACGCAAATCGCAATAGCTGAAGGCAAAGAAGTCTATGCTTTTACACGCGATGGTGATACAAAAGGACAAGAGTTTGCTAGAGACATAGGAGCTGTATGGGCAGGAAACTCTTCTGACTCCCCTCCTCTCCTGCTCGATGCGGCCAT
The DNA here is from genome assembly GCA_945952445.1 of uncultured Chlamydiae bacterium. Lineage (GTDB taxonomy): Bacteria > Chlamydiota > Chlamydiia > Chlamydiales > Rhabdochlamydiaceae > CAMFIG01. Next base: position 11,664 of record CAMFIG010000029.1, read on the forward strand.
TCTCTTTGCTCCTGTTGGGCATTTAGTTCCCCTGTCTTTGAAAAACTTAAAAAAAGGTGGCCGGTGTATTTGCGGAGGCATCCACATGAGCGAGATCCCCTCTTTTGCTTATAAAGATTTGTGGGGAGAAAAATCGATTGCCTCGATTGCAAATCTAACAAGGCAAGACAGCTCTGCATTTTTCTCCCTTCTATCCAATATATCCATCCATCCTCAGATCACAGTATATCCTTTCAAAGAGCTCAATATAGCCGTGCAAGACCTCAAAAAAGGGAAGATCAAAGGATCTGCTGTCATCCGAATCGCTTAGATGCCTACATTCAAAGCGCGCATCATAGCTATGATCTGTCTTATCCCTATTTTAGGGGTTCCAAAGACAATCAAAGAGCGGTCTGCTGACGGCTGGAATTTTTGCCAGTATTTCCTGCGGCCATCTAAAGAGAAAACTTTTTTCGATGTTTTAAAAACAAAACGCGCAAGCCAAGTTGAAACTTTTCCAAGACCTATCACTTCTCCTAAAGATTCTATTTGCGCGATACCAAAGGCTAGAAAATGGCAGTTTTCCTCTCTAAGACATTCTATCACTTTGGTCACAAGCAGCTCCGATGTCCCATTGGGGGCTTCAGGTTTCACCATAACAAGCTGCACAAGCCATCCTCGCTTTGCTCGCAATTCGCTTAGCAAAAGAACTCCTAAGATATCATCTCCTTTCTTTGCATAAAACCATCGTTTACCTATACGCTCACGAAAAAGATGGACATCTGCCAAATAGATCTGAGGGCCTTTTCTCGAAGCAAGCCAAGAGACGCCTACATCTTCGATCTGCTTTTCCAAAAGAGGATCCCGATCTAAGTATTCTTCGATAACAAGCCCATGGCGAAGAGCCTGACGCACCTTGCCTCGCAATAGCCTTCCCTTGGCGCCTCTTAGAGGATCATGGGAAGGGTCACAAAACAGTTCTTCTGCAGCCTCCATGACAGACCCTGAGAGCGACTTCATGGCAATATCAGCAAATTTCAAAGATGCTGTGACATAGATCATTCCCCAACCTAAAGTCTCACAATGCGCTTTAAAAGCTAACGCTAGCTTTTCTTGCTCTTCTTCAGCGCAAAGAGGATCTCCAAAAACTACAGCACATCCTAAAGCCAATCGATACCCGATAATTCCACGGATCCCTTCTATTTTAAAAATTCGGCAGGAAGGATCTAAAAGGGCAATGGAAGCCGACCCTCCCCAAGAACGCACACACTCTGCTATCTGTAAATCTTTTTCCTTCGCATCTTCTAAAATAAGTGTATTTTGTATATTTAAACTCACTTCGGTTCCTGTTATTTAAATTAACATGCGTCATTATATTACTGGTTATAACAAAACGATTATTTAGGTCAAGGAAAGCAAATCAACCGCATTAAACATTCTTTTTTTGCGTGATTTATTCAAAAAAGCATGCTACTTTTCTGTCTATCCACAAAGGAGACAAATCATGGGCAAGTTTTTTTTCATCGCCGTTTTTTACTTGCAAAACCTGTCAGCAGTTTGTGAAAACCTATCTCTTTTTTTCTCCGGCAGCGAACCTTTTCAAAGAATGCACCTTGGCATCTACGTCGCCTCTCTTAATGATAAACAAGAGATTTTCTCTCTTAACTCGGAACAATATTTCACACCTGCCTCTGTCCAAAAAGTTCCCACTTCAATTGCCGCTTTAGAACTACTTGGCAAGGACTTTGTATATACAACAGACCTATCTTATGAAGGAACTCTCGATAAAAATGGGATTTTACATGGAAACCTTTGGATTGTGGCAACAGGAGACCCTACCCTTTCTCTCGATGTTGTAGCTGAATGGAAACACCACCTTGCTCAGCATGGCATTCAAACCATCGAAGGCAAGGTTTTCCTCGATATCAGCTGCTTTGAAACCGCTTTAGCTTCCCCCTACTGGCTTTTTGAAGATCTAGGAAACTACTACGGCGCCGGGGCCTGCGGGATGACGATCCAAGAAAACTCCTACCGGATTACCTTTCAACCCGGGGAAAAACAAGGAGACCCTGCCCGCGTAGTCCAGATAGACCCTCCGATCCCCGATCTTATATACCACAACGAGGTAATCACAGGCGCTGCAAACTCTGGAGACCTCGCCTACGTATTTTCCTCGGAATACTCGCCTATCCAGTATTATCGAGGTTCCATTCCTTTAGATAAAAAGTCCTTTACGATCAAAGCTGCGATGCCAGATCCCGCACGATTTTGCGCAGCTCTTTTAGAAAAACACCTCCATCCTTCAAAGGGAGTCTTTATCGTAAGAGAAAAGAGCACCTCTTCATCTCATCAGAAACTCCTGCACAAACACAGATCAAAACCTCTTGAGCAAATCATAGAAGAGATGAATCAACAAAGCATCAACCTCTATGCGGAGCATCTCTTAAAAACAATAGGATCTGGACAAGCGGCTCTAGGAGCGCAGAAAGTAGGATCGATGCTAGCCCAATGGGGGATCCCATCCCAAATAAAAGATGGAGCTGGCCTCGCTCGGCAAAATCTGATCACCCCAAAGGGACTTGTCTTACTGCTGGCAAAAGCCAGAAGCTCTCCCATCTATCCCACATTCTATGCATCACTTCCCGAGCCTTCTAAGAAAGGGACCTTGCAATCTATGCCAGCTATTCCAGGAGCTACTATACGAGCAAAAACAGGGTCTATGAGCAATGTATTTGCGATTGCCGGATATCTTACATTAGAATCCGGCCAAGAATATGGATTTGCTATCCTCTGCAACAATTACCAAGGGTCACTGAAAGAACTCAAAAAAGAGGCTTTCTCCTTCCTTCAGGCCTTAGCCTCCGAGGTTCAACAATGAACAGATATAGAAAGCTGTCCGAAGAAGAAGCACAAATCATCTTAAAGAAGCATACAGAAGCTCCCGAAACTGGATGTTACAATACTTGTTCTTTAGAAGGAGTCTACCTCTGTAAACAATGCGATGCTCCACTCTACCTTTCTTCTCAGAAATTTTCTTCAGGTTGTGGTTGGCCTAGCTTTGATGACGAAATCGAAGGAGCCATCGAAAGAAAGCCAGACAGAGATGGACAAAGAACAGAGATCTTATGTAAACATTGCCAAGGACATCTTGGACATATATTTACAGGAGAAAGACTCACTTCGAAAAATGTGAGACACTGCGTAAACTCTCTTTCTTTGCAGTTTGTCTCTGCCTCTATTCAAGAAGGTCTTATGAGAGCCTATTTTGCAGGAGGCTGTTTTTGGGGAGTAGAGCATCTCATATCCCAACTGCCAGGAGTGATCAAGACATGCGTAGGCTATATGGGAGGATCTTTCACCAATCCCACATACGAAGAAGTCTGCACCGGACAGACAGGCCACGCTGAAACTGTCGAAGTTATTTTCGACCCTCGAGCTATTCCCTATGAGACCATTGCAAGGCACTTCTTTGAAATCCACGATCCTTCAGAAGTAAATCGGCAAGGTCCTGACATTGGGCCGCAATACCGATCTGTGATTTTCTATCTAACGAAAGAACAAAGAGATCTAGCTCTCCATCTAAAAGAAGAGCTATCTCAAAGAGGATATGCAGTTGCTACAGAAATCAGACCTGCCTCTTTTTTCTATAAGGCAGAAGAGTATCACCAACACTACTATGCCAAAACAAGGAAAAAGCCCTACTGCCATCACCATGTTCGCCTTTTCTAGCAGTATCAATCCCAATCAAATCCCACGACCGGATATATCCTTCTTCTTTCAACACTACAACCCATCGCCTGCTTAAAGCTTTCCCAGTAAGGTTGTGGGTCTGCAACAATCCCCCGCTCTACAAGTGCATTAAGAATGTTTTGAGCTGCCTCGTCAATCCGAGGATCATTTGGGTTATCCTCCATATAAACATCAAGAGCATTCTCACTGATTCCAAGAGCTCGTGCTAAAGTCTTTTTAAAAATCAAAGCAGGGTTGCCAGAAAGCCCCCGAATAATAGCTCTTCTCTCTTGAATATCCTCTGCTGCTTCCTCAAGATGGACGGGGAGCTGTTGCAATACCAGAATCTCATTCTCGGAGAGGAATTGCGATCGATGCTGCATGTAACAATCCACACACCTTCTGAGCAAATCTCTATTGCGATTGACGTCGAACAATTGATCTTGAACGAATGGGATTGGCATCCCTTGAAATAACCAATATCCCCAACAAAGCTGATTCCAAAGCGATCTAGAGACAACCTCCAACACAGCATCCACCAATAGATTATGCACTCCTCGAGAGATCCTTCCAGAAATCATTGACAGCTGCAAGTTCTCTAAGGATTCCTTCGAGACCTTCGGCAATTGCACCATGAAACGCATATCTCGAGTCCAACAATCTTTTAAATGAAAAACATCTTTAAGATAAGGGTTTCCCACATCTACTCGAAAAAATTCAAGATTTTCTAATCCCGGCGGAATCGCTGCTACCTTCGTACCTGAAATATCCAAAGCTATTAATAACCGCAATCCTGCAAGACTAGAAATGTCTTGAAAATTTGCAGAGTTGGTAGCATCTAACTCCACTAAATTATGTAGGCCGGGAGGAATTGCTAAGATTCTGGTTTCAGAAAAGCACAAGCTTTGTAAGGCTCTAGACCCTTCTAATGAGGAGATATCTGTAAGATCTCTGCACTGTCTAGCAAATAACTTCCCAAGACTTTTCAGTCCATGAGGGATCGCTGTCACTTTTGTTCCGGAAATATCTAAGGTTTTTAGAGAAGAAGACCCTGCTAAAGCAGAAATCGCATCATCCGAGATGTCTTTACAGCCAGCAACGCGCAAACATTCCAGTTGCATTAGATTGATAGGCAATTTTCTCACAGAAGAGTCGGTAACGTCTAAGAATTTTAAGAAAGGGCTGTTTTTTAAACTGGAAACATCTCTGAGATCTGTGCAATTGCGGACAATAAGCTCTTCTAACATACTTAATTCTGCAGGAATTCCTGCTATCGAAGAATTCCAAACCACGAATACTTTTAACGCAGGATGCCTTGCTAAAGGGGAAAAGTCAATGAGTTCTTTGCACCCCCAAACTTCCAGTTCTTCTAGACTATTTAAACCCATAGGAAGCCTTGCAATAAGAGATTGAGACACCCTTAATTTTTTCAGAAAGCGGCATCCGGAAAGAGCTGAAATATCTCTAAGATTAGGGCAAGCACGTGCTTCGAATTCCTCTAAACTAGGACGTATCCAATCTATTGGAATTTCCGTAAAGGATATCCGTGCAATACTCAATCTTTTTGAAGGCCTACATTCTATGGGAATATCTGTGAAGATGCAATTATTGATACTTAGAGCTTCTAGATTACGTAAGTTCGTTGGCAATGCTGCCACTTTGCACTTTTCGATATGCAATTCTTTTAAGGGATGGTTTTCTCCTGGCAAAACAATCTCAGTCAGGTGTTCGCAAGAAATAAGATGCAACTCTTTTAGATTCCATAACCACAGCGGAAGTCTTGTGATCTGTGCATCAGCAATATGCAAAGATCTCAAAGAGGTCGATGCATCTAACGCTGAAATGTCGTTAAGATGTTTACTTATAACATCCAGTTCTTCCAAATTTTTTAATACCGGGAGCTTTGTGATCTGATCAAAAGAAATATGCAAAGATTTCAAAGAAAGAGAGCCGTCTAATGCTGAAATATCTCTAAGATTACGACAATAGGTAACATGCAGTTCTTCTAAATTCTTTAAGCCGGCAGGGAATCTTTCGATAGAAGAATCTGTAATATACAACTTCCGGAGCGAATGATATCCCCCAAGAGATGAAAAATCTGTTAGAGCTATACATGAGCGCGCTACTAATTTTTTTAGGTTTTCCAAGCCAGCCGGTAAATTGCGTACCCATGAGTTAGAAACATCTAAAAACTGCAAAGAATGGAACGCAGAAAGCTGCGCAATATCGACAAATCCACTTTTAGATATATCAAGACGCCGCAATGATTCTGTCCAGAGAATAGGGATTTTGCTAAGGCACTTGTACCTGCTTAAATTTAAAGATTCTACTTGAGGTAAAATACGACTTAGATCCTCGAGGTCCGCATCTAACAAGTGCTCTCCAAAGAAATCCAAGGCACAAGGACATCGATACGAAGATAACGGCTCATCATTGATTTTAAGAGAGGACAAAGTCTCTATGATTTCTCGAATAGGGATTCCTCTTTGTGCAGCTAGGGCAACATAAGAAGAAATAAAACAACCAATGAGAGATAGCTCATAACAACCCAATCCATAGGACAGAACGTTTGTGATTGCAGTTTGCAAGGACTCTTGACTTTCTAGGTCTTTGATAAAGACACGATGCTCTTGCAAGCTTTGATCTAAAACTGCCAGGTCTTTATCTAATCCAAAATATAGCCATAAAGATGTTAGAGAAGCGATCTCCTTTGCAGTAAGGCTGTAATTACTTAAAATCGAAAACCCTTCTTTACTGACAACATCTAAATATAGATCGAAAGTTTCTCTTGAGACTCCTTGCGGCAATCTGATGACTGGGACTGTGGAAGCTTCTAAAAATGTTTCACCAGCCAACATAGAAAACAAAGTCTCTGATTTCACACAAAAAGACAGAGGCAACCGGCAACTTATCTCAGCGCCTCCTTCTTCCAGAATTAGCTCTATACTCGGCTCTTCGATATTCAGTTTTCTCATGAGCGGCTCTGTAGCTTTCCAAAATTGCAATTGCTCAGAGCGCTTAGGACATTGCTGTAAGGCCCTTTGCATAATGGAATGGATCTTCTCCTCTACATCACCGGTCCCTTCTACTGTAAAAACGGTTCCCTCCTGAAAGCTCAAACCTTTATTGAGCCATTCTTCTTGGGAATGTTCTTGAAAAAATCTTCTTACAGATGCAAATGGATCGGAGGTTGTAAGATCAAACCCACTTGTACTAGCTACCAAGCTAGCATCTTCTCCCGAGGCAGATCCTCTAACTACACTCATCATTATAAACCTTTTTCATATAGAAAAATAATAATATTATAGAATATGGATATAAAACACAAACAAATATAATTTAATAACGAATAAAAGATAGTTAATATAAATAATTCGAATTCTACCTAGAAAAAGGTTTCTTATGCACAGAATAAAACCAACGTTTTATACACTCTACACTGAAGATGTAGGCAATTAAGACGCTACCTATGAATACAAAGTAGGGCGCGCTTAATGCCTCCAATCCGAGCATCAATGCAAGAGGGGTAAAAGGCAAAATAGAAGCAGCAAATATCACACAAAAAACTGTCATAGCAAGATACTTGCTAGGTTTGCTTCTAAAGAAAGGCTTCATGGTGCGTATCACTAAAACAATCGCCGTTGCGGACAAGACAGACTCTACGAACCAAGCGGTACGAAATGCTGCCATAGGCGCATGGAATATAAAGAGCAGACCTAGAAAAGTGATATAGTCGAAGACTGAGCTTACCAAGCCGAATACCAACATGAACCGCCGAATCGCAAAAAGATCCCATCTCAAAGGCTTTTTTAACATCTCTGCATCCACTCTATCTGTAGCGATGGTCATTTCTGGGAAGTCTGTCATGAGGTTTGTAAGTAGGATCTGCTTTGGCAAAAGAGGCAAAAAAGGAAGGAATAACGAGGCCCCAGCCATACTGAACATATTTCCGAAGTTAGCGCTTGTTGCCATAAAAATGTATTTGATCGTATTTGCAAAAGTCCTTCTTCCTCCGATGACTCCGGTTTTTAATACGGAAAGATCTTTATCTAATAAAATGATATCAGATGCCTCTTTTGCAATGTCTACAGCCATGTTGACCGATATGCTGACGTCGGCTGCATGCAAGGCTGTGACATCATTGATGCCGTCTCCTAAAAACCCAACAACATGCCCTCTTTTTCTTAAGGTTAAAATGATCCTTTCTTTTTGGTTTGGCTCTACTTCAGCAAAAATGGTTGTCTTTCCCACCAGATGCAGCAAGGCAGTATCGCTGATCTTATGCAGATCAGATCCTAAGACGATTTCATCGGCAGGAATACCCAGGATCTTGGCAAAGTGCACGGCAGCAAGTCGGTGGTCTCCCGTAATCATCTTCAACTTAATACCAAGTTGTTTCAGTTCATCGATCGTCTGGACGATGTTTTCTTTTGGAGGATCTGAGAATAAAAGGAATCCCAAAAGGGACATCTCTTTCTCGTCTTCTCTTCGGATTAGAGAAGCTCCATGCATCCTTTTCACAGCTATGGCAATGACCCTATATCCTTGTTCCATATATTCTGAAAAAAGAGCTTCTGCTCCTTCTACATCCCGGCACACCTCAAGCATCTGAGGAAAAGCTCCCTTAGTGATCATCCACTCTCCCTCTTCCGAAGCCACAAGAACACTCAGCCTTTTTCGAATAAAGTCGAAAGGGATTTCATCGAGTTTATGCCAACTAGAGATATTGATTGCATCGATCTTTAAGAGCGCTTCGTCTATAGGATTTGTATATCCTGACTGAAAAAAGGCGTTGAGGTATCCCCAAAAAGCAACTTTAGCATCTTCTAACCCTTGCATATTGACCGCTTTGGTTAGCCCCATTTTCCCTTCAGTCAGGGTCCCTGTTTTATCAACACATAGAAGATCCATACCCCCAAAATTTTCAATCGCAGCAAGCTTTTTTACTATTACTTTCTCTTTAGCCATCTGTTTGGCACCTAAAGACAAGTTGATGCTAATGATTGCTGGCAGAAGCTGCGGCGTAAGCCCTACTGCCAAAGCAAGAGCAAAAAGAAGAGATTCTATAAATGTTCTGCCAAAGTACATATTGAATATGAAAATTAGCAGCACCAGCATGAGAGTAATTTCCAGAAGAAAATAGCCAAACCGACGCACGCCAAACTCAAAAGAATTTTCTTTAGATCGATAGGAAAGCTTCTCTGAGATTTGTCCAAACTCTGTCTCTTTGCCTGTATGAACTACAACCGCAGTCGCAGAGCCACTGACAACGTGAGTGCCCATAAACAAGGTATTTGTTCTTTCTGATAACCTCTCATCTTTTTTAACAATCCCGGGGATTTTTTCTGCAGGGAACGTCTCTCCGGTAAGAATCGATTCATCGACATGCAGTTCTTTTGCTTCCAACAAATAGCAATCGGCAGGAATGCGATCTCCTGCACTCAAAAAGACGATGTCGCCGGGGACCACATCATAGCTATCCACCTCTTGCCGGATGCTAGATCTGATCACCCAGGTCTTGGTTTTTACTATGTTGAGAAGATCTCTTACAGCACAAGCCGCTTTTCTTTCCTGATAGAAACTAAGAATTCCGCTACCTAAAAGGATCGTCAAAATAATCATTGCATCCGTGCGTTCACGAAAAAACAAAGATAAGAGAACTGCAGAGAGCAACAAGTAGATAAGGGGTGTATTGAACTGGAATAAAAGAAGAAAAAAAGGATTCTGCGCTTTTGTTGTATTTAACCTATGATTCTTTCTTGTAGTAGAACGCCTGCAAACTTCCCTGTCAGTGAGTCCATTGACACTTGTTCTAAGGAGCTTAAGAAGATCTTCCGCGGAAAAACGCCAGAAATTTTGCAAGTTAGACATATCTCTCGAGATCTAAAAAGATATCTCTTTCTTATCATGGATCTAGAATATCTACAAGAGCCGCTTAGAATAGCGGCTCTTTGTTCTTAGAGAAAACAGAGTTTAGCTGCAAAAGTCAACGTCGCAGGCCAATGGGTAGAGCGAAAACCCCAGCGTTTATGAGCTATATTGACAATCGTATGCATAATAAGTGCCGGATAGACAATTTCGAGAACAGGCCCTAGAAACTTAGCTATTCCAGCAAACTCTAAGGTAGACACTGCATAACCGATCATTAAAGTAATCAAAAGAGATTGTTTATTGCCTATTTTCCCTAAAAGAACTTCTTTCTGAAGAAACTCTGCAAACAGAGAAGCGAGAACAATCGCTGTAGTCAAACAAGCGAGCAAGATTGCTATGCAAACGCAGGGAGCTGCCATCGATCCCAAAGACGCTAGGGCAATCGCTCCCAGCATTTCTTGGGGCGGCACACTATGAAGCTCGCCTCCATAAATGCTACCCAGTAACACCAGAACAAAATAGACAGCAGCTAGAAGGCCTGCTCCTATTAAGGAAGACTGAAAAAAAACCTTTAAAGAATCGGAAACAGGCCTTCCTTTTTGGACTAGAACGTCACGCAAATGATAAATCACAAAAGTAGAAAAGAAAAAAGCCGCCAAGAGATCCATTGTTTGGTACCCTTGGAAAAATCCATTCTTAAAAGCAGTCCATCCCTCTGGTCTTTCCGCTACAGGCCATGCATGCCCTTTGAACGCAAAAAATGCAATCGCAGCAAGAGCTATTAATAAAACAGGCGTCAGAATAGCTCCTAAAGCAGGGACGATTTTGCTTTTATTCACCGTGAGCATATAGATGGCAACACAGATGACAAAGCTTGTGACCACTAGAGGGATGCTTGGCAATAGAAGCTGCACAGCACCATGCGCGACAGTAAGACAACGCGCTAACACGCCAAAAGGCCCCATCAAAGCCAGCGCACATAAACAGAAGATAAATGTGCCCACTTTCCCAAAGTTACGGAAAAATGCGTGGGTACTCCCCTCATAGAGAAGAATTCCTAGCGCTCCTAAAAATGGCACTAAGACGCCCGTTAATAGGATTCCTAAAGACCCTAAAAGAAAATGTCCTTCGCTCTGCTGTCCAACGACAAGAGGGAACACAAGATTGCCCGATCCAAAAAACATGGAAAAGAGAGCAAATCCCGTACTGAAAATAATACTATTTTTTTTCATTGTACATCTCTATTGCAAACTTTTTGTAAAGGATACTGCAAAAGGTATTTTGTCGTCTTGAGTTTTCTTATTCTTTTCCGGAATTATACTGGAACATAAGGAGAGATTTTGAATGATCCCAAAAGAACTATTTTAAAAAATAACAGAGGAGGAATAGAAATCTATTCACAAAATGGCAGAGGAGCATATTTTAGAGAGGATGGAACTTTCAGGGGATTCATTGAGCATGGTCATAAATAAAGGTTTTTGCACGAAGATTTTAGGAGACATTGATCTTGAAGGAATGGTTATTCTCGTTTGTTACGATGACCAGGTAATTGCTGAGGTCAATTATGAGAAAGGCATAGATAAAATGGAAATTGAAATTATTTCTTCTCAAGAAGGGTTTCCTAAAAGAGTTTTCTCTTTAGATGGTTTTTTTAAAATATTAGAAGAAGCAAGGCTGCTGGCAATGAAATGCGCTAAGGAGGATGAAATTAGAGAACATGATTCTTCCTCATGGCACATCGGAAATTAACCTTTAACCTTGAATTGACAGTCACCTGACAATTTCAGAGGTCGTCAGATTTCCTAGTTTCTTGTCACAAACAAGCTGTTTTCACTCATCAAACATCTGTATTGGAGTCTTCCCATAACAGAACTTTCCTCTATGAGTTCGGCTTTCATTGTACAATGTGTAAGGATATGTGAACTGTTGCTTTTTTCTTTGAAATTAGTCTTTATCCATAACCACTGGGATGGTTTTATTTAAAAGGGTTTGCCACCTTTCAAATAAAAACTCCTGTTTTGCCTGCAACTCCGCTAGCTGACGATAGAGATCTAGCTGCTCGGTCGGCCCCTGTTCATATAAAACTTTCTGCAATTCAGCCATCTGATTTTCGACTTCTAAGATCTTTTCCTCCATGCCGTCGAGCTCTTTTTGCTCAAGATAAGAAAGTTTATGCTGTTTTTTCACAGGAAGAGGAGCTGCCGGCATCTTCGTCTGTACATTTTCTTTTTTTGAAGAAAGAAGGGAAGCTCTTTCCCATTGGCTGTAATCAGAAAAGATCTGAGACTCCTGTTCCACACCAAGACCCAAGATCTGATTGCAGACCTTATCCATAAGACAGCGATCGTGGGTAATTAAAACAACAGCGCCGGGAAACTCAAACAGGCTCTCCTCTATCACTTCTAAGGTTGGGATATCCAAATCATTAGTTGGCTCATCCAGAAAAAGAACATCTGCAGGCTCCAACATCAGACGAGCCAAAAGAATACGGGCTCTTTCCCCTCCGGATAGACAATGAAGAGGGAGATTGAGGCGGTCTGCTGAAAATAAAAACTTTTTCGCCCATCCGTTTACATGGATGCTCTGTCCTCTATACTGGACAAAATCGCCGGAAGGAGAAAGCGCTTCTTTTAAGGTGACATGCAATGGGAGCGTTTCCCTATGCTGATCGAAATAGACAATCCTCAAGTCTTGCGCATATTTCACCGTGCCCAAATCTTGTTTTTCTATTCCTGCTAAAATTTTTAGAAGCGTAGTTTTGCCACTCCCATTTTTCCCTACAATGCCAAGACGGGTTCCAGGAGAAAGCTTTAAGTCGATTCCGCGAAACAGGATTTTCCCCGCAAAAGATTTTGTTAGATTCTTGGCTACAATTAGGTTGCGAGTCTCTCTTTCCGCTCCCGTAAAAGCGAGTGCCACCTTACTTTTTTGATTTCTTTTGTGCAAGAAAGACAGCTCTTCTGCCAATTGCAACGTCTTATCTACACGGGATTTAGACTTAGTGGTGCGAGCTTTTGGAGATCTTTTAAGCCACTTCATCTCCTCTCTTACTGTGGAAGAAAGGCTCCTTTCTCTCTCCGCTTGCGCTTCTAAAAAAGATTCTTTTCTCTCAGCAAAATCTCGCATCCCCCCATCACAAATAAAAATCCCTTCTGGATAGCAAGAGTTCAATTCGATAACTTTATTAGTCACATTTTGCAAAAAGCGCCGGTCATGGCTTACGATGAGGAAAGAGCGGACATCTCTTAGTAGGAATTTTTCCAACCACAAGATCCCCTCCAAGTCCAGATGATTCGTAGGCTCATCGAGCAATAGAAGATGAGGTTCATTCATCATAGCACGGATGATCTCGAGCCGTTTCTTATTGCCTCCCGATAAAGTAGAGGCGTCTTGATGCGGATCAGAAAATTGGGCTTTGCCAAGCAAAGTGCGCGCCCGGATTTCCCATTCGTCTCTTTTTTCTGGAGGAACGCCAAAAAGTAAAATGTTTTCTAAAGAATCTGCCGGAAAATCGGGAGACTGACGGGCATAACCCACCTTTAGTCCCTGTCTGCGAGAAATTTCCCCTTCATCTTCAAATTCCATGCCTACTAAAATTTTTAGAAGAGTGGATTTGCCCGAGCCATTGGGGCCTACTAAACCGATGCGATCTCCCTCTGAAATAGCAAAGGAAATATCGAAAAAAAGCTCTTGAGATCCATAAGCTTTTGATAATGAATGCAAAGATAAAACCGTAGTCATGAGGAAAGTCTATCAGATTCACTTTTAAAGGTAAAACCGTTGCTTTAAAAAAACATCCGATTCCATTGCTTTCTTCTTGCTGAAATGATATGCTCCTTGCTGAATTTGGCTCTCTACTTCGTTTTCTCTATGGCCGTAATGCGTTGCGTCCTCTTGTTTATAGTTTAAGCGCTGGAAGTCAAGAAACATTTACAAACTATAAGTATAGGAAATAACCATGCATTCTAAAAAAGAATCTCAAGAAGCAACGACTTTTGCAGCACTCGGCCTTAACGAGTCAATACTGCAAACTCTAGAAAATGAAGGATTTAAAACTCCTAGCCCAATCCAAGCTTCAGGGATCCCATTAATTCTTTCAGGCCATGATGTAATCGGGCAAGCTCAAACCGGCACAGGGAAAACCGCAGCCTTTGCACTTCCTTGTTTACATCTGTTAAAAAATACAGGCGGCGTAGAAGTTCTCGTGATCACACCTACAAGAGAGCTCGCATCCCAAGTCAGCGATGAAGTTTCAAGACTTGGCAGAAAAACACACGTAAAGGTAGCCACTATTTATGGCGGCAAGTCTTTCGTTCACCAAATACAATCCATTAAAAAAGGCGTGCAAGTGGTTGTAGCAACACCAGGCAGGCTTCTCGATCTCTTACAATCAAGAAAACTAGAAAACTTCCATCCTTCCATGGTGGTTGTCGATGAAGCTGATGAAATGCTCGACATGGGATTTTTAGAAGACATCCAAGCGATCTTCGAATTCCTCCCCAAAAAACGGCAAACCCTGCTCTTTTCTGCAACAATGCCTCCTGCCATCCGATCTCTAGCTCAAAAAATTCTGCAGAACCCCGTTTTAATCCAATCCTCTCAAGAACAGACTTCCAACCGAGACATTCTTCAAAGCTACTGCATTATCCAAGATCATGAAAGAGATGATGCAATTATCCGCCTTTTTGAAACGAAAGAACTCTCCAAGTCTATTATTTTTTGCAAAACTAAAAAAGAAGTAGACCGTTTGACACAGGTCTTGACGCTCCGAGGGCATTTCGCTAGCGGACTCCACGGAGACATGGAACAAAACCAAAGGGAACAGGTGATTTATAATTTCCGCAGCGGCAAGATCCAGATCCTCGTTGCCACGGACGTTGCAGCAAGAGGCCTCAACATCGTCGATGTCAGCCATGTGCTCAATTACCACCTGCCGTTCGACCCAGAAAGCTATGTCCACCGCATCGGAAGAACAGGCAGAGCCGGAAGAAAAGGGAAGGCCGTTACTTTAGTTACACCGAAAGAACTGAAAAAATTTCGTCACTACCAACAACTAGCTGGCGGATCTGCTGAAAAAGAAACAATCCCGACCAAACAAGAAATCCAACAATCTCACGCAAAAAGACTGTTGCAGGATCTCCTCACGCACACGCCATCTCCTCAAAGCTATGACATCGCCCAAACGCTGATGATGTCGATGGATTTGGAACTGATGAACCGCAAGCTCCTCTCTTGGATTCTTTCTCAAAAATCGATCGAGGGTCCAGAACAAATCGGCACTCACGAAGACAATTTTCAAGAGAAAAAAAGCAAAGAGAAGCGATTTTCCAAAGGCTTCCGCAAATTCTCTAAAAAAGAAGGTCCAAGCTTCAAAAGGGATAGAAAGAAAAAAGTTCGCTACTAAAATCCCTTGCGATGTTTTCTAAGGAGGCATACGATGCATGCCAATCTATGCCTTCTTGGAGAAAAACTAAAAATGCGCACTCTTCTTGTCGTTTTTGCCTGCCTGGCTTGGATGCTTCCAGGAAAAGCAGACCTCACATTCATCGACCTACAAAAAAACACGATCCACTTAGAATGGCTCTCTCACTCCTCCTTAGAAGGAGAAGAAAATGTCTTTATGAGCGCTTCCTTGGAAGCTTATCAAAAATACCCCCCGGCAGCCTTAGGTGTTGCGGATAAGTTCACCTTCTTAAAAGCAGTCTTTGCAGATGTAAGAAAAGATTTTCAAGAAAAAAACGGTTATATCCTCTCAGCTAAACTAGCTGGAAAAGTCATTGGCTTTATCCAATGCAAAGAGACTAATATCCCTCACCAAATGTACATTTGCCAACTAGCTGTAGCTCCGGAATATTGGAAGCATGGGATTGCAAGTGAACTAATACACCAATTGCATCATCGATTTCCCAATATCAACCATCTTGTTGCAATTTCTAGAAAGATCAATGAACCCATCCAAAGATTTTATACAAAAATGGGATTTGTCAAATGCGGATACATGCATCCTGGATATGATCCTGAAAGATACGTGGGCTATGAATGGAAAAGCAGCCAATAAGGCTGCTTTCTTTTAGAGGATATCGGCAGCAATAGCAGCCAGCTCCGAGCGTTCTGTTCTTTCTAAGAATACATGCCCATAGATGGAACGGTCTCTAAATTTTCCAACAATAAACGTGAGCGCATTGGAATCCTTATCCAAATAGGGATTATCTATCTGCGTAGGATCTCCTGTCAGTACCACCTTCGTCCCCTGCCCCGCCCTGGAAATAATCGTCTTCACTTCATGAGGAGTCAGGTTTTGCGCTTCATCGATAATAATAAACATTTTCGGCAACGTGCGCCCTCGGATATAGGTCACAGCCTCCATTTCAATTTTTTTACTTTCCATAATCCACTTCTGCGTCTCCGACCCATTGCTCGCTCCGCTTGTAGACTGACACAAAAACTCCAAGTTATCATAGATCGGCTGCATCCAATGGAATAATTTCTCCTCTTTTGTCCCAGGCAAATACCCAATATCCTTACCTAAAGGAATAATAGGCCGGCTGACAAGGATACGGCTATAGACGCTCTCATCAAACACCTTTCTTAAAGCCGCTGCTAAAGCAAGAACCGTCTTACCAGTCCCCGCCTGTCCCACCAAAGAGACCAACTTAATGTCATCCCTTAGCAGCAAGTCGAGCGCGCATTTTTGCTCTAAATTTAAAGGGTGAATACCCCAAATATCACGGCTCACTTTAATCAGAGGTTCCAACCTCTTCTCCAAATGATTATACTTGCAGATTGCAGACGACTGCTCCGGAGAAGTCAAAAGGCAGTATTCATTGGGAGCAAAATCTTCAATTTCAGTCGGCAAAAATCCGTCTTTATAAAATAAATCAATTTCTCGCTTCGGCACCTCAAGCTTGCGGTAGCCTTTGTAAATCTTGTCATAAGAGACCTTGAGGTTTTCGTAATCCTCAGCGACAATCCCGATCGCCTCTGCCTTCACCCTCATGACAACGTCTTTTGAGACAAGAGCGACATCTTCTCCCATTTCTCGAATTTGAAAAGCGGCAAGCAGAATTTTATTGGTGTTTCTATCTAAAGGCAAAGGGAATACTTTTTTCTCCCCTGCCTTAGTATCGACGTGGATACGGACCACAATCCCATCTGCAATTGGCACCCCTGAGTGAAGGCTACCTTGCTGTACTTCTTTTAACGAATCAATATACCGAATCACATACCTAGCATTCTTTCCCAGCTCATCGGACTGTCTTTTCATCCCATCGAGCTCCTCCAAAACCCCCAAGGGAATAACAACATTGTGATTTCTAAATTTACGTATCGCATCAGGATCATGCAACAGGACGTTCGTATCTATGACAAATGTTCTTCGAGCCATGCGTTTCTACTCCTTTTTTTCACCCTAAAACCCGAGCATATCAGAATCTTTATCGATCACAACCTTTTTTTTA
Organism: uncultured Chlamydiae bacterium; assembly: GCA_945952445.1. Lineage (GTDB taxonomy): Bacteria > Chlamydiota > Chlamydiia > Chlamydiales > Rhabdochlamydiaceae > CAMFIG01. The sequence goes on from CAMFIG010000029.1 coordinate 28,700, forward strand.
TGAAATTATAAATAACTCATATACAACACATTACAAACAATATAAGCAATCGATCGCCAAGAGTGCTAATTTTGTTGACTCTCTCTTACATATCGAGTATAATAGAGGGTGTTAAGCAGCAAGAGGGTTTCTTATGAAAATTAACCACAAAATACTCTGCATTCCTCCTTATATCTCCACCTCCTGGAAAAACGTCTCCTCTTTAAGATCTGAGAAAAAAGGATCTCTGTATAGCTTGGTTGTTACTCTTTTAGAAGGGTCTATCATAGAAATCCCTCAATTAGAGCAACTCGTAGTCGACGCGATTTTTGCAGCCCATGCCAAATACATCGAAAGCGAAGCCGGATCTATTAAAACTGTCCCTCCTATCAACATCCCATCACCCCCTTCCGCTGTCCTGGAACAATTCGGCCCCCTACTCCAGCACAATTCTCAGCAATACGATGCCCCAAACCTCCCTGCCGATGTCCTCGATAAAATCACCTCTTTTTCCCAAGCTCTTAGCACAGAAGATCTTCAAGCCCTTCCTAAGCCAGAACCCCATTGTAACTGTCCTCATTGCCAAATCACTCGAGCCATGCACAGACCTTTAGAAAGGCCAGAAATCGAAGAGATCTCTGAGGAGCTTATCACAGATGAAGATCTGCACTTCCACTCTTGGGTCATCCGGCAAGTAGACCCAAAGCTCTACACCGTATCCAATCCGGACGACACCAAAGAACAATATCAAGTCTATTTAGGATCTCCTATCGGATGCACATGCGGCTGTAATCACTGCGAGCACATCCACGCAGTCCTCAAAAGCTGACTTGTCAGAAATCTTTTCTTTTAGATTCTCGATTCTCACGAGCCCACCTGCTTTTATAGAGGATATCTTGCCTTCAAGAGATACTCTGCAAGCAACTGCCTTGCTGTAATCTCGAACCTTTGCAGGTATTCTTTTTTAATGTGTTAATGGGAAGTTTTTTCTGAACATCTTGAAAAAGATTCCATTCGACACTTCCATAGAGATGTGCGCATTCTTCTAATTTCGCAGACTCTTGTTTTTATGGCTCCTGCCTCCATATTGGGGCTTTTAACTGCTTACATAAATATATACATATGCCGTATTATATATTCAAATGAATAGATTTATAAAAGCCAGCGAAGCTGCTAGAATCTTAGGTGTGACCGTTCAAACTCTCCGTAGATGGGAGAA
>CAMFIG010000030.1 GCA_945952445.1 uncultured Chlamydiae bacterium
AATTCTGGCAATCATTTTCTGCACAGCGGAGTCAAAAAATTTTAGTTAAATCGCCATGTCGTTATAGAATGCGTATAGCAGTAAGAAAATGGTCTGTTGTTTTAATTTCGGTCACACCTAAGTTTTCTATAACCTCTGGAGCAGTTGTAGAGCAGCCTTGTTTACAGACAAAGTGGCCGAACTTAAAACAATAACCTCAATCATTTTTTGATACGAAGTCTAAACTGTATTTGATAACCTTGCTAGAACACATTATCCAGGAATGGCCACATGAAACGGTAATCCGTTTATGTGGTGTTTTTATGATAGTTTCCGATACACCAACTTTACCATCATTTTTCTCTTTAATTATGGGATTATAGCCAAAAGCACCTGAGATGATCAGCACATCTAGCTTTTCTGGAAATTGCCCTAAATAATCAAAAGTGTCGGTTGTTAAGAGTTGCTGGCCACTTTTGTTTCCAAGAATTTTTCTTATTAATTTGAATCGATTTAAAAACCTTGCAAAACTACTGCCCTGGTTAGGAGGCGCAAGAAGCACGGCTCGGCCGATTTTAGCCTCCTCGGGACAATCTGGATGATTGAGGGCGGCTCTTAGAATAATTCCACCTAAGCTATGTGTTACAAAATGAATAGGCTCTCCTTTATGATGCTGCACGCATTTTTGTAACTCTGTTACCAAAAGCTGAGAATGTTCTTCTATTGTTTGGCTTGAACTTGGGTAATCCCATAAGTGAGTTTCATAATCCTGTTTTTGAAAGGTTTTTGCCATTTTCTTCAATGAAGATGAGCTTCTCAAGAAACCATGGATAAAGTAAACAGGCTCTTGAGCTTTAATGCTCATGGGCGCACAGAAAAGAAAACCTATCATTAAGGAGTTTTTCATAGAGGTCCTCTAAAGTGGTCGGATATAGTTGGACAACTTTTTGTGAAAAATATGAGAAAGTCAAAGCTCCGAAAACCTTCGGTTGACTGAACACCTATCCAATATTCATTCTACTTCATTTTGCAATACTTGACAGGTTTTTCGCCAACTTTCTTTAGGGAACCATGCTTTGAAAAACTTATGACTATCTGAATACTTATCCCGAGGGCAGAGCCTCCTCTCTATTCTATAAGATTACTTTTCCATGATGGAACTGTATCGTTAGACTCAAATACGAAAACATCAGGGGAGATCTGGTCTATGCCATCCATCTGCAGGTCTTAATTCTGAAGTTCTCTATGCAAGAGCTCATTATTTAAATAATTTGTCTATACAGGCCTTCTTTATCCCACTATAAGACAAGGATCTTCAGTTCAATGGCTTATGAGCTGTCTTGCGCGATAAATACCAGGAAATCTCTTAGGCTATCTTAAAATCATCATTGGAGGAAAACCTTTCTTTGGTATAATCGCATCCAATCTAAAGCAACCACGTACACCATGTATAAGCGACTCTTTCTCCCTCTCTTGTTCTTCTGTTCTGCATTATCCTATGGGGATCTGCCCTCTTCTCCTGGAGAACAAAGGCTGATTATCCAAAACCGAATTCTGGCTAAGGTAGGCGATAAGACAATTTCCGTGCTCGACCTTGTCAAGAATATGGACGTATTTCTCAATCGTTACTATCCTCAATATGCCAACTCGAATGTAGCAAAATATCAGTATTATTCCTCCCAGTGGAAGGAAGTGCTTTTACAGATGGTCGACCATGAACTCATTTTAGCGGATGCGGAAAAGCTGGAATTGAAGGTCAATGATGCAGAAGTGCGCGAAACACTGCTAGAAAAATTCGGTCCTAACCTGATGAGCTCTTTAGATAGCCTCAATCTGTCATATGAGGAAGCTCGAAAGATGATCCATTCTGAACTGGTAGTCCAGAAAATGACTTGGTATCGAGTCCATTCCAAAGCTTTGCAGAATGTAAATCCACAGGAAATCAAACGTGCTTACCTGGAATATTGCAAAAAAAATCCGTCAAAAGAAGAATGGGTATACCAAGTTCTTTCTATCCGTTCACAAAACGAAGCTCTAGGGCAGGCTGTTGCAGACAAAGCCTATTCTCTCTTGAAGCAATTCCCTTCTCAATTGTCAGACATAGTAAAGCAGCTGCAAGAAGAGACCCCAGCAGAAGAACCCCCTGCTGTTTCCGTTTCTTTGTCAGAAGAATATAAAACAGACAGCAAGACTATCTCAAAATCCCATAAGCAAGCACTGGAACACCTTGTCATTAATTCGATCAGCGAACCTTTGAAGCAGATGAGTCGCCATGACCAAAATTCTGTATTTCGGATCTTTTACCTTAAAAATTATGTAAAAACAAATCCTCCTGCATTCCGATCTATCTCTGAAAAACTACAGGAAGATCTCTTACAAGATGCTATCGAAACCGAGTCGAAGCTCTACATCCAAAAGCTGCGAGAGCGTTATGGTTTTGATGCAAAGAGCCTAGAGGAAAATATCCCCTCAGAATTCCAGCCTTTTGCTTTGCGATGAAGATCAGCCACCCCTCTACGCTCCAGAAGTTTCTCTCTGAAAACGATATCCACGCGCATAAACAGTCTTCTCAAAATTTTTTGATCGACAGCAATATTGTTAGAAAGATCATTGAGCTAGCTGAAGTAAAAGAGCAAGACCTCATCGTAGAAATTGGCCCGGGACCCGGAGCCTTAACAGAAGGCCTTCTAGAGACAGGATGCCAAGTCATCGCCGTAGAAAAAGACAGAAAACTCGCCCACCTTCTAGAACGCTTCCAACTCTCTTCCCGGCGCCTTACCATCTATGCAGAAGATTTTCTTGAGCTCGATTTAGAAGAGATTCTAAAAAAAGAAAGAAAGCCCGGACAAAAAATAAAGGTGGTAGCCAATCTTCCATACCATATCACTACTCCTATCTTGGCAAAACTCGTTCCAATGCATTCTTTTTTATCCGATATTGTCGTGATGATCCAAAAAGAAGTAGCTGACCGTCTTGTTGCTGAAAAAGGCACTAAAGACTACAGCAGCTTTACGGTCTTTCTTCAATTTTATACATCGATCTTTTACGGATTTACCGTAGATGCCAATTGTTTTTATCCAAAGCCTTCCGTACAATCTGCCGTAGTGCGCCTCTGTCCAAAGCTGCCACCAGAGATCCCTGAACCAGAATGTTTTTTTGCTCTTGTAAGAAAGGCATTTCAGCAAAGAAGAAAGATGATCCGCTCCTCGCTGAAAACAGCCTATCCTCTAGAAAAAATAGAGGAAGCATGCGCCCTACTGCATATCGACCCGCAGATTCGCCCCGAGCAAATCTCTTTAGAACAATGGATTACTCTCTACTTACACCTCCGTTGAACCTTTCTATAGAAGCAAAAGGCACCTCCAAGAGAGCTACATGCAAGAATCACTCCTAAGCTCTTTTTGACCTGATGCTGAGAGATCATATTCCCCATTCGATAAGACCAAGTAGGCTCAACTCTCTTCATGGCAACAATAGGAACTCTTGCCTGCAAACGCTGATCTGCATCTAAAATTGACATATTCCCTATTTTTTGGCCGGCCTCGATCGGTAAAGATAGCATTTCCCAATCGATATTTGTCTCGTATGACGTTTCTTCTGAAGGATAATAAGAGACGACTACATCTTGTTCCAACTGGCCTATCAGACCGGTTTGACCTCCTTCTATATTGCGGTGCAGAAGATCATGTTCTTTGGAAAACAATGTCCTTGTTTTTTTTTGCTCTTGGAAAGCCGCTTCGAATAGCTGCACAGCACTGCGGTATCTTTGGGCCGAGTCGCCGCAATAGAAAACTGCAGCAATAAGGCAGCGGTCTTCGTTCTTTGCTGCCGCAACAAGGTTATATCCGGAACTTACAATATACCCTGTCTTTACACCAATGGCATGAGGATAAAAATACTTCCCCGGTTTTAACAATGCGTTTGTTTGTACTAGATAACTTTCTGGCTGCATATTGGTTTGAGGGCGTATACAGCGCGTTGTCTTTACAATCTCTCGAAACAAAGGAAACTGTAATGCATACCTGGTGATGATAGCCATATCATGTGCCGTGGTCTGGTGACGAGGGTCGGGCAATCCATGGGGATTGTGAAAGCTTGTGTCTTGGCAGCCAATTTCTGCTAAGAAGGTTCCCATCTCTTTTATAAATACAGGAACCGATCCGGAAATACTCTCTGCGAGCACGTTCGCTGCATCGTTTCCGGAAGAGACTAGCAATCCATATAAAAGGGTACGCAAATCCAGCTCCTCCCCGGCTTTGATCCCCATATGAGTCCCTCCGAACTCAAGCCTATAGGAATAGTGTTTTCCACTTAATCTCCTTACCTGAGGAGAAACGGCTCCAACAGCGTCAGCAGAAGCGACTACTTTCTGATCCACCTCAAGGCCTCGTTGCAAAGCAAATAGCGCTGTCGCGATCTTTGTCGTGCTTGCCGGATAAATTTTTGCGTGCGCGTTTTTTTCATATAGCACTTTGCCGGTTTCTGCATTGATCAAGATGGCAATTGGCGCTGAGACATCACATTCTAGCGGCTTTCCAAACGCCAAAGCGGGGCAAAAACCAAGCAGAAGAAAAAAAATTTTTTTAATTTGCATATAAATCACAAAACATTCTTTTTAAATTACTTAAGACTGCATCCTTGAAGAAAAGAGTACCCGATTTGCCTACAAATCTGCAAGGATCTCAGCTGTATTAGAGATATTATCTTTAAAAAAAAAAGCCAAACTGATCAATATTAAGATTTTAGTTGACACCCTCGGCAGGGGGGGTGTTGAGAAATAAAACGCAAAAGAGGGAAGGCGTACGATGAATCCAATTCAGTTAGAAGAAGCTTACAAAGACTTCACAGAGAACTTGCAGACGTGGGTTCCTGATGGGCTGATTACCGTAAACCTTCAGCTTTTACAGGAACTAGGATTGCTCAATCAGTCCAGCTTGGATGCTTCTCCTCCCGAATCCCTAACGCAACAATTCCATGTCGTAGAAACGAACGATAAAGTCACTCTTTTTAACGAGCAGTTTGCCGTTTGGATTGTACCCCAAACACAAACAGAAATCCCGAGCACCTTGATATTAATCGCTTCGATACACCAATCCAAGCTCCATCTGGAGATTGTCTATACAACATCGGGAGTGTATAACACCCCTCGGTATATTCTTAGAGTTTTGCAGCATTTTCTTACGGAAATGATTGACACGGAAGCGGTTATTTCAGCAATTAACAAGAAAAAAAGCTAAGGAATCTCCTGCAACCGATTCATGATCCCTAAGACAATTTTCTGAGAAAGAAGCCGATAAGCAGGAACGGAAGCATCGTCATGCGCTCCTTCTACTGAATCGAGCTGCCCTAAAGAAAATTGCAGCACAGACTCCGGCACCCCTTTTTGGTTAACAAAGGAAAGATCCCTTGGCGAGCCAGGATCAAAATAATCAAAGTCAGCAGAGGCTTTTACGATGCATGGCCCGAATACTTTTTCCTCCGTGTGAGCATTTAAAAGAGTCACTTCCGCTACAAGGCCCCGACGGCTTTCTACACCGATAAGGTTTTTTTCCAGTTTACCAGAGGTATTGTCTCGATCATACCGATACCCGATTCTCTCCTCAGTATCGGCTGCTAAGACCACTTGCAATACGAAGTCGCCTCCATTTTGAACACAATAAAACTGGCCCGACTCACTCAGCTGTCGAACTAGCTCATTATTCAAAATAGCACGATTATCTCCTTGAATGTAGGGAATGGAAATCGAATGCCCCTCTTCTTCTTGTGATACTTGCATAGCATGATATCCACAGGAAGAAAGCAAAAGCGCCAAGATGCCTATATACTTCACGAAGACCGCTCTTTCTTCTGTTTTCCTTCAATCACCGCAAGGCGTTTTCTGGAAAGCTCTGCGGTATGAGTATCAGGATATTTGGAGACGATTTTTGAATAGTAAATAACAGAGGCGTTCGCTTTCTTGGTCCTCTCGTAAAATCGAGCAGTTTCATAGAGATCTTTGGCATACTCCTCTTTCATCTGCAAAACGAGAGCTTCCGCTTCTCCTATTCTCGGCTCATTAGGAAAATCTTGCCGGAATTTGCGGACGGTGATCTCGGCTAGATCCAAAAAATCGGGATCTGCATATTCTTGCTGGCATTGTGTGAGATACACTTTTTCTATGCTGATATAGCTTTCACAAGCAAGAGGATGCTTAGGGAATCTACGGATCAAGGTTTGGTACGTCTCTATGCTGGCCTTATAGTCTTCATCGATGAATTGCAAGGTTGCCTTTCCAAACAATGACTGCACTGCCAGCTCGTGATGAGGTAGTGCCGTGACAACTTCATCATAGATTAATTTAGCTTCTTCATGTGCAGGCATCCACTTGGGCATGCTTTCCATGCCTAAAACACGCCGTTTCGCCCCTTTTTCATATTTCTCTGCAATCCAATACTTATATTGAATCGCTTGTTCGAAAAACTTTGGCGCTGTTTGTTTTTTTAAGTATGCAGTGAACTGCTTATTGGCAAAATCAAGTTCTTGAAGATGAAAGTACCCGACTCCTAAATAAAAGTAGGCGTCGAGAGCAAATGGAGTCGAAGGAAAATTTTTAATGACGATACTGCTCTGACGGACTAGTTCTCTCCAATTATTTTTTTGATAAGCGTCTAACGCTAAACTATAATGCTCTTGGACAGAGAGCGTTGCAAGCTCCTGCGTGTTGATTAATTTACCATCTTTGATCGTATATGCAGCATGGCTAAAAGAAGGAATCAGCAAAGCAAAGGCTGTCAACAGGCATAGAGAATATTTCATTTTTTACTCCAAAATCACAGAGAAATGTACTGCATAGCTATAATCCCGTCAATGCACTTTCAATCGATCCGATAATTTTTAATCGATTCTATTTTCCCCAATGCTGATTGCAAATGGGTATTCCATTCAACGCCCCAGTTCTCAGGGATATCCAAACTGCCAATCGTTTTTTCCCCCGATTGGAATAGAATTCGAACCGGCACCTTCCCACTACTGAAGCGAAAAGCCTGTTTTAAAGTTAAGATCTGAGAGAGGCGCACTCGATCAGCATCTATAGATATTTTGACAATTTTTTCAGATTTTTCTACAGGCACTTCTTTCTTTTTTTCCTTGATAGAGGACATTTGTTTTTCTTTCATTTCTGCAAGACGCGCTTGGTTTTTTGCCTTTTCATAAGCCATATCGCAAGCTGCTAGCATATTCTCATCTACTTTCGTTAAATCGGCAAGCCACTTACACTGCAGCTTAGTATCGCTCAGCTCCTTGTCTATCAACAATACCGCATAGATCAGTTGATTTTCTACAAGGATTGCATGTTTTTCCTCATACAGGTCCGCCCAAACCGGAAGTTCATAACGATCCACTCCATCGCTAATCGTTAAAATAGCAAACTTTTTTTGAGATTTTGCCGAAATCTTCACAGAAACGGTTTCTATAATAAAAGCAGCACGGCACACAGATCCTTTTGCCAACTTGCCAAAGTCTGTAAAAGGACAGCAGGAAAGCCGAGAGAACATAGAGCGATAGTCGTCGAGGGGGTGCCCATGCAAGTAAAACCCTAAAAGCTCGTATTCTCTTTTTAGTTTTTGCTGTTTGGAAAGTTCTTGCGTAAGCAGAGGGGGAACTTCGAATTCTTTACCACCATCCCGCATCGACAGAAAATCAATAATTCCTCGAGCTGTTTCTTTTTGTTCTCGCGATACGGCAGCAAACATTTTGTCTACACTCGCCAAAAGCGCCATGCGCGTCCAGTTGGTAAAATCAAAACACCCTGCTTCAATGAGATGCTCTATAACTTTTTTGCCGATTTTTTTTGTGTCCATTCTTCGGATAAACGTATAAAGAGAACGAAAAGGCCCTTGGAGCTTCCGTTCTGCTAAGATCATTTCGACAACTCCTTCCCCGACTCCTTTGATCCCCGACATAGCAAAGCGGATCCCTTGTGGTGTCGCAACAAACTCCTTTCCGGACTCGTTCACATCAGGAGGCAGCATGGCAATCCCGACGCTCTGGCATTCTCGCATAATTTTTGCGACCTTCGTCACGTCGTCGCGATCCGATGTCATCAAGGCTGCCATCCATTCGAGAGGATAGTTCGCTTTTAAATAGGCTGTCACATAGGTCAAATAACCATACGCCGCTGCATGGGATTTGTTAAAACCGTAAGATGCAAACTTCTCAATCTTATCAAAAATCTTCATCGAAGTTGCCTCATCGATCTGATTTTGCAAGGCACCTATTTTAAACTTCTCCCGCTGTCTTGACATCTCTTCTTTGTCTTTTTTTCCCATAGCCCTACGCAGCACATCCCCTTCTCCAAGGCTGTAATTAGCAAGGCGGCTAGCAATTTGCATCACCTGCTCTTGATAGACCATGATTCCGTAAGTTTCAGAGAGAATATCCTCCATCAAGGGATGATCGATATCGATTGTTTCTTTTCCATGTTTGCGCTGAATAAACGAAGGAATCATTTCCATGGGACCGGGCCGATAGAGAGCGCCCACGGCAATAATCTCTTCAAATTTGTCAATATGCAGCTGTTTTGCCAATTCCTGCATTCCGCCAGATTCTAACTGAAAAATCCCTTGCGTTTTCCCCTGATTAAGTAACTCAAAAGTAGTAAGATCTTCTAAAGGCAAGTTCACCCAATCCAATGCAACACTTCTACTTTCCTGTACAGCATTGACGGCCCTTTGGACGGAAGTCAACGTCTTCAGCCCCAAAAAGTCGATCTTAAGCAATCCTACCGCTTCGACAGGCTTCATAGAAAACTGCGTGACAGCCATGTCAGAATCTTTGGATAAACAAAGAGGCACATTTTCCATTAAAGGCTTCGCTCCAATGATCATCCCCGCTGCATGAATTCCTGTATTTCTAACCGACCCTTCCAACCTCAATGCGATTTGGATCAAAGTATGTACTTCAGGGTCAGACTCATACTGAGCCCTCAGATCAGGATCGATTTCAAGAGCCTTTTCAAGAGTCATATTCGGATCTTCCGGAATGAGTTTTGCGATCGCATTGACCTTAGATAAGGGAACGCTGAGAACTCTGCCGACATCTTTTACAGCCATTTTTGCTTTCATCGTTCCAAAAGTGATGATCTGCGCCACTTTGTCTTTTCCATATTTCCTTACTGTATATTCGATCACCTCCTGGCGTCTTTCCATGCAAATATCCACATCGATATCTGGATAAGAAATCCTCTCTGGATTAATAAAGCGCTCGAAAAACAAATGGAACCGCAAGGGTTCGATATCTGTAACACCAATTAAATATAGAATAATCGATCCCGCTCCGGAACCTCTCCCAGGTCCTACTGGGATCCCCTGTTTTTTTGCCCAAGCAATAAAGTCATACACAATCAACAGGTAATCGCACATCCCCTTCGAAGTGATTATTCCAAGCTCATACTCCAGTCTGTTTCTCACGACTTCTAAAGGAGCTTTTCCTGGGTATTTTTCCTGTACTTTCTGCAGCCTTTCTGGTGTATATCTCTTTTGAATCCCTTCTTCACAAAGATCTTTGAGAAACTGCTCTGCTGCTTTTTCCCGATCTTTTTCTAAGAACTCTTTACCTTCTAAGTGAGGAGGAACAAAGACAGGGTAGTATTTTGTCTTAAAATCAAAATCAAAAGAACATTGATCAGCAATGCGAAGGCTTTCTGCAAGAGCTTCAGGAATGTCGGAAAATAGAGACTGCATCTCTTCGGCTGTTTTAAAGTAGAACTCATGAGAGAATAGCACTTCTCGTTTGGGATTTAAGATTTTTGCCTTTGGATTGCCTTGCGAATCCCTCTCCCAAATTTCACAAGGCTCGCCCGATTGGATATTCATTAAAATCTCATGTGCCTTCCAGTCTTCCCGAGCAATATAATGCGTGTCATTCGTCGCAACAGAGCGAATGCCCAAAGAAGAAGAAAGCGCCTTTAATTTTTGCACTACGATCTCTTCTTCGCGAACAAAGTCGAGATATTTCTGATAGAGCCAAGGTTCTACTTCCATTTGATCTTGCCGGATCGATTCAGGTTCCATCTTATGCCGCTGCAATTCAAAGTAAAAATCTGATCCAAAGCAATTTCTATACCAATCGATTTCCTCCATTAACGCCTGCTCTTGTCCTTCAAGAATAAGAGATGCTATCCTCCCTGACAAAGGCCCTGAAAGACAGATGAGTCCTTTTGCATGCTGAGAGAGCAGTTCCTTATCGATTCTCGGTGTATAATAAAATCCCTCTAGATGCGCAATCGAAGAGAGCTTGCTCAAGTTTCGATATCCTTCTTGATTTTTTACCAATAGAACAATTGGATACCCAGCCGAGAGTCCCGGCATTTTCTTTTTTTCAAGACGGGAAGAAGGAGCCACATAAAGCTCGCAGCCCATAATTGGCTTTATCTTCTTAGAAAGACAGGCTTTATAAAACTCGACGGACCCATACATGTTGCCCTGATCCGTTAAAGCGAGCGAAGAAAATCCATGCTCTGCCGCTTTCTCAGCAAGGTCTGCAGGAGATGCCGTAGAATCTAGAATGGAATATTGTGAGTGAACATGCAGAGGAACCCAAGACATGAAAAACCTGCGGTATAAGTAAAAAGGTCCATATTATCAACCGCAGGATTAACTTGCATCTATGTAGAAGCAGCTTCTTTGTCGGCAGAGGCTGCAGAGCACACATCTAGATCTTTGTATTTAGGATTGGATTTGACTTTCCAAAGCGGCACAAGCATTATAACAGAAATGCATCCACAAATGGCTAAAGTGACAAAGAAACCATACCATCCCCAATCCTGAGCCATCTTACCCAGGGGATACCCAGCACTGGCGGCACCCAAATAGGCAATCCAACCCACAAAACCGGTGGCTGTTCCTGCTGCTTTCTTATGAGAAAGCTCTGCCGCAGCCATTCCTATGAGCATCTGAGGCCCGAAAATCAAAAATCCAACGCAAAACATCAGAGCAGAATCAAGAACCGGCATGCCACCCGGCGTCAACCACAAAGCGAGGACGGCAAAAATAACACCTAAACTAAATAAAACGTTAATAGGCCCTCTTCGACCTTTAAAAATTTTATCAGAAGCCCAACCTGCAGCTAAGCTACCAAAGATCCCTCCCACCTCAAACCAGCAAACGCAAGCTCCTGCCGTCAAGAGGGAATAGCCTTTTGTTTCCACTAAGAAGAGAACGCTCCAATCATTAATTCCGGTCCGAATCACATAAACAAAAAAATAGGAAACAGCAAGCACCCAGATAAACTTATTGCGAAGCACATACTCAACTAAAATCTCCTTCACGCTAAGCTCTCTTTCTTGGGCGTGATGAGCAGAAGGGTAGTCATTGCGAAATTTTTCTATCGGAGGAAGACCTAAAGATTGGGGCGTATCCCTCAACCGATTGATAATAAAAAAACCTAGAAGAATACACATACAGCCGGGAATATACATTGCATAGCGCCAACCCCAGTATTGCGCACAAAAAGCCGCAATCAACGGAATCAGAGCCCCTCCAACGCTGTGAGAAGTATTCCAAAACCCCCACCATGTCCCTCTTTCATTTTGCGAATACCAGTGAGTCAGCAACCGAGCACAAGGAGGCCACCCCCAACCTTGGAAACATCCATTCAGTCCCCAAAAAATAGCAAAAAAAACAATGGAAGAAGTCGCACCGAAAAGCACGTTAAACACACCGGTTAAAATCAAACCAACCGCCATAAAATACCGAGGGTTGGAGCGATCGGCAAGAATACCGCTTAAAAACTTGCTAATCCCATAAGTGATCGATAAGATACTACCTAAAATCCCAAGCTCACTCTTATCTAATCCCAAATCCTGCATGAGAGCTGGCATCGCAAAAGTAAAACTCTTTCGAGAGAAGTAATAGAATACATACCCGATATACATGCTATAAAAAATGCGAATACGCCAATATCGGTAATTCTTCTTAATTTCTTCTTCGTTCACAAGTTCTTCTTTATAGGGCGCAGGCCTTAAAAAATCTAATACACTCATGCGCAACTCCCAGTGTTAACCAAAAGAAAGAGCCTAGAGAAAATGAATTCTCTCATAACTCCGATTTTTAACTTTAAATAAATTTTTTTTGCAACATAATGAACATTGAAGCCCTCGAAGGGATTCCTAAACCACAAGCAAGATATATGAGCGATTTTCAAAAGCCGGTCCAAAGATCTGACACCTCTCATATTGAACAACCTTCCGCTATTCCACCAATAGAAAAAGACAAGAAAAAAGAAGATATGCCCCCCAACGACGCTTGGAAAGATGCAGTCAACCGCCCCTTTCTCTTTGCAACCCTTTTTTCCCACTTAAAAAAACTGATCGCCGCTTTCTCTGGGAAAAACCGCTCTCTTGCCTTTGGACCTACGCAGCAAAAACTCATTAACGACCTTCTCGAATTCTATCGGCTTCTTGTGGTATTAAGTCATGAAGACCACAGCCATGACCCTCAATACCTCGAACAAATGTCTGAATTATGGCATACTTTAATCCATGATTGCAACCCAATTGATCCCTCTGAAAGGAAAAATTTAGAGTCTTACTCCTTAATAAAAAATTTAATAAACTCCATTTCCTCTTATCCTCCTCAGGAAGACCATTCTTTAGGATATTACCTGACAGAACATGCAGGCAGCGAATGGATCCCCTTCCCCTTTATGAAATTATTACAAAAACTGCATGAAGAACACCAAAACCAGCCTATGACTAGCTTTCTTACTGGATGGATTCGCCAATGCGAGGATATTTTTGAAGATTTGGGAATACAACCCTAAATCACAAAAAATGCAGTAATTCCTTTGCGGATATTCTCATGACATCCTATTATTCCATATCCCATGGAAGCATAAGGCATATATTATGGACTACAGCATACCCAAAGGAGTTTTTGACATCCTTCCGGAAGATCCGGATCCTGAATACAGATGGAGAAGCAGCGACCGCTGGCAGTATCTGGAATCCACAGCCAAAGAGGTGTGCGCTCAATATGGATACAGGGAACTTAGAACCCCCCTTTTTGAACGAACCGAACTATTTATTCGAGGGGTAGGAGAATCTTCTGATATCGTCACAAAAGAGATGTATACTTTCGAAGACAAAGCAGGTCGTTCTATGACTTTGCGCCCGGAAGGCACAGCCTCTCTTATGCGCGCTTTTGTCGAAAAAAAACTATACCAACAATCGCCCGTCCAAAAGTTCTTCTATATTGGCCCTATGTTCCGTTACGAAAGACCGCAAGCCGGCCGCTATAGACAGCACCATCAATTTGGCGCAGAAGCAATCGGAATCGGCAAGCCGGAGCAGGATGCAGAGTTGATTGACATGCTATGTGAGCTATATAGGCGCCTTGGACTAAAAAAACTCCAAGTCCAACTCAATTCCGTAGGCGACGTTTCTTCCAGAGAGAGATTCTCTTCTGCGCTCAAAGAATATCTATCCCCTCACTTCGATCAGTTATCAGAAGACAGCCAGATCCGCTTTTCAAAAAATACCCTGCGGATTCTGGATTCAAAAGACCCGAAAGACCAACGTTTACTTGCTAACGCCCCTTCTTTACAAGATTTCTTAAGCGAAGACGCCAAAGACCACTTTCAAAAAGTATGCCATCTTCTGGAAGAAAACCAGATCGACTATGCAGTCAACTCTCGGCTTGTTCGCGGCTTGGACTATTATAATAAGACTGTATTTGAAATCACCTCCGGCGAGCTTGGATCGCAAAATACAATCGGAGCCGGAGGCCGCTACGATGGCCTCATTTCGTCTTTGGGAGGGCCTGACCTTCCTTCTATAGGATTCGGAACAGGATTAGAGAGAGTTTTGCAAACAATGGAAAAACAAAATTGCTCTTTTCCCGCCCCTCCACATCCATGGATATTTCTAATCCCCTTGGGAGAAGCTGCTTTGCAATATTGTTTTCAACTGGCGATGCGTTTACGCCACTTAAAAATCCCTACAGAAATCGACCTTTCTGCAAAGAAAATCCAACAAGGATTGCAGTACGCCAATTTCATCCAAGCAGAGTACTGCCTTGTCATCGGCGACAATGAGCTTACCACAGGACAAGCAATACTCAAAAACATGCAAACAAGAGAACAACAACCAATCCAACTAGATCAATGCATAGATCGAATGAACGCTATGAGGAAATCCCATGTTTGATTATCGAAGAACACATACTTGCGGCTGCCTTAATAAAGAACAGATAGGAATACCAGTTACACTCTCAGGATGGGTCCATCGCAGAAGAGACCACGGAGGCCTGATCTTCATTGACCTTAGAGACCGATATGGCCTGACCCAACTCGTCTTCGATCCAAAAATCACGCCTGAAGTCCACTCTGAAGCCTCTAAACTGCGCAACGAATGGGTCATTTCCATCCGAGGCAAAGTGATTCCAAGAGCAGAAGGAATGGCAAACCCCAAACTAGCTACAGGAGCTATCGAAATCGAAGTCTCTGAACTTGCCGTCTTATCCACCGCAAAAACACCTCCTTTTCCTATTGCAGAGGAAGACATTGATGTCAATGAGGAACTCCGCCTCAAATATCGATATCTCGACATCCGCAGAGGCGCGATCGCTAAAAAACTAGAACTCCGACACCAAGTGATGTTGACCACGCGCAATTTCATGTCTTCTCGGGGTTTTCTCGAAATCACCACTCCGATCCTAGGAAAATCAACGCCGGAGGGCGCTCGAGATTATCTAGTTCCATCTAGGGTCTATCCCGGCAACTTCTATGCTTTGCCGCAGTCCCCTCAGATCTTCAAACAGCTTCTTATGGTCTCCGGAATGGATCGCTACTTCCAAATTGCTCCCTGTTTTCGAGATGAAGATCTTCGCTCTGACCGGCAGCCGGAATTCACGCAAATCGACTTAGAAATGAGTTTTAGCACTCCTCACGATCTCATGCAACTTCTCGAAGAGCTCATGAAAACCCTATTTACGGAAGCCCTCGGCATCCAGCTCACCCCTCCTTTCCAAAAAATGTCTCACCAAGATGCGATGGAATTTTACGGAACAGATCGACCTGATCTCCGGTTCGGGCTCCCTTTAATCCGCATTGATGACTTAGCCGCCCAATCAGAGTTTTCCGTATTCCATGAACAACTCAAATCTGGCGGAGTCATCAAAGGGCTCTGCATCCCTGGGGGATCGGAAATTTCCAGAAGAGAAATTGACGACTACACGCAATTTGTCTCCAAATTTGGACTCCAAGGGCTCGCATGGATGAAACACCAAGAAGAAGGCTTGAGCTCAAATATAGTCAAATTTTTCTCTCCCGCTCTATTGGAACAGATCAAGCAACGCCTCAAAGCAGAGAAAGGATCTCTTCTTCTCTTTGCAGCAGGCCCAGAAGACCGAGTAAACCAGGGACTCGACCATTTAAGAAGAAGGATTGCTAAAGAAAGAAACATGATCCCGGAAAACACCTATGCTTTCCTTTGGGTTGTCGATTTTCCTTTGTTTCGATGGAACGAAGAAGAGCATCGTCTAGAAAGCGAACACCACCCTTTTACATCGCCGCATTTTGAAGACATCCCTTTGTTAAAAACAGACCCACTAAAAGCAAGAGCGCTCGCCTATGACCTTGTACTCAATGGCTACGAACTCGGAGGAGGGTCCCAAAGAATTCACAATGGAGATCTCCAAGAAGCGATCTTTACAGCGCTCAAACTCTCTCCTCAAGAAATAGAGGAAAAGTTCGGATTCTTTGTAGAAGCGTTAAAATATGGAACCCCGCCTCACTTAGGTTTTGCCTTTGGGCTGGATAGAATCATTATGCTGCTTTCTAAAACAGAAAACATTCGGGAAGTGATCGCGTTCCCTAAAACGCAAAAAGCGAGCGACTTGATGATGCAGTGCCCAGCTCCTGCCACATCCCAACAGCTGCAAGAAGCCAAAGTCATCCCTGCAGAAATCGCCGAAATCACTTGGATATAATTTAGCGTATAAAATATGGTAGTAGTGTTTAAGGAGATGCACTCATGAAAAATTTCAGATTATTTAATTTTACTCTTGTTGTTTTTTCTGCAGCCTATCTGTCTGCAACAGAACCTGCGCAACAAGAGAACAACTCCCCTAAAAATTCCCATGTAGAAATTTCAAAAATTTCAGAAGCTTTCGGTCATCTCATCGGGAAAAATATCGAGTCGATGGGAGTGCAGTTCGACATCCAGTATGTCATTAAAGGCCTTAAAGATGCAGCTGAAGGGATCGATTCTCCCATGACAGAGATGGAATGCGTACAAGCTATCACGGAAGCCCAAGAGTTCGCTTTTAAAGAACAATCTGAAGTCAACTTAAAAGCCGCCGAAGAATTCTTAAAGAAAAATGGCAAAGCAGAAGGCACTGTATCCATAGCAGAGGGAAAAGTACAGTATAAGGTAGATAAAGAAGGAGCAGGAGAGGCGCTCTCTGAAACAGGGGCTCCTATGATCCGATATACAGGAAAATTCCTCGATGGCACAGTGTTTGGATCTTCAAAAGAAGACGAACGCATTAGCTTAGATGAACTTATACCAGGACTGAAAGCAGGTCTTGCAGGAATGAAAGAAGGAGAAAAAAGAACGATCCATATCCACCCAGATCTGGCCTATGGAACTCGCAGCGCTCTTCCTCCAAATTCTTTATTGACATTTGAAATCGAACTGGTCAAAGCGAACGCTCCAGTCCAGCTAGAAACTTTAGAGACCTCGAATCCTAAAAACCAAGAAATCGTACTCCCAGAAACTCCTCTAGAGCAAGTACGATAAAAAAAGCGAACGTTGCCTTTCGATGAAAATTGTATTGTTTGAGCCTCAAATTCCCCAAAATACGGGAAACATCGTAAGGACTTGCAAAGCGACAGGCAACGAGCTCATTCTCGTTAAACCCCTTGGATTCAGCATCTCTGATAAAGCCCTTAAAAGAGCCGGCCTCGATTATTGGGATGGAGTATCCGTTTCTACTATTGATGATCTGGCTCTTTTTTTAGAAAATATCTCAGCTCCCTTTTATTTTTTTAGCAGCCATGCCTCTCGAAGATACACAGAAGTCTCTTACTCTGCGGATGCCATCTTAATTTTTGGATCAGAAACTGCAGGGCTGCCTGCCTGGGTTCATCGCTCTTGGCCCGATCGTTTCTTGACTCTTCCTATGAAAAAAGATTCTCGTTGCTTGAATTTAGCCAATACTGCTTCGATAGTGATATATGAAGCCTGGAGACAGCAGGGCTTTTCTTTCGGAGAATTATGAGTTTTTTTAAAATCTCGCTTGCGCTCCAAATGGCCATAGCAACATGCCTTGGCATCCTGTGCGGTCTATTTTTCGGAGATCTCTGCGATGTGCTTGCTCCTTATGCTGCCGCATATATCATGATGCTGAAGATTACCGCCGTCCCCTACCTTATCGGAGCCTTGATGCATGGGGTTGGCTTACTGACCGTATCCCAAGCCAAACTGATTTTAAAAAAGGGGATCATGTTTATAGGCCTTGCTTGGTTTGTGAACATCGCCATGATTTATCTTGTCTATTTCACATTCCCTCAACCGCAAGCTCCGCAACTGGGAGGCTATGTAGCCGGCAATATTCCACCTATCAACTTCGCCGAGCTACTTATTCCTGATAATATTTTCTATGATCTTAGCAATAATGTGATCCCGGCAATCGTCATCTTCTCGCTTCTTATCGGCATAGCGCTCATGCATCTTAAAGAGAAATCCACTGTAATGCATTCTCTTCAAAATTTCGTCGACGCCCTAACACGAATCACAGGATGGATTGCAAGAATCACCCCTATCGGCACATTCATCATCATTGCCAACCAAGCAGGCACGATCCAGTTTTCTCTTGTAAAACAAGTAAGCACTTATCTCATTTTGTATATTTTGTGTATCTGCGTCATTCTCTTTTGGATCTTCCCTAGAATTGCAAGCAGCCTAACCCACATCCCTTCCTATAAATGGCTTCAACAGCTATTTCCTATCCTGCTGCTCGCCTATACCACAAACGTAGTCATCGTATGCTTGCCTTATATCATCGAACTCCTGCGCAAGGAAACTTTAGCCATCGATCCCTCTGATGAAAAAGCCCCTACGCAAATCCAAGGAACCGTATCTGTCGTATTTAATCTGCCCCTTGGCTCTTTGTTCATTACAATCTTCGTGCTCTTTGTCTCCATTTTCTACAGCACCCCTCTTGCTTTAACAGGCCAAATTAAGCTGTTTCTCACTTCCTTCCTCACCAGCCTAGGCGCAGTAGGTATCGGCTCTTGGATTAACAGCTTGACGTTTATGCTTGACTCTCTTGGTCTTCCGATAGAAGCGATCAACCTCTTCTTGACAACCGTGCCTTTTACCTCGGGATTTCAAGCTATGATCTCGACAATGGAAATCGCAACGCTCTCCCTTCTCATTACGCTGGCATGTAGAAAACACATCAAATACCAATATGCCAAAATCATCAAAAGTTCTGTTTTTACGATTGTGCCTGTGCTTTTATTATTCGGAACGCTGAAGACTTTTAACCCTCTTCCAGAAATCCGCAACACAAAAAAAAGCATCTACGAACTGAGCATCACCTCTGGCATCCAGGTTACAATCCATGACAGCTTGCCACCGGCGCCAGAATCTATCGAAGGAGAGGACACATTCCAAAGGATCATGCGCACGAAAACTCTAAGAGTGGGCTATAACGACGGAGTGGCTCCTTTTTGTTTCCGCAACCTCCAAGGGCATATTGTAGGTTATGACATTGCATTTGCCTATGAGCTTGCCTATGACCTCGGATGCAATCTCGAATTGGTTCCCATGACATATGGAAATGTTATCAAGGAGCTCAAAGGCAACTTCTATGATATTGCGATGTCCTCCGTGTCTATCAATGAAGAGAGACTGAAAAGCATTTCTTTTTCAAGTTCCTACATCGAACCGGAATTTGTCTTTTTAACCTCAAGCAAAGAAAAAAAACATTTCTCCTCGCTTCCATATGTCAAGGAACACGCCAATCTCTCGATTGCCGTTCTGAAAGGATCTTCTTTTGAAAATGTGGCAAAAGAACTTTTTCCAAACCATAAAATCCTATTCCTATCCAATTACAACGACTTCCCGACAAGCCAAGCGGATGCGCTTTTATGGGAAGAGCAACAAGCAATTGCCTGGTCGATTCGCCACCGAGAATTTCGCGTTGTATTCCCCACCCCTTCCATAGGAAAAGACACCCTATCTTATGCTATGCGCGCTAATAATCCCCGATTTTTAAATTATCTCAATCAGTGGCTCCAGCTGAAACGCGTCCAGGGGTATACACAAAAACAATACGATTTATGGATTTTAGGGAAAACAGAGATCGTTGCCCCCTATGAACCTAGATGGTCAGTCATAAGGGACATTTTGCACTGGATAGAGTAACCGCTCAAAACTGGATACCCAGCTTTGAGCGTCAAACAAGCTTAGACAGCCGACATGACGAAATCCTTGATGAACTCAGCATCTCGGAGTCCGATAATTCTTTTTACTTCTTTGCCATCTTTAAATAAAATCAACGTAGGAACAGAAGTAATTTGGAACTCCCCCGTTACTTGCTGAGCTTCATCAATATCTATTTTTGCAATCGTAGCTTTCCCAGCAACTTCTGCTGCCACCTGTTCCAAGACGGGAGCTAACATACGGCAAGGCCCACACCAGTCTGCGTAAAAGTCAACTAAGGTTACCCCCTTTTCCACCGCAGCCTTAAATGTATCTTGCTTTAGCAATTTTATATTTTCGCTAGCCATTTCTTTCCTCCAAAATATAAGAGATTCTCAACATAGACAATTTTCCGATTTTTTACCATCTTAAGATAATTCAAGGGAATCCCGCTTACGATAGTTCTTGCTTTTTTCTGATAAAACGATTTAAAATCAACCCTCATTTTGCGGCCATGGCGGAATTGGTAGACGCGCTAGATTCAGGTTCTAGTCAGGGCAACTTGGTGGATGTTCGAGTCATCTTGGCCGCAAATTCCCTTCCCATCTCACTCCAAAATCCTCCCTTAATTCATTTTTTTCTGCGTCCAGAGACGGTTTTTCGCAATTTTCTTTTTTTTCGTTTCTATAGGGAAAATTTCGATTTTGCACATTTTTTTTAAAAATAATCGACGAAAATCTTGAACAAAAAAAAACCTTTCTACTAAGCTCTGGATTATTGGAACGTAGTCAAATACGAGGATACTAACATGAAGTACTGGTATGTTTTATCATCAATGCTGTGTGTATCAAGCGCAGCTCTAATGGCAGATCAAGCGACAGACACAAATGCCGCTCCTGTATATCAACCAGAAGGCGTAACATCACAACCTAAAGGCGTGATTACACCTCCTGTAGCTCCCCGAGTAGATCACGGCGCTGATGTATTCATCAACGCAGACTTTATTTGGTGGAAAGCTCAAGTAGCAGGTCAAGAATATGTAGACCTGGGAGCTCACAGAAAAGAGGCTCCATTTAAATTCGAGCCTGGTTTAAAAGTAGGCCTTGGCCTCGACCTCGAGCACGATGGTTGGGATGTGTATGCTCAATACACATGGCTGAATGGACCTAAGCAGCACAGCAGCACAAGCTCTAGCACTGGAGGCAACTCTACTGTAGCTTTTCCAGCTTACGTTGCGTTTCCTGATGATGAGTTAGATCCAAGCGTAATTACAGCTCCAGCAACTTACGCTTCAAGCCACAAGAAATTCACATTCAATGTGTTAGATCTTGAGCTTGGAAGAAACTTCTTCATCAGCAAGAGACTGACTTTAAGACCTAATTTCGGTTTGAAATTCGGTTGGCTCACTGACAAAGTAGACAACACATATACATATTCTACTGAGACAACTTTCTTTAACGACTACAACCAAACGAAAATCAACCGCAAGCAAGATACGTTTGGCGTAGGTATCCGTGCTGGTATCAATACAGTATGGCACTTTGCTCGTTCTTGGGGAATCTACGGAGATTTGAACGTAACAACTCTCTGGGGAAGCTTCGACAACAAGAGCAACGTGCATGTATATGACGAGACAAGCACAGGATCTGGAGAATACACTCTGATCAACTCTCAGTCTAGAAAAGAGAACTCTCAAGACATCATCCCAGTCGTAGAAGCAGGCCTCGGCTTGACATATATGACTTGGTTCTATGATGAGAGCTATATGTTCTCTCTGAAAGCTGGTTGGGAAGAGCAAATTTGGGTAAATTACAATCACATGATCAATTTACCAAGCAACAACACTGGAAATCTGTCCTTACATGGACTGACTCTCCGTGCTGAATTTGCGTTCTAATCTACGCAAATAATTCCTCCTAAATAAAAACGGCCCTGGTTTCCAGGGTCGTTTTTTTTCTCTATACAACGCCCCTATTTTTTAATCTTGCAACAGCTTGCAAAATATCACTCCGGCGACCAAAAGCTGTCAAGCGAAGGTACTCTTCTCCTGCAGAGCCAAATCCCGACCCAGGAGTCGTTACAATATGATACCGTTCTAAAAAGTGCTGAAAAACATCCCAGGAATTCTGTCCAGGAAACCGCACCCATAAATACGGAGCATTGACGCCTCCAAAAACTTCATGTCCCAAGCTTTGCAGGCTTTCTCGAATGATGCTTGCATTTTCCAAGTAAAATCGGGTTACCGATACAATCTCTTGCAACCCTTCCTCTTCAAGCACAGCCACTCCTCCTGCTTGGGCAATATTCGATGCTCCGTTAAAAATAGTAGACGTCAGACGATGCCAATCTCTTTTTATAGGACTGCCGTCATCATATACAAGCTCTTCAGGGATGACAGTCCACCCAAGACGCACCCCAGTAAAACCTGCCAATTTCGAAAAAGAACCGATTTCAATAGCAACTTTTTTAGCTCCTTCTATTTCAAAAATCGATTTCGGAATGGAAGGATCCTGGATATAATTTGCATAGGCAGCATCAAAAATGATAATGGAGCGATTCTTTTCCGCAAACCGGACAAGGCGCTGTAACTGATCCCTTGTTGCCACAGCACCCGTCGGATTGTTGGGAGAGCAAAAATAAATGAGATCTGTTCTTGGCAAGGCCTCTAAGTCGGGAAAAAATTGATTCTCCGAAAGACATGGCATAAAGACGACATCCCTGACTCCTTGGATCAAACTCCCTTCTATATATACCGGATAAGCCGGATCTTGGACTGCAATGGAAATATCGCTTCCAAAGAGCATCTGCAATCGGCCCAAATCACATTTGGCTCCATCCGATACAAACACTTCCTCAGCATCGACACAATGGGAATAGATTGCAGATGCAATTTTTTCACGCAAAGCTTTTTGCCCCTGCTCCGGGCCATAGCCTGAATACCTCTCGACAGTAGAAAGCCCCTGTGAGGCTTCTGCTAAAGCCTTGGCGATCGAAGAGGGAAGCGGCTCCGACGTATCTCCAATCCCTAAGCTAATCAGCAAAGCATCGGGATTCTGCACTAGAAACTGCCGTTTTCGTGCATTGATTTCAGGGAAAAGGTAGCTGGACTTCAATCGCATTAAATTCTGATTTCTTTTCATGGGGTAAACCTCGGCTTGCGTGTTCCTTTCAGCAGATCCTCTAGAGTTTCTCTTTCACGGATAAGAGCCGCTCTGCCTCTACTGACAAGCACTTCAGCAGACTTTGGCTGGCTATTATATTGCGAGCTCATGCAATATCCATAGGCTCCTGTATTGAGAAAAACCAAAAGATCATCGACAGCAATTTTAGAAGACAAGGGTCGATCTTTTGCAAAAATGTCAGAATTTTCGCAAACTTGCCCGACAACATGGACCTGTTCATCCTGAGTAGCATTGAGATCATTGGCATAGAGAATATGGTGATAAGCTCCGTACAGAGCCGGTCGCAACAAGGTATGCATGCCAGCATCGAGCCCGATAAACTTTTTATAACCATTTTTAATAGAGGTCACGCGAGATATTAATATACCCGCATCGCAGACTAAATACCGCCCAGGTTCATGAATAAGCTGCGGCTCGCCCATTTGATACTGATCTAGTTTTTCTCGCAGTTTTCTGACTACATGAGCTGCTACGCTCTCTATATCTATCTCTTCTTCTTCCGGACGGTAAGGCACGCCTAATGAGCCTCCAATGTCAATGAAATCAAAAGAGATCCCCAGTCTTTGGCTGATTGGACCAGCAATATCAAGAAGCCGCTCTACAATCTCTTCAAAATAGGGAAGCGACAAAATATTCGATCCCGTCATCATATGAATCCCAAAGCGCCGAACGCCTAGTTCTTTTGCTTGCAAATACGCTTTTTCTACATCCCTCTCAATAATACCGAATTTGGCATCAGGACCTGCAAAAATAAGGCCTTCTATTCCGCTTCCACCTACTCCAGGATTGATGCGGAAAGAGAGAAATTCCGGCACAGAGATCTTTGCTAGCCGGTGCAGTTGGCTGATATCTTCTAGGTTCAATTTCACTTGACATTCGGCAGCATATTGCAAATCTTTATTCGCGTTATAGACTCCGGAATAGAGAATTTTTTCCGCAGGAACTCCGCAGCGCTGAGCCATCATGACTTCAGGAATGCAAGAGGCATCAGCACCTGATCCTTCCTCTGCTAAAATCTGGATGATGGCAGGGTTGTTATTGGCTTTTATCGCATAGTAGATCTGAAAATTCGGATAATATTTTTGATAAGCAGCACATAGACGCCTGTAGTTATTTTGTATTCGGCTCTGGCTATAAACATAGAGCGGCGTCCCAAATTGTTCTGCTAGGTCTCTCACATCGCACCCATCAAAATATAAGATGCCACCTCGGTTTTCTAGCTCGGCAACGGACTTCCAATTTAACATGACTTTCCTAAATATCCCTGGCACATTAAAAATTCAGCATTGAGAATTCCCCCTCCAGCAGCGCCTCGGATCGTATTATGAGAAAGCGCCACAAATCGGTAGTCGAATAGAGGACACTCTCGTAAACGCCCCACACTTACGCTCATCCCATTACCCTGATGCCTATCTAAACGAGGCTGTGGCCTATCGTTATCTTGAAGATAAAGGATAGGGTGGGTTGGCGCTGAAGGTAGTGACAGTCTCTGAGGAAACCCCTCAAAGCTATGCCATATTCTTAGGATCTCTTCTCTACTTGGTTTTTGTTCAAATTGCACAGAGACACATACTAAATGACCATCGAGAACAGGGACCCGGTTGCAATGCGCAGAAATCGCAATATTGCTCACAGGAACAATCTCAGCTTCTTGGACGCTTCCCCATATTTTCAAGGGCTCTCTCTCCGACTTCTCTTCCTCTTGGCTGATATATGGAATCACATTGTCAATCATATTAAGGGAAGAAATGCCAGGGTATCCGGCTCCGCTGACAGCTTGCAATGTCGTTACAGCAAGTTTTTTCACTCCAAACAGCTGATGCAAAGGAGCTAGAGGGATCATATAACTTTGGATCGAACAGTTTGGTTTTGTCACGATAAAACCTCGATCCCATCCTCGGTTTTTTTGCTGAATGGGAATGATCCCCACATGCTCAGGGTTCACCTCTGGAATAAGCATAGGCACATCTGAAGAGAGCCTATGATACGATGCATTCGAGATCACAGGGATGCCAAAGGCTGCGTAGCGTTCTTCATAGATCTTCGCAGCTTCATTGCTGACTGCAGAAAAAACAAACCTACAAGACTGTCTGGCTATATCTAAAGCCTCTATATGATGAACCGGCTGATGGATCAAAGAGTCTGGGATAGGCATATCCATATGCCACCTTCCCGCAACAGCATCTCCATAAGGTTTCCCTGCGGACATCTCAGAAGAGGCTAAAAAAGACACTTGAAACCATGGATGGTTTGCTAAACGTTGTATATATTGTTGGCCTACCATGCCAGTAGCACCCAAAATTCCAACAGGGATTTTTCGCATATTTACACCTTACTATGATCTCATCAGCTGCATTTCGACGAGCACCTGACGAAGGGCATTTATATTTTCTTGCTTCATAGAGCATAAAGGAAGACGACAATCTCCTGCCGGCATGCCGCAAAGGCTCATTGCTGTTTTAATAGGGATCGGGTTGGTTTCAAGAAATGCTGCTTTATAGAGGGGCAGCAGCCGATAATGCATCTCTTGAGCTGCACCAAACCGCCCTTCTAAAGCAGCGTTGGTTTGGGCTACAACCCAAGCAGGCACTAGATTGCTAACCACGGAAATAATCCCTGAAGCTCCCATTGCCATCATAGGCAATGTAAGGATATCATCTCCTGAAAAGACAGAAAAATTGGGATATTGTGTCACAACCGAATGCAAGATATCGCCTGCTTGGGGGATATTCCCCGCTGTTTCTTTTACCCCTACGATGTTGGGAAGAGCGGCGATACGAAGCAACGTAGAAGTTTCAATGTTGACTCCACATCTTCCAGGGACGTTGTAAGCAACAATAGGCATTTCTACTGCTGTTGCAACTGCTTCAAAATGGCGATAGATCCCCTCTTGCGTGGGTTTGTTATAGTATGGTGCAATGACAAGTGCAACATCAGCGCCCAGATCTTTTGCTCGTTTTGTTTTCTCGATCGTCTGCTTTGTGCAATACGATCCAGTGCCCACCCATATCGGAACCCTTCTTTTCGCCTCTTTTACTGCAATAGAAATAACGCGAGACTGTTCATCTGTTGACAAGGTAGGAGCTTCTCCTGTTGTCCCTAACAGAAGAACCCCGTGGACTCCCTGCTCTATCTGGTGGTTAATATGGTATGCTAACCCCACTTCATCGAGTTCTTGGTCTCTGAATGGAGTTACTAATGCTGTTACAGTTCCTTGTAGTTTCATGAGAGCCTCCTTTCGAGGATTTCTTGCATACAATCTGCTAATGTATAAAGTCCTTTTTTCCCTTGGATCCACTCTGCAGCTTGAACCGCTCCCAACGCAAAACCTTCTCGATTTCTCGCTTCATGCATAATGGTAATCGTATCGCATGAAGAATCAAAAACAACTGTATGTGTGCCGGGGATAGAACCGCACCGCACACTAGAAAATGGCACATTATCAATGCGGTTCATATGCTGCTTGATCGTCTTTGCTATTTCTAGACTCGTACCTGAAGGACTATCTTTTTTTCTATTGTGGTGGAGTTCAATTCCGGCTACATCATATTCTTCAAAAGCATCTACAAGAGACGCTGCATAAGCTAGCATTCTAAGAAGCAAATTGACTCCGATGGAAAAATTCGCCGCATAGAGAACCCCTATTTGATGTTCTTCTACAAGAGAGCGAACAAGGTCTATGTTTTCATGCCATCCTGTTGTTCCTACCACTATGTTTTTTTTCAGTTCAGCTATTTTCCGGATATTTTCGATGACACACTCCGGCCTTGTAAACTCTAAGCAGACATCCGCTTTCTGCAATGCTTCCATATCCCAGTGATTTGAAGTGATGCGAGCGACAATAGAATGACCTCGACTGACGGCTGTCTTCTCGATCATTTGCCCCATGTTTCCGTAGCCAATCAATGCAATGCGCATAAAGCTATCCCTCCTTATGGGATGATAAAACAAAACAGAACATCTCAAATGGACTTTACCAATGATTCCTCATAACTGTGTAAATAGCTGCACTCAAGCGGATATAACTAGAAATTATATTTCTTTAAGCAACCACACCTTGACGGCCCTGCCTTCCCAAGTCTCCTCTCGATCTCAATATTCTGAGATTGATCATTGCGATTCTCAATTTTCAGCCTTGCTCAGAACGAGCGTAATTTTTCAGCCACTAAGTCGAGTAATTAAAAAATGAACGTGTAAAATAGGATGTTTGAAAAATCAAAACCTGTTCCAAACAGCCGCCCCATGAGTGAATTATCAAAGAATCTACAGAAAAAAGTCACCTTAAAAATCCACTGTCCCCGGAATTATACTGGAACATATTGACCCCCTACATATGGTCAGAAAGACCCAGCTAAGATGCTTTGGGGAGGTTGGTCAGGAAAAATTGTTTAATTGCTTAAGGGTATTCCTTAATAGATTGGATGAGAGTTGGTTATAGACGACAAGATTAAAAAGGCCGATGCTGGCCTTAGGAAGAGGTTTTTTATGGCCTCTTCTTCTGGCTCGCCCGAAGGGCGCAAAAAGGGCCGTTAGGCCTCAGGTGAGAGGATTTCACGGCTTGCCGATTTTTTTGGATATAACTCCTTGATTTCCAAGTTCTTTATACCTTTTAAGGATATTTCCAACCTGTCGATCCGTCAATCGGAGCCGCTTTCCCGCTTCGATTTAAGTGAGCTTTTTTTTTGCAATAAGCTCATCACCTTTAATGTTTCTCAGTTTTTTCTTGTCATAGTGATAACTCCTATCATTACAAAGCCTCCTTAACTGGCTAATGCACTCATTTTCATATGCCAGAAACCGGAAATTTTAATTTAGCGCCAACAAAATCTAAAATTCGGGCAATTTATGTACATATTGACCCCCTGAATTAACGGAATTAATTGGCGG
>CAMFIG010000031.1 GCA_945952445.1 uncultured Chlamydiae bacterium
TTTACGAAAGAAAAATTTTACTCACACGGAAAAAATGGCTAGCGGGAATTGCTGTGTAGACGTTAGTCTAGTGCTTTTTATATTCTCGGAACTTAAAGGATCTGTTCGATCCTTTGACATGGATAAGTATCTATCTAACGTTTTCTTTGAAACGCCTCCTGGTAAAATGATCTTAAAGTATGTAGATTGCGATTCTTGGAATCCCCCTGCAAACATAGCAGAAAGCATAGGTGATTTGTTGCAAAAAGAAAGAGGTAATTCATATTCCGTTTGAAGCCCGTTTTCTTCTTGGAGGAGTACTTTTATGGTAGGCTCTTCAATGTGGAGCTGTTTCATCAAAGGCTCTGCAGACTTCCAGAACGCTAACAGCTCTGTCCGGTCAGGGCATTGTTTCAAGGCCTCTTGCATGATCGAGCGAATGGTTACATCCTCATCTCCTAAAGTCTCTACAACAGACACAGAACTTTCTCGAAACTGAAGGTTCTTGCCTTTCCACTCTTCTTGGGGATGTTCTGTAAAAAATCTCCGCACATTATTGAGAGGATCTCCTGCTGCTGGGTTAAATCCTCGCTTGAATAGCAGCAAGTTGATATCCATTCCCCCAGAAGCCCCATGAATCAGCATCGCCATAAAATCCCTCCAAAACCAATGATTGCATAGAAACTCTTGCATCTTAACAATTTCTTTACAGGAAAGGCAAATATAATAAATTCAATATTACACTGCAAAATCTTTTCAAAATTGAGAGGGAATACAAAAAAACCTTAAACTTTTCACCCAACAAGTGATATACTTTCTTTGCCCGCCTTATTTGATTCTCTTAGGAAAAAAAGTCCAAATGGCGCATGATGCGAAATAAAGCCTTGTATGAACCCTTAAAGCCCCATGAAAAAAACAGTTTTTTTTGATCTTGGCAATGTCGTTCTCTTCTTTAACCACCAGAAGATGTGCCGCCAAATAGCCGAATATTGCAACCTAAAAGAAGAACAGATTCGAGATACTTTACTTCATAGCGACTTAGCTGCCCAGTATGAATCCGGGGTTATCAATAGCAGAGATGTATATCATACTCTCTACCCTGAGGGTAACGGATCCGTCCATTTTTCCGGAGTCATGAAAGCAATTTCCGATATCTTCCAGGTGAACGATTCAATCCTTCCGATCATCAAGCAACTACGCGAGCAATCTATCTCGCTATACATTTTATCCAACACTTGCGAAGCACACTTCAGCTATGCATATACCCACTATCCCGTACTGCACCTATTTGATGGGTATATTCTCTCTTATGAAGTCAAAGCAAGAAAACCTGATCCAAAAATCTATCTACATGCCCTGGAAAAGGCCGGCTGTTCGAAAGAACACTGCTTCTACATAGATGATGTAGAAGAGTATGTACAAGGAGCTCGCAACCTCGGCATCGATGCTGAGCAATATATCAACTCCGAGCTTCTTTTAGAACACTTACAACAAAGACATTTTCTACCGAGATTACAAGAATGAAAAGAAAAAAAATAGACTCCGATGCGCTGGAAAAACAGATCTCGCATTACTTAAACCAAAGCTCTTATACCCCGCTCTCACAAACAGCACTCTTTAAAGCGTTAAAACTCCCTGCATCGCAACAACCTCTTGCCAAACAGATCATCACAGAGCTCCTTGTGAAAGGGACTATCGAAATCCAAAAAAACAAGATCGCTCCTATCAGACAAAAATCCAAACGAATCCAAGGCACTTTCCGGATGAACCCTCGCGGCTTTGGGTTTGTCATCCCAAGCAATGCTGCGGTGGACGATATTTTTATCGCAAAGCATCTGACCGGCAATGCCATCGACGGAGACCTTGTCGAAGTAGCCGTGTTTCCCCATTCGAAAAAGGATAAAGGCCCTGAAGGGAAGATCCTCTCTGTCATCAAGCGAGGAAGATCGCACCTAGCAGGTACTGTACGCATCCAAGACCCTCATGGAAGACTTTGGATCCACGTTCCCTTACTTGGAATCAACAAACCTGTCTTGGTAGCTTCTAGTTCGTCGCTGAAAGAAGGGGACCGGGTCATCATCCAGATTTTGGATTGGGGCGGTCAAAACCAACCAATCACCTGCGAAGTCAGCCATTACTTAGGCCCCATCTCAGATGCATCGATCGACACCAAAGCTGCGACGGAAGAATTCCTCATCCGGACTGCCTTCCCCGAGGAAGTCATCCAACAAGCAAAATCCTATGGAAAGACAGTCTCTAAGAAACAGCTCCAATCTCGATTGAATTGGACCGAAAAAGAGACCTTTACCATCGATCCAACAACAGCAAAAGACTTTGACGATGCTCTTTCTATCGAAAAAGATGGATCTGGGCGCTACCAACTCGCTGTACACATCGCCGATGTCGCACACTATGTCCCACACGGCTCAGCTTTAGATATAGAGGCGATTCAAAGAGGCAACTCCACCTATTTTCCCGGATCTTGCATTCCGATGCTCCCCGAAGAACTTTCTAATAATCTCTGCAGCTTAAAGCCCGGAGTGATCCGATTATGCATTTCGGTTCTCATGTCGTTTGATGCACAAGGAGACCTGCTTCAGTATGAGATCCAAAGAACCTATATCAAAAGCGCCAAACGCTTTACGTATGAAGAAGCCAAAGAAGTTCTCGATGGGACTAAAAAAAGCCCTTACCTAAAAAGTTTACAGCACATGGTAGAGCTCTGCTTACTGCTCAAGAAAAAAAGAGAAGAAAGGGGCAGCGTCGACTTCGCACTTCCAGAGGTTGTTATCCAAGTCGATAAAGATGGCATGCCCTATGGATACCACATAGTAGAGTACGACATCACCCACCAGTTGGTCGAAGAGTTTATGCTCAAAGCCAATGAACTCGTAGCAAAACACCTTGCAGAAAAAGTGGATGAGCTTGTCTTCCGCATCCATGAAGAACCCCATGAAGAAAGCCTTGAGGACTTCTTCTCTCTTGCTAGGACCCTTGGGTTTACTTTACCACCTAAACCGGATCCTCGCGATGTACAAAAGCTATTTCAAGCAGCAAAGCTAACCCGCTTCCATCCACAGCTAGCTATTGCTTTTATCCGCAGCATGAAACTCGCCTACTATTCTCCGGAAAATGTCGGCCATTACGGCTTGGCTTTAGAGCACTATTGCCACTTTACAAGTCCGATCCGAAGATACCCAGACCTTATCATCCAAAGGCTTCTCTTCGGAGAACAGCCCAAAGAAATCGATCTTGAAGAAGTAGCTGAAAGCTGCTCTGAAAAAGAGAGAATCAGTTTTAAGGCAGAGCAAAGTGTAAAAACCTTAAAAAAACTCCGCCTTTTACAAGCTTACCAAACAGAAAATCCGCAAAGAACCTATAGCTGTACCATCACTAAAGTCAAATCATTTGGGATCTATTTCGAAGTGAGTCCCTTATCTATCGAAGGATTTATCCACGTCTCTGAACTTGGAAATGATTATTTCTTCCATGATGCCGCATCAAATAAACTCATCGGAGAAAGTTCTCATGTACATCTAGCGGTAGGAGACTCGATCCAATGCACCCTCACATCAATCGACTTTGTCCTTCTTGAAGCCAAATGGGAACTGCTCTCTTCAAGGCGCTCTCACCTTAAGAAAAAGAAAAGAAGAAGGTGAACATTCTTCCGCTCGACTTCTACCGACGCCACGACACGCTGCAGATAGCAAAAGACCTTTTTCTATTTACGAAGATGGACTCTGTCACGGCAGAGATCATGATCGAAATAGAAGCCTATGTTGGAATCACAGATAGAGCCTGCCATGCATATGGCATGAACAACTAACTAGCCTTTACTTTGGATTTTTTTCGAGATGTGCTTACTGATTTGAGCCGACTCGTTTTAGATTTTGATACTTTGATAGGTTTTCCTATTTTGTATAAAACATCAGGACATAAATCAACGCCATTAGGCCAACAAATTGTTTTTCCATCACATTCAACTCGTTTAAAATGTTCAATGTCCTTTAGAGGAATAAACATATTTCTTGCTTTTAAGTATTCTACTTTCTTAACAATATGCAACATCACTTACCTCTGCGGATCGATTTTAATTGGTTCTTTAAATGAGATCCCACTGTAGCACATATACGAATTAACAGCTCTGCTCCTCCCATCTATTTTTCCTTGAAAATTGTCTCGAAAAGCGATACGTTGCTAACGAAAGACTTAGATTAACCCGTAAAGATTGCAATGAAAAAATACTTCGTCACAGGGCTTGTGATCCTACTTCCACTCGCAGTTACTATCGCTGTATTGGTGTTCCTTGTGAATTTTTTCACAAAGCCGTTCATCGGTATGGTCTCTTCTATACTCAGCAGCTGGAATCTCTTTTCAGAAGGATGGCTGTTTTTTAGCCGTGAAGAAATCATCCAATACGGCAGCCGCATTTTGATCTTATTTATGCTCTTTTTTTTCACAGCAGGTCTTGGCTTGATTGCCCGATGGTTTTTCATGAATGCCATTCTTCAGCTGTGCGATAAACTCCTCCATCGGATTCCAATTATCAACACCGTGTACAAAACGTCTCAAGACATCATCAAAACGCTCTTTGTCTCTGATAAGAACTCTTTTAAGCAAGTGGTCATGGTTCCATTCCCAAGACCCGGCGTCTACGTCCTAGGACTCCTCGTTCGAGAATCCCCAAAAGCTTGCTGTCTGGCTTCTCAAGAAGAGCTGATCTCGGTTCTTGTTCCTACCACTCCAAACCCAACGACGGGATTTCTGCTCATGTTCAAAAAAGAGGAGCTTATTTTCGTCGACATGAAACCGGAAGATGCAATCAAATATATCGTCTCTTGCGGAGTGATTATCCCAGAACCCCCTCGTAACTTGTGAAAAAATATTTTCTAACAGGTCTTGCGACCCTTTTACCCATCGTTCTCTCTCTTTTTATTTTCATCTGGCTTATCGATCTTTTGACAGCGCCTTTTGTTGACATCGCAGAATACCTGCTGCTCCAATTTGACCGGCATTACCATTTAAGCTTAAACCAGCATCTGACTCTCACATTATGGCTGAGCCGGATCTTAGTGATCTGCTCCTTGCTGCTTCTTACACTCTTTTTAGGCGTTCTTGCGCAAAAATATCTTTTTTCCTGGACTCTGCGTTGGATGCAAAAGATCTTGGCTCATATCCCCTTCATCCGAGGCCTTTATAAGATGCTCCAAGAAATGACCCAAGCACTCTTCGACTCAAAGCAAAAGCCTTTAAAAGAAACGGTTTTGGCACCTTTTCCACATGGCAAAGCGCGGG
Source organism: uncultured Chlamydiae bacterium (assembly GCA_945952445.1). Classification (GTDB taxonomy): domain Bacteria; phylum Chlamydiota; class Chlamydiia; order Chlamydiales; family Rhabdochlamydiaceae; genus CAMFIG01. Next base: position 5,275 of record CAMFIG010000031.1, read on the forward strand.
CAATTGGCTTCATTACGGGATCTACTCCGGAAATCCTCCAAAAAAAAGCAATAAACAATGATACGGTTGTCTTTATTCCCACTTCTCCCCACCCTATTTCCGGATTTCTTTTGCTCTACTCTTCCCAAGACCTCCAAAAAATAGAAACTCCTCCTGAGCAAGCTTTGAAATGGATTATATCCTGCGGAGTTCTCCCCTTAGACAAAGAAGGAACCTAGTAATGGATACTCAAGTCATCTATTTTTCTGTAAAACAACCGCAAGCCAAACTGCGTATTCTCTCCCAAATTGCAGGGGAGCATATGCAAAGCCGAGAGAAGCTAAAAATCCAAGTCCCCGATGCTGCCGTTATGGACTTTGTAGACCAAGCTCTCTGGAAAGAACCTCAAGAGAGTTTTCTTCCGCATTCTTGCGGGGTCATTTTGCCTTTTCAAGATTTTATTTTTCTCTCTTTACCCTCCGAGCTCCCGGATGACTATCTATCTGTGTTCAATCTATGCCCTACAGCCTACCTCTCTTCCCATCCCGTGAAAACAATCTATGAATTTGAAGATATCAGCCACCCTCAAAGACAAGAAAACTTCAAACTTAAGTTCCTTGCCTATCAGAAGTTAGGATATATTCTGCGTTCAAGTTAAAAGTTGTTGCAGCTTTTTCCTCTTTCTATCTATAATGGCTGCAAAATTTGGAGAATTTCCATGGTCAGAATCAGCAAACAAAGCGAACGCAGACACAAAAGTCCTAAACGATGCAAGGCTCCTTCCCCTAAAACAGGTGCTAAAAAAGACAACCTTTCCTCTGGATATAAGGCTCATTGCAATGCAGTCGAAGGCAATGTAGCTCTGGCGTCTTTTATTCCTAAGATTAAGTAACCCTAGCGCAAAGGAATCAGTTTATGTCACGACACCCAAGTTACGGAAAATCGAGCAAGGCTACAAAAAAAAGAAACGTTCTCAAGCGTTTTGAACGGGTTGATGTTCTAAAAAAACTCGGAAGATGGAAAGACGGGGAAAACAGCCGCGTCACAAACCTTCCTAAAACCCCCGTCCAACCAGCCTAAATAGTATGGGCGTACCCCGCCCATACTTTTTTCTATGAACATAGCTATCTACAACTCCCAAAAAGACCTTTCTATCGACAAAGGATCCGTCCGCCTCATTGCTTTGACTCTATTAAAACACCTCAACATAGAAACAGATGAGCTAATCATCCATTTTGTCTCTGCAAAAAAAATGAGCCAAGTCCACGCTGAGCATTTTAATGACCCAAGCTCGACAGACTGCATGTCTTTTCCTTTAGATCCCCCTCATAGTTCACCTTCTCATACTCTACCCCATGTATTAGGAGAAATTTTTGCATGTCCACAAGTCGCCATAGAAAGTGCGGAGAAACATAAATGGACCGCTTATGATGAACTGACACTCTACGTGATCCATGGCCTTCTTCATCTTATTGGATACGACGACCTTTTGCCAGCTGACCGCCGGAAGATGCGCCGCAAAGAAAAAGATTGTCTAAAACACCTAAACGGCCTTCGGATTTCGGAAAAAAAGATTGTCTAAAAACCCTTTAGAACGCTTTAATCACACTTTTTGACTAGATATTGGAGTTTATGCATTTCGAATTAGAAAAGGCGCTATACTCGGCTATCGCCCTGCTTTTAGCCGCTCTTGTCTCTGCTTTTACCATCTCCCTGCAAACACTGGGCAGGTTACAAGGAAACGAAGAGATCAAGGAAAAGGGGAGGATTTTCTTCTATCCTTTTCTAAAATCTTGGTTCCCCGTAAAACCTTGGGATGCCATTGCATATACCCTGCAGTTTGCTAAGTTTTTCTACTACCTCGTCTTCGCCTTCGTCTCCTTCTACTTTCTCTTTATCAAAGAAGGCCTTTCCACCCCTTCCGATTCTTTTTTAGAAAGTCTTTCTTTCTTTTTTTCTTCTTTGCTAGAGATCGCCCTTATTTTACTCATCTACTGTTGCACAGAACTGTTCTCTCAGATTCTATCCAATAAAAATCCAAAGAAGATGGTCCGGATCCTTTCTCTTCCTGCAAGCATCTTGGCATTTCCCTGTCTTCCTCTTTCTTACCTGATTCTAAGAACACAACACCTATTTTCCCCTCCCAGACCTTCCTACATCAAAGCCCCCTTTCGCCTCCAAGACAAAATCTTAGACTACCTCAAAGAGTCAGAACTAGGCCTTTATCTCGATAAAAACGAGAAAAAGCTGATCCATACAGCAATTTCTTTTAAAGACAGAGTTGTTAGAGAAGTAATGGTTCCACGTATCCATGTCTATAGCTTAGCGGCTGACACAAGCATCCAAGAAGCAGCAGAGAGCTTTCTATCAGAAGGGTATAGCCGCATCCCCGTTTATCAAGACAATGTAGACCAAATCATCGGAGTCCTTCTCTATAAAGACATCTTTGCCATATACACAAAAAACTCAGACGCCTCTTTACTCCAAAAAAAAACGATCGAGAACCTTGTAAAACCTGTACTCTACACACCAGAAACAAAAAAAATCGCCCTTCTGCTGCAGGAATTCAAAGCCAAGCAGATCCACCTTGCCATCGTCGTCGATGAATACGGAGGAACAGAAGGGATTGTCACTATTGAAGATATTTTAGAAGAACTCGTAGGAGAGATTTCCGACGAATACGACACCCAAGACATAAAACTCTTTTCTCCCTTACCCACTGGAGGATGGCTTGTCGATGCCAAAATGCCGATTCTATCCGTCGAAGAAGAACTCGGAATCCAGATTCCTTCGAGCGCAGAATACGACACCATCGGAGGATATATTTATCACAAGGCAGGATCTATCCCTTCTAAAGGATGGAAGATCCACCTAGATGATTTTGACTTGGAGGTCACCCGCTCCGATGAAAGATCCATCCATAAAGTAAAAATCACACCTCACCTCATTAACAAGCCTTAATTTTGAATATGAAAATCTTCAAAACACAAGCCTCGACAGGATTTAAGAATCTATTGAAAAACAATCCCTAAGTCAGGCAAAATGCCGTAATTTGACAAGCTATGCCAGGGAGCTAAACAACAATGCGTCGTTCAATCTGCATTACAGAACCTAATGTATCGTATGCCGGAGAGGTCTCCACTTGGAAATTTTCTTATACAACAGCCTCAACGTTACCTAAAGGCTGCAAATTAAAATTCGACCTGCAGTCTAAAGGTAGAGAGATCGACTGGGAAATCCCTCAAACCAACCTCAAAGAAAAAAATAACCTCATTTGGGCTCTGATGCCGGATGGAAAGCCGCTTGCAGCCAAACAGATCGATTCTTCCGACAGCTATGTCCCCCATTTCGAATTCACACTCCCATCTGAAGTGAAAACTGGAGAAACCATTACGATCTGCATCGGCAATCCAGAAAAAACGAAAGGAGGCACTCGCTGCCAAACGATCGTGCAAAGAAGAAGACCCTTCTACCTCTTCATCGACCCTAAAGGCAAAGGGGACTATAAAGAATCAGAAGTATTCAATTTAGATGTCAAAGGGAACGTTCTTCACTCTATACGGGTAATCGCTCCTTCTGTGGTATCCAAGAATAAAAGATTTGACATGATCCTCCGCTTCGAAGACCAATATGGGAATCTGACCAATAACGCCCAGGAAGGAACGCTCGTCGAGCTCACCTATGAACACCTACGAGAAAACCTCAGCTGGAAACTCTTCGTACCGGAAACTGGATTTTTGAACCTCCCCAACCTCTATTTCAACGAAGCTGGGGTATATAGAATCCAGCTGCAAAATCTCAAGACAGGAGAAAAATTCTACTCTTACCCGATCAAATGCTTTGCAGACAACGACAAGAGCCTTTACTGGGGAGTGTTCCATGGAGAGTCAGAAAGAGTCGACTCTGCAGAAAATATAGAAACTTGCCTCCGCCACATCCGAGACGAAAAATCCCTGCAATTTTTCGGAACTTCTTCTTTTGAAAACGCGGAAGAAACCCCCAATGATCTCTGGAAAGCCGTCAGCTCCCACGTAGCGGAGTTCAATGAAGACAGCCGCTTTACTACCTTTTTAGGATTCCAGTGGTTTTCTGAAGAATCGGAAGAAGGATTGCGCAATATGGTTTATGTCAAAGACAGCAAGCCTATCTTACGCAAAAAAGAAGCCAAATCCAGCGCTCTTAAAAAGATCTACAAAAGTTTAAACCCAAAAGAGATGATCTCGATCCCTTCCTTTACCATGGCAAAAGGGTTCCAATGTAATTTTAAAGATTTCAACCCCGATTTTGAAAGAGTCGTAGAAATTTACAATGCCTGGGGCTGCTCTGAGTGCTTAGAAAAAGAGGGTAACCTACGCCCTATCACATCCTCTAGCAATAAAGGGGTGTTTGAAACAGCAGAAGGATCGATTCGGAAAGCTCTCCAAGCCAACTGCCGCTTTGGTTTTGTAGCTGGAGGACTAGACGACCGGGGTATCTTCCATGAATTCTATGAAGGAGACCAACTCCAATACAGTCCTGGACTTACCGGCATCTTTGCTTTGGAGCAAACTAGAGAAGCTCTTTTCTTGGCTCTTTACAACCGCCACTGCTATGCAACAACGGGAGAAAGGATCATTTTAGGTTTTTCTATTGCGGGAGCCACGATGGGATCTGAGCTGAATACAAAACAAAAGCCAGGTTTAATCTATAACCGCCACATAGCAGGATACGTTGCAGGGACGACTGATATTGAACAAATCCAGATCATTCGAAACGGAGAGATCCTCCACACCCTGACTCCAAAAAAGGAGTCGCACCTAGAGTTTACTTTTGATGATTCTGAAAATATCAGCAAGGTAGCGATTGCTTCTAAAGATGAGCGTCCTCCCTTTGTGTACTATTATATCCGAGTCATCCAAGAAGATGGCCACATTGCTTGGAGCTCTCCGGTTTGGATCGATTTACTCGAGATACCTGCAGCTAAAAAAGGAAAGAAGACAACGAAATAGCTGGCCTAAAAAGGCCAGCCTTTTTGGTTTAGATAGAGCTTCGTTTTGCAAGAACAGCTGCGGCTGCTTTTACAAGAAGGTCCCCTTTAAAGTTGTTGCGAATATAAAGCTCTCCAAAGTGCGGATCGCAGTCTGGATTTGATCCAGCTTGTACCCATACCTCATGGAAAAGGTCCGTTCTATCTTGCTCCGTTAAGACAAGCTCAAAAGAACTGCGAAGCACCTCTTCAGGCAAAACAGTCAACGCTTTATAAAAACTTTCCAAAGGAGAAGTTGCGATCTCTGTAGAAACCGCTACGGTTTTACTTTCTGCTGCATGGTCTTTTTTAAAGAATTTCAATGCGAAGTCTTTTACAGCCTGAACAATCGATTGAATCCACTCTTGGACTACATGAAAGACATGAGAAATTTTTGAAAAATCTGGGATATTCTCCCAATTAGTTTCTTCTGTTCCCATCTCAGCCTTAGTTAAAGAACAAACATTCGCACTACAAATCGAAGAAACAGCAGAAGCAATCCCTTCATGAGAAAGAGATGCCTGAGTGGACGCTGGATTCTCCACAACACTACTTGAAACTTCACGGGATGCCACACTAGAAATAGACATAAAATCACCTATAAAATATAAACACGAAATAAACAATACAAAAAACCGTTTTTTATTTCATTATAAAATGAAATTATATAAAATGATTTTTTGAAAGAATTCATAAAAAAACATTTAGACAAGATATTCTTCTCAAGAAAAGGACCTTTTCCCTGTATGAGAAACAAAAAAACACTATGTCCCTGCCAAAGCTGCAAACCATATGAAACGTGCTGCAAACCTTTTCACCTAGGAAAAAATCCGGATACCGCTCTACAACTCATGCGGTCGAGATATGCAGCCTATGCACTATGTATGCCGAACTACATTATCCAAACAACGCATCCGAAGAATCCTCAATTTAACGACAACACGAAAGAATGGATCCAAGAAATATCCACCTTCTCTTCACACATGCAATTTAAAGACTTAAAAATCCTTGAGGTTCAAGAAAATAGAGAGTTTGCTACGGTTGCTTTTTTTGCGCATCTTTTCCAAGGCAAAAAGGACGTATCTTTCATTGAAAAGAGTTATTTTGAAAAAGTGGAAGGGAAATGGCTTTATCGCAATGGAGAATTCATCAGTTAAAAAAAAGCCGCATACTGAAAAGCATGCGGCTTTTGATACAAAAAACAGAACTTCTTATGCAGAAGCCTCTGAAGTAGATGCTGGCATCGCTGTCAAGTCGTTCAAAACTTGCTCGATCGCTTTTCCTACCAACTCTGCTTTAGGAGTTGTTTCGATGCAGTTTCCGCCGAAATTTACATCTGCAGAACGGCTACCGTCTGCTACATAAATTGCAAATTTAACCGCTTCTTGCATTGCAGAAGACAGAACATTTGCAAAGTAGTTTTTCACAGCAGTTTCATCGCCTGAGCTGAAAATTTCTTTAAATCCTTGCATTGCTTTTAGATCTACATTTTCAGAAGTTGCAGCAGATTCTGTTGTAGAGGCAACATCCGTTGTAGCTGGTGTTGAACTTCCAAATAAAAGTCCTTTTACAAAGGAAACAAAATTTTGGATTGCACTTGAAATGCTATTGAAGAATTTCACTACATAAGAAGCTACAGAAGAAAAGAATCCTCTTTTTTCAGATGCTTCTGTCGTTGCTGTAGAAACCGCTTCTGTTGTAGAAGATGCTACTTCTGTTGTAGAAGATGCTACTTCTGTTGTAGAAGATGCAGCCTCTGTCGTTGCTGTAGAAACTGCTTCCGTTGTAGAAGATGCTTCTTCTGTCGTTGCTGTAGAAGCGGCTTCCGTTGTAGAAGATGCTGCAGCAGGCATAAGAGCTGCTAGAGCGTTTCGCATAAGCTCTCCTCTCATTTCTGCTACATTGTCTGTGATCCCTCTTCCAAAATCTCCCGCCCTTCTTGGGGATCCAGCAGCAACCCAAATTTGACGGCGGATTGCATTTTGATCAGCTTCTGGTAGAGCATCAAACGCTGTTTTACACATATCAGCAGAGACAACCGAAGCATCTGCTTCTACAAAAACTTTAAACATTTGAAGAGCTGTCGGTGCTATAGCTGAGCTTGCAGAAGTAGCTGAAGAAGCATCTCGCAAACTATCCATAACAGGACGATATAATGTTCTTGCAGTTGTCGCATTCAACTGTGGATTCCATCCTTGACTTGCGGAAATCGGGTTAACCATGGTGTATTACCTCCAATTAGGCTGTTTAAATACGAACTTCGCTATACCTTGCAAAAGCTCACTTTTGAAAACCGAACACCCCTTATAACAAGAACTGTTCAGCCCTTTTATTTTCTTTAAGGAAGCTTGATAATAAATATTAAGAGTATATTAAGAAAAGATAAAACATTTATTGAACGTAAAAGATTATTGATAAACGACTTACACAAAACTTTCCGTGAAGGTTTTCTTGTAAAAACTCTAAAATTTAATGAATGTTTTCAAAACTATTTTGATAAATTTTTTTTTAACTAATATTCAGATACAGAGTAACATAAATCAAAAATCATAAATTGAGGGAAAAATAGCGACATGCTACGCTGGATGAACCCGAAAAGTAACGATTAAATATCCATGAAACTCATCCTCGGATCTAGCTCTCCAAGAAGAAAGGAGATCCTTCAATTTTTCTCGGTTCCTTTTGAACAAATCGCCTCTGATTTCGACGAATCTCTGGTGGCGTTCGACAAAGATCCCGCTTGTTACGTAAGCACTCTCTCCCAAAAAAAGGGAAACTCTCTTTTAAAAAAACACCCAGATAAACAGATCCTCTCGGCAGACACAGTCGTCTACTGCGAAGGGAAAATCTACAATAAACCAATTGACAAAGCAGAAGCTAAGCAGTTTTTACAAGAACTATCAGGAAAATGGCACAGCGTCTATACAGCTCTAACCCTAAGCTCATTCTCCTCTTCAGAAACTCTTGTAGAAGAGACGAAAATTTTATTCTACCCTCTCTTAGAAGATGCGATTGAGCTCTATCTTAGCCATATAAACTTTCTCGATAAGGCAGGCGGATATGCAATCCAACAAGGTGGATCTATTGTCGTACAAAAAATCATCGGATGCTATTATAACGTCATGGGATTGCCAATCGGAGCCTTAAGACAGCTTCTTCACAACCAAGGGATCGATCTTTGGAAGCATTTAAAAATACTATGAAAAACTTGAGCCTTATTTGCTTTTCTTTACTCCTTGGATCTCCTCTTTGCGCTGACACTCCCTCTGGTCATAAACAACAAATTGTCTATCTTGTGCAAGCAAGAGAACACCAAGAAGCTTTGAAACTATATAGAGAATACAAACAGACTCTAGGCCGCCATGATTTTGAAGTGCTCCAACAAATCGGCACCCTTCTTATAGAACAAGACGCAAGAAGCACAGACCCAGAAAAACAACTGATCAGCATCTACGGAAGCGGACTTGCAGGGCTCTCAGCCTCTTATGACGTTTTAGATGCCGGCATTACAAGCCCTCACGTCCAGACTCAACTAGCATCTCTTCAATGGATAGCCCGGATGCAAGATGATTTAGCAGATACGCTTCTCAATAAAGCAATGTCCTCCGATTTTCTCTACACTCGATTAGAAGCGGCTTACTTCATGGCGATGCGCAAATCAAAAACAGCAACAGGGCAGATTGAGTCGCTGATGTACCGATTCCCGCCGCCCATGCGCTACTTTTTTCCAGAATTTTTCGCTATGATCGGCACCTCTGAAGCTATCCATATTTTACGCCACTTGATGGATGATAATTTCCACCCTATCCGTATCGAGGCAATTTTAAGCGCAGCAAAATACGGCAGAGACGATCTACTCCCCACTATCCGCGCAGCATCAACGCATCTCAACAGCGCAGAACAAGAAGCTTGCGCTGCTGCCTTCGGCTATTTAAAAGATTTGAAGTCGATGAAAAAGCTAAAGAAAATGAGCACTTCGCAATTGCCAAATGTAGAACTGGCAGCCCTCCATTCGCGTTTTATTCTAGGAGATACAACGGTAAGAGAAAAAATCATCGAACACGCAAAAGAGGAAAATTTATTTGCGATCCAAATGCTAGGAGAGATCCCCGAAACAGAACCTGTGCTATTTTCTCTTCTCAACAAAGGCAACATCCACGTTCGGTTCAATGCCGCACTCTCTTTGCTCGCGCATCGAGATCCTCGCTGCATCCCCACTCTTGTTGAATTCATTGTGCGGGATTCTAGAGACTTTGGATTCCAACCACAAGTTTCGACAGGAAATTCTATGCGAGCCTGGAAAGTACTCCCCTCTTTGCATCAACATGCAGAGGAGAGCTTTTACGATTTGCGGACGCTTTCACTTTCGTTAAGAGAATGGATTATAAGGGAGTCGATAGAACTCGATGAAAATTCGTTTTTAAAGCTTGCGAAAATCCTATTTGAAACAAGACAAAACGACCTTATTCCCCTCCTTGTCGCCCTCCTTGAAAACTTAAGAACCCCCCAGGCCATCTCCTTACTAAAAGCACAATCTCAGACAGCCGGAGCTCCTTTAATTCGGATGTATTGTAACCTAGTTCTTTTTCGATTAAAAGAACCTGGCCCCTATGCTCAGACTCTAAAAACCTGGATTATACAAAACCGATCTCAAGAGCTCATCCGCTTCCGTCCAACTCTTCCCTGGAATCTTAGAATGTCCGATTCACATTTCAGCTTAACTCCGGAAGAGAGCTCTTCGCTTTTGATCGAATCATTCCAAGCTTTAGCTGAGCGCCACGATGAAGAGGCCATCGATTTCCTTTTAGATGCCCTAGAACATGGGAACCCAAAAAACCGCCCGGTTTTAGCGGGAATTCTCATCCAATCCTTATTGTAGAAAAAACATCGATGCTGTTTGCACTCTCCTTTGGAGAATTATTCTTAAACCGTCTATAGTTTTCACTATTACATGATGGTTGCTATGCAGGCTTTATCTACCAGATATTTTTTTTCTCTGCTTTGCCTTTCTGCAAGTCTTGCATTGCCTACCCATGCTTCCGAATGGGACAAAGCAATTAAAAACCGCCCAGGTTCTCATACAGCAATGGCTGCAGAGACCGAAGATATCGCTGATGACATCCACATTCATCTGAATGACCCTGTATTTAGCCAGGGGGTCATCCGGACAGATAAAGGCGGGGTGATTACTTCTACAGGAGTAAGGATCCAAGCTCAGCATATTGAATACACAAACAAAATTGAAAATGGACTTCGCGTACTGAAAATCGTCGCAGAAGGCGATTTACTCATGGAGTATGGAGGAAGGGCTTTTGTCGGATCCAAGTTGGAATATGACTTTGTACAAAAAACAGGCACTCTATGTGAGGGGAAAACATATGTCGACATCTGGTTTTTAGGAGGAGATCGGATTGATTTAAAAGAAGATGGAAGCTATGTCATCTATAATGCTTTTGTCACCACCTGCGAGAGCAAAGATAACACATGGGAGATCAGCTCAGAGTCGGTCAGCATCACTCGAGATCATCTTCTTTCTGCCAACAACATCCGCTTCCAGTTTTTTAAAGTCCCCGTCTTCTGGCTGCCCTCTTTTAAAAGCAACCTCAAGATCTTTTCCGACCCACCGATCCGATATAAACTCGTATGGGACAAAGGACTAGGACCTAGAGCTACGATGCGATACCGGGTTTTTTCCTGGCAGGAATTCAACCTCTTTTTCCGACTCGACTACCGATTAAAAAGGGGATTTGGAGGCGCTATAGAATCGGAGTTCGAATCCGAAGATAAACGCACGATATTCACCACTCGCAGCTACGGAGCCCATGATAAAGAGGTCTCCGATGAAAGAGGCCCTAGGCGTTATCGTCTGCAAGGCTTATACCATCACGAAAGTCTAGACAAAAAAACAACAACCCATCTGACGTATGACAAATACAGCGATCTAAAAATGGTGAGCGACTTTCGGAGCTCAGATTTTGTCATCGACACCCAAAAAAGATCGCGCCTTCTTATCAACCACCAAGAAAACTCCGCCTTTGGAACACTCAGCGTACAACCCCGTTTAAATCGGTTTGAAAGTATCAATCAAGAACTTCCCCTTATCAATATGGGCGTACGTCCTTTTGCTCTAGGATCCTCGGGCATCCTCTCAGAAAACTATGTCAATGCAGGTTTTTTAGATTACGTATTTGCAAAAGAATTGCTTAACTCTTACCCCTACTTGCGCAACACCCACGCAGTCCGCATGCAAACAACAAATCGGCTCTACCGACCTTTCTCTGCAGGACCGATCCACATCACCCCCGAATTAGGCATTATTGGGATCTTTTACAATAACAATCCCTTTCGTGATTCCGTAGGACAGGCTGTATTTACGTATGGAGGAGAAGCCAACACAAAACTTTACCGAGTCTACACGCGGTATAAACACATCATAGAACCTTATCTAACATATACGGGTCTTAGCCATCCTAGATCCGGTCTAAACGACCATTTTACCTTTAGCATGGACGATGGATACTATCAACTCAATACGATGAAAGTCGGAGTGCGCAACTTTTTATTTTCTAGAAAAAACCTAGAACTCACACCGCTTCTTACAATTGACTTGTACACACAGGCTTTTTTTAATGACACAACCTACTCAAAAACATTTCCTAAATCCTATCTTGTCGCCACATGGAATCGCCCTTCCTATCTCCTGCAAGGGCAGATATGCTGGAACCAACAAGAACAGGTATGGGATTTTCTCAACTCGCGCCTAGAATGGACAATTAATGAGAACCTAGCGATGATTTTAGAGTTCCGACATCGGAGCAAATACGACTGGAGAAAGGCCAATCATGAAAACTTCATCCTCGATGCAGCTAGAACGATACCGGAACTATTAGATTCCCCTCTTTCCGATGGACGCAATACGTTTTTAACCCGCTTCCAAGTGCGCATCTCTCCCAAATGGACCTGCCATCTAGAATCCCATCAGGGATGGGGGAGAAAAAGTGAACCAGGGTATAATGCTTTTAAATTCGATGTCCTTACTCTACTGACTTGTAACTGGCGTTTAAAATTCTCTTACACACACACTCCAAACGACGACCGTTTTTCTACACAAATCCAGCTTGCTAAATAGATTTCAGACTCAAATACGCACTTTTTAAGTTACGTCTGAAAATTCGGGTCCGGTATAGCAGCTTCTAAAGAAGCTGGCTATTTGTTCTTTTGTTGTTTTCCCATCCGCCGTGCTTACTACAATTTCTTCTAAAACCAATACCTGCTGTTCTGTGAACTCTATATGAAGCCGATTCTGCCTAAGAAAAGTTAAAGCAGCCATAGTCCCTGTTCTTTTATTGCCATCCATAAATGGATGATTACAAACAATATGAAAAAGATAAGCCGCCGCTTTATCAAAAATCTTCGGATGAAGATATTCTCCAAACATAGTAGCTTTTGGCATATCCATGGCTGAGGCCAGCAAGCCCATATCTCGTATTCCATCTAGGCCGCCATATTGACGAATAATGAGAGTATGATCATCTATAATCTCTTGTATAGTAATGAAAATCATCGTTTGGATAACCTTTTCATTAAAGCATCATTTTCCTTTAGAACTTGTCTAAAAGCTTCTTGATGAAGGTTATCATTTATAGCCTTCACCGATTGAATAAGAATTCCGCCGTTTGGATCTATGGTGATTTGAAATAATGCTTTATCTTCATCAAGTCCAGCAGCTTGCAAAAGTGCTTTATCGATTACTAAAGCCCTACTATTTCCATGATGAATCAGAGATTTAATCATAATATATACCTGTTTTAATGTATATCCTTATGTTACAACGTTCGGTTTTTTTGGTCAATACAGAGCGCATTTAATTAAAAAAATTTTATTATTTAAAAAAATCCACATTGGAAATAAACTGTATAAAAACTGGAGCGGAAATGAGCTGTATTTATCCATTTAGTACTTCTATTCTTCCGGAACTCAAAAGACAACTACCCTTAAGACCCACTCATCCCATTCCGATTACAGACATCCAAAAACTTTTCGATCAGATCTTACCGGAATTCTTTTGCTCGCAACGAGAAAATTCTTCCAGCAATGAAATACAGACTGGTCTATTCAAGACTTTAATCGACTGGACCCATTCTTTAAAAGACCCTGTCCAACAGGCTGAAGCAGCCATCATCACAGAGGAAATTTTTAAAAAATCATTTAACTCCATTGATTTCTTACCTTTGGAACTTGTCCATCTTGTTTTGGAGGGCGTTCCAGGTGAGGATCTACTCACCTTAGCCGCTTCCTCCAAAAAGTGGAGCCGTTGGATACAGTCTTCTCCCACTCTCTATTGCCGATGGATCGCTGCACACATGCAAGCTCTACACCCAAGCCTGTCGATCCAGTTTAAGGATATGCATCTATCTGTAGAAATTCATACAGACCAAGATCTCGACACCCTAATCGAATCCGGATATTTAAACTATTTTACAGATATCGCCCTATTCAACATATCCGCACCTAAACTCACCGCCTTTCTCCAAGAGTTAAATACACATCCCCATGCTCTAACTACCCTTCTTATTGGATACCCACAGATCGACTCCTCCGCACACGAAGAGCTTCTAAAGTTTGTTTCTGCAGAAAAAGAAAACGCTTTAGACCTCTACTTCTACGGGCCTATTCAAGAACATTCTAATGAAGAATCGCTCATCGATGCAGCGCATCTAGATGGTCCTATTGTTTGGGAACACGTCCATATGGATCGAGAAACTACAGACCCGGATCGCTTTTTTCACAATGTAGAAACAGACAGCCCGGAAAGCCTGATAGAGTCTTTTTTGTTTCTTCCTCGAGATACCCAGATAGACATTCTCAGGAATCTCGCCCACGCAAGAAACCTGCCATATCCCCAAGAAACAGCGTTGGAATATGCTTGGAATTTTCTACAAGAAAACCCATCTCACCCCAGCGTTCAAGCGGCTGCCAGAGCGATTCTATCTGAACCCTATTTTTGATGTTCCCTTATGATTTGCTTTAAAAGCGGCTCTAATTTTCTTCTAGAGTCTGGATCCATGCGGTCGATAAAGAGCACACCATTTAAATGATCATTTTCATGCATGCGAACACGCGCATTATACCCAACAACTCTCTCTTCAAAGCGATTCCCTTCAAGATCCGTCGCTTCCACAAGAATGGATAGAGGTCTTTCAACATCCCCTCGGATTCCAGGAATAGATAAACATCCTTCAGATGCTATTTCTGTTTCAGAGCTCGGCTGCGATAATTTTGGATTAATATACACTCGAGGCTCAGAAACAGAAAGATCCCCTTCCGCATTCTCTATATAATTTCTCAAAACGAAAAGACGCAACAAATAGCCAACCTGAGGCGCAGCAAGACCGATTCCATGCCTTGCATCCATCGTTTCGATCATATTTTCTACAAGAGCGCGGATCTCTGGCGTAATTTCTAAGATCGGCTGGCTAGAAGCGCGGAGCTGCCTATCTCCATAATAGACTAAAGGAAGGAGCATAGGTTAACGCACGGCCTCTTCCGTTTCTTCCAAAGTAAAAGGAAGAGATTCTACCTGATTTTTTGAAAAAGACTCCGACCAAATCGAAAGTAGCACACAGGAAGCTAAAAAAACAAAAGCAAGCCATCGAGTGAACTTCTTCAGAACATCTGCTGTCGACGTTCCAAAGAGCGACTCTCCCGGATCTCCACCAAAAGAAGCTCCCAACCCCAAGCTCTTACTTTCCTGGACTAATACGAGAAGGCACAAAAGAGCTGAGAGACACAAAAACAAAAACAAGACAAAATAAAACAAACCGCTCATGATATTTCCTACTAATAATAGATGATTTTTGCAAAACTCTCGGCATCCAAAGAAGCTCCCCCTACAAGAACACCATCGACATCCTCTTCTTGCATTAGATCTCGGACATTCTCTGGCTTTACAGAGCCTCCATAAAGAATGGGAATTTGACTTGCTGTTAAATCTCCCCATCGACTTTTAAGCATTTGCCGACACATCGAATGCACTTCTTGCGCCATATCAGGAGTAGCGCTAGATCCTGTTCCAATCGCCCATACAGGCTCATAAGCGAGAATGACTTTTGAAGCTTCTTCCGAAGAAATATCGCCGAATCCCTCTTCGATCTGCCTGAGTAAGACTCTCTGCGTTAGACCTAAATTTCTTTCTTCCTGTGTTTCTCCAATGCACACGATAGGCTGCAATCCACAAGACAAAGCCCTTTTGAGCTTTCGATGCACACTGGCATCCGATTCCTGGAATAGCTGTCTTCTCTCGGAATGGCCGAGCAGAACAAAACTCCCGCCGCAATCTTGGATCATCTCGCAAGACACTTCCCCTGTAAAAGCTCCCGAGGGCATCTCATGCATATTCTGGGCTCCGATTTCTATGCCCAGATGATTTGCCATTTGAAAAGCCGGGAGAAGAATGGGAAAAGGTACAGCAATAAGAACCCGAGCTTTCATGTTTTTTTGCAAAAAGACGGGAAGAACTTCAAAGTAAGCCTTTGCCTCCGCCGGAGTCTTATGCATTTTCCAATTGCCTACAATCCACTTTTTTCTCATATGGGAAATCGCAAATTTTATTGACAGAAAGAGAGCATAATAACCAAGCTTGCTGTTCAAAAGCAAGGATTTTACCGCAATTTTTTTATGAAAATTTTTACAGTTTCAGAACTTACCCATGAAATAAAAAAACAACTTGAACAAGGCATTGGCACTCGGCTTGTCCAAGGAGAAGTCAGCAATCTCAAACAGCAGTCTTCAGGACATGTATATTTCACTTTAAAAGATGCCGCTTCACAGATCTCAGCCGTTCTCTTTAAGGGAGCCATCAAGAATCTATCCCGCATCCCGAAAGAGGGAGACCAAATCGTAGCTTGCGGGGAGATTACTGTCTATCCGCCAAGAGGTAACTATCAATTTTTAATTCGGGAAATCCAATACAAAGGAATTGGAGAGCTCCTAGCAAAACTTCACGCACTCAAAACGGAATTGGAAGCAAAAGGATATTTTGATTCAAAGAGAAAAAAACCTCTGCCTAAAACCCCAAAAACCATAGGCGTTGTGACAAGCCCTACCGGAGCTGTCATCCAAGACATCCTTAACGTGCTCCAAAGAAGACATGCAGGATTCCATCTCATCTTAAATCCTGTAAAAGTCCAGGGGGAGGGCTCTGCAGAAGAGGTTGCAAAAGCCATTGACCAGATGAATGCTTATAGCTTAGCTGATGTTTTGATTGTAGCCAGAGGAGGAGGAAGCTTAGAAGACCTTTTTGCCTTTAATGAAAAAATTGTTGTAGAAGCCATTGTACGATCCAAAATCCCAGTGATTTCTGCCATAGGACATGAAACCGATGTTACCCTGGCAGACTTTGCAGCCGACTTAAGGGCTCCTACCCCTTCTGCTGCTGCCGAGCTTGTTTTAGCAGAAAAAAAACAACTGCAAGATTTTCTTATCCAGGCAACTAAAAGGATTCAAACCCATTGCAGACTCTTAAAAAACCGATACCAAGCACAGCTGCAATCGATCCGAAAACACCCCTACCTAGCTTCTCCTTATCTTCTTCTTTCTCAAAGAATTGAACAGCTCGATGATTTGCAATCGCAAATTTTGCTCTCTTGCCAAACGCATCTGAAACAAAAAAAGATGCAGTTAGCTTTCTATTCTAAGCAAAATGCTGCTTTGCAGCCTTCCCAGCAAATCCTTTCATGGCGCCGGAAATTCTCTTTAATGCAAACGATGATTCATGCCGGCCAAATGCGATATATTCTCCGAAAAAAAGAGAGCGTCGATTTATCTCTATGGCAAAAAAAAGTGGATCAGCTGCTCATCCAAAAAATCCAGAGACTAAAAGACAAATTAATCCAGATCGTCCGTCACCTGCAATCCATCGACCCAAAAAATCTTTTAACAAAGGGGTACTGCATTCTCTTTTCCGAAATCTCTCATTCCGTTATCCTTTCCACAAAAGACCTAGTTCAAGAAGACCGACTGCGCATTCTAATGCAAGATGGACAAATCTACGCCAAAATAGAGGAAATTCAACATGACGCTTCCCAATCCCTTAAGCTTTGAAGAGGCCTTTTCGAGGCTGGAAACCATTTTAGAAAAAATCAATACGGGGACTCTTTCTTTAGATGAGTCTCTTCTTCTGTATGAAGAAGCAGATCGGCTTATCCAGCAATGCAATGAAAGATTGGTGCAAGCAGAACACAAAATCGAAATGCTGACAAAAAACCGAGAGAGCAACCTCATGCTATCAGAAAAAGGAGCCCCGCTCACAGAGGCTTTTGCATCTTCTTTAAACCTCAAAAAAGCCAATGCAGATGAATGAGTTGTTATCTCGTCTCTCCCATCCTCGCGAAATCCGCAGCCTAGAACGCGAAGAACTGCGCCAGCTTGCCCAAGAGATCCGACAAAAGATCATCGACGTCTTGTCGGTAACAGGAGGGCATCTTGCTTCTAATCTAGGAATTGTCGAACTCACCTTGGCTCTCCATACGGTATTCGATTCTCCTGAAGACAAATTCCTCTTTGATGTCAGCCACCAAAGCTATGTGCACAAGCTTTTAACAGGACGCTTTTCTCAATTCCATAAAATCCGACAATTCAAAGGGCTCTGCGGATTTACCAACCCAAAAGAATCTCCTCACGATCATTTTTATGCAGGCCACGCAGGAACAGCACTTTCTCTAGGTCTTGGAGTCGCAAAGACAAG
The DNA here is from genome assembly GCA_945952445.1 of uncultured Chlamydiae bacterium. Taxonomy (GTDB): domain Bacteria; phylum Chlamydiota; class Chlamydiia; order Chlamydiales; family Rhabdochlamydiaceae; genus CAMFIG01. Next base: position 23,004 of record CAMFIG010000031.1, read on the forward strand.
AGATCTCACAAGAAAAGAAGATCACGTTATCCCCATTTTAGGAGATGCATCGCTTACCTGCGGCCTTACTTTAGAAGCCCTGAATAACATCCCTAAAGACCTGCAAAGATTCCTTGTTATCCTCAATGATAATAACATGTCGATTTCTCAAAATGTAGGCGCTATCACAAATATTTTAAGCAGGTTTCTTTCGAATCCTCTTTCTAATAAGCTCTATCAAGAGATCTTGAGCATGCTTTCAAAAGTCCCCAATTTGGGATCTTTTCTTGCAAAACAGGGACAAAAATTTACGGAATCCATTAAAAACCTCGTCAGCACAGCTCCCTTCTTTGAACAGTTTGGGCTTTCCTATGTAGGTCCGGTGGACGGCCATGACTTGGACTGTTTGATCGACACCCTCTCTGCATTAAAAAACAGTACTAAGCCAGTCCTTTTGCATGTGCTCACAACAAAAGGCAAGGGGATGGAAACTGCGATCAATAACCCTACATGCTACCATGGGTGCAAGCCATTTGATAAAGTGACAGGAAAATTCCATGCACAATCCGGATCTTCGACTTTCCCTCAGATTTTCGGAAAACACCTCTTAGAGATGGCGGAAAAAGACCCTTCTCTTGTAGCGATTACCCCGGCGATGCCAGCGGGTTCTTGCCTCGAAAGTTTTATGGAAAAGTTCCCCGATCGCTGCTTAGATGTAGGGATCGCAGAGGGCCATAGTGTGACCTTTAGCGGAGGGATCGCCTATGGCAAGAAAATGAAGGTTGTCTGTAGCATCTACGCCACCTTCTTGCAGCGCGCTTTTGACAATCTCTTCCATGATGTTTGCCTCCAGGAACTTCCCGTTGTATTTGCCATTGACCGCGGCGGCATTTCAGGTCCCGACGGCTCGACACACCACGGCATCTATGACATCAGCTTTCTGAATGCAATGCCAAACATGGTGATATGCCAGCCGCGCGATGGCCACCTCCTCAAAGAGCTTTTAGAAAGTTGTTTTCAATGGAACCGACCTACCGCCATCCGCTATCCCAACATGACAACAGAAGAAAAAGAAGCCCCCCTCCAAACAAGGGAGCTCGGCACCGCAGAAATCCTCGCAGAAGGCCAAGAAATTGTCTGTATAGCCCTCGGCCATATGTGCCATATCGCGCTGCAAGCACGGGAACTGCTGAAAAATGAGGGGATCCTCATGACAGTGATCGATCCTGTATTTTTAAAACCTCTGGACACTGATCTTCTCTATAGAGAGCTTTCGTCTCATCGCTTTGTCATCACATTAGAGGAACATGCTCTGCAAGGTGGGCTTGCGTCCATCATCAATTCCTTTATCGTACAAAATGGTCTTAACCATCTTTCCGTTCTTAATTTTGGCATCCCCGATACATTCTTAGAACAAGGATCCCATAAAGAACTCCTCTCTGAGCTTGGGTTGACCCCAGAAAAGATCGCAGCCAAAGTGCTCTCTGAATTTTCTTTTTCTAAAACATCCACTTTAATAACAACGCTATGATCATCGCCATTTTTCCCAACATCTTAAAACCCCAATCCAAAGCCCTAGCTAAAGACGTTGTAAAATTCCTAGTGGAGAAAAACATCACCGTTGTAGCTGAACCTGAAAAGGCCGAAGAGATCGGGGCTTTGCCTCTTTCCGACATCGACCTGCAAACCATTTCATTTATCATCTCCATGGGAGGAGACGGCACAATCTTACAGCTGATCCACACATACCATGCGCTCAAAGCCCCGATCCTAGGAATCAACCTAGGACACCTCGGCTTCATGGCTGATGTGCCGATTGCGGACATCTATCCGAGCTTAGAAGACCTCATTTCTGGCGCCTACCAGATCCATGAACGCCTTATGATTGAGGGGCTTTCAAAAAAAAATAGCTGTTTTGCTGCCAATGACATCGTCATCCATAGAGCCCGTAATCCAAGCCTCATAGAACTTTCTATCTCCGTAGACGGAGTCTATGTCAACACTTTCGAAGCAGATGGTCTTATCATCTCCACTCCAAATGGATCTACAGCTTATTCTCTTGCAGCAGGAGGTCCTATCTTAAGCCCGGACATCGAAGCGCTCGTACTAACACCTATTTGCGCCCATACGATCTCAAACCGGCCTATCGTTTTGAATGCCAACCAAAAAATTGAGATCCAGTACCTCAGTCCCTATCAGCCCGTCGAAGTCCGTGCAGATGGACTGGAATACTTTGCACTAGAAACCCAAGACAATCTCCAAATCTTCCGTTCGCAAAAAAAATTCCGCTGGGTGAATTTACTGCGAAGGGATTATTTCTCGACCTTACGGACCAAGCTCGGCTGGTCCGGTAAGCTGAGATAGATTCTAAGTATTTGGCCTGACGCCATGAGTATCAAGAGCACTCCTGATCTTTAAAGCCGTTCTATCGATCACCTCATTGCAGGGGTCGCTTTCTATAAGATGACCTGCAAAGTCAGGATCTCTGCTTTCCTGCCCAGCATCCCTCCAAATAGCCCGATTGAGAAGCAAAGCTGATTCAGAAGATAGCGCTCTAATAATAGACTTCTTTCGAAACTAAATTTTTGAGTATACTGCCTCCTTCAAAAGTG
>CAMFIG010000032.1 GCA_945952445.1 uncultured Chlamydiae bacterium
TTATGTTCTAGATCTTGGGCTAATTTGTGAATTTATTTTTTTGGAATGGTATAAATAGCTGCCTGCAAAAATAGTCTTCTTCCTAATTTCTCTCTTTTCTCTAGTAATAAAAAACTTCCACTCTCATAATAAAAAAAATATTTTTTATCAACGATGTTTTACAGATGCGTTATATACTTTCTATCGCCTGTCTCTTAAGCTCTACAACAGTAGGTATTGCTCTTCCCAAAAACCCTTCTGTCATCTCCGGCAAAGCAAAGGTCTCACTTCCTAATAAAAAAACCATGCGGATAGAGGCCTCCGACCACGCAATCCTGCAGTTTTCCGATTTTTCTGTCGGATCCGGAGAAACAGTCCAATATATCCTCCCCAATCCTTCTTCTGCCATCTTATGCCGTGTTACCAAGAATAATAAGACATCTCAAATTCTCGGCAACATCACAAATAATGGGGAGCTTTTTCTTATCAACACTTCTGGAATCCAATGCGAATCTGCATCCCAGCTTTCTGTCAGCACGCTTATTCTCTCAAGTCTCGATATCCAAAATGCAGATTTTTTAAAAAACACCTACACCTTCAGCATAGGATCTAAACCTGGCTCTCTCATTCACAAAGGAACAATCGATATCGATGAAACAGGATTTGCTATTCTCATTGGTCCTACAATCCACAACCTCGGCACTATCATAGCACCTCAAGGGGACATAGGATTCATTGCAGGAGAGACAGTAAACTTCGCTCCACAAACCAATGGAACGATGCAATGCTCCGTAAGCGGAACTCTTCCCCAGGCGATGTTTGTTCTGCAAGGATCTTGTGTTTCAACTGCCTTGCATCTAACGATGTCACAAGTAGAAGATGCTAATCTCCCCATTCGTATCGAAGGAGAGCAGAATCTAACAACAACCGGAAAGACCTCTCTTACACAAAAACAAACCTTTCCCAATTTGTACAAAGATGCCAATTTTCTATCGCCACGAAACGGGACAATCCTGATTGCTGACAGCGCTACCATCACTGCTAGCCAGATTCTATACGATGTGGCACAAACAGCGCTTCTCTCGTTGTACAGTAAATCAAAGTGGAATCAGACATCTGGAACCTATCAGGTTATTGCCCCGACGCTCATTGTAGAGAGATACAATATCCAATCATCCAGTGGCTCTGGAAAAATCCTACTCAAGTCAACCTCGCCGCAAGGGTCTTTAGTCCTTTCGGAAAACGCCTTAATCGAAGCACCTCATGGGTACTCTCTTACCTTCGCCTCTACATCAAGCAAGATGATTGCCAACCAAGCAGAGATCTCTACAGAAGGACAAGACATCCTTTTCCAATGCCCTATTTTCATAGAGGGGGATCATCTAAAAATCCATACAAATGAGGGAAGTGGAAAAATCCAGTTTTTTTCCAAGATCCAAGGGAGTGAAAATCAAGCATCACAATTCACGGTAGAATCTCCCCGCGGGTTTATTCTATTCCAAGCTCCTATAGGAGATAATACACCTTTAGGAGCTTTGACCTTCTGTGCCGAAAGAATTAATTTATCAACGCGCGTAATGACGAAAGGAGAGGATGTGGAAATCTGTGGTAAAATTGTTCTCTACAAAGACCTCTCGATTGATACCACATGCCGTGGTCATTACCCCGGAGGGCAGTTTCATCTTAAAGGCGCCGATAGCGGCCTTGAAGGATCGAATCGACTCTTTATCAACACAGGCCAAGGACAAGTCCTTCTGGATGCGAATATAGGTCAAAGTTCCTTTTTGGAGAGAATGGTCATATTCAGCCACAGCACGAAAATCTCAGGTTGACTACTGAGAGTCTTCTTCCTCGTCTGATGTCCCAAGCCAAGCAAAATAGTTTGGCCTTTTTGACGGCTCTGAAGAAGAAAAACCTTCCATAAAAAACTTTTTCCATTTCACAAGCCATCCTTCTTCCTTTACTACTTCCAGCTGAGAAGAGGATTTCACAGTTCCCTTGTAAAAAAACTGTTTCCACGAATCGCTAGCAGATTCTGCGATCTGCATCCTTTTAAGAAAAGCGCCAAGCTCTTCTTTTTTCGCAGCAAAAAATGTTTTCCACTTCTCTTGCCAGCTTGCATATTTTTCTGCTGTTTTGCTGAGCAGGCCTTCTTCTTTTGCTAATTCTAGCTGGGAAGGCAAAGATTCCATGGTTCCTTTGTAGAAAAACTGTTTCGATTTTGTTGTCTGCTGAGCATCTACAATCTTGCCAGAGGACTCCGACGCCATCACACCTTCTTTACTAAAAAACTGTTTCCAAGAATGACTTGCCGATTCTGGGATCTGCGCTCTTTTAAGAACATTGCCAAATTCTTCTTTCTTTGCTGTAAAAAATGTTTTCCACTTCTCTTGCCAGTTCGAATATTCTTCTGCTGTTTTGCTGAGCAAGAAATTTTTACCTTCTAAATTAGCTTGAGCTTTATGCAAGTAACGATTCACTGTTCCTTGCAGACGAGAACTAAAGACATAGATCCCTTTTGTAAACCAATCATCTTGCAGATGCGGCTCTCGAAAATACCATTTGCAAGAGAGGATATCTTTTTTATAAAGACAGTCATGTGAGTTCATCCCTTGAGCTAGCAGATAATTAGAGGGAATTATCGATAGGATGTCGTTATTGCCATTGGAAGAAGCTTCACATGGACAGGTATCTTCAAAATCGATCTCATGCCCATTTAAATAGGCTTCGCAGGGAGGGTTAGACCGGACAGGACATATTTTCCCATCAACAGATCCTGTGAAATAAGCATTGGTATAAGCTCCTATAAATAAATCTCCAGTGACATCAATTTCTAATGGAGAGCTAGGAGATCCGATAGAATCATAAAGCGCATTGATGATCAAATCATAGCCGTTATTCACTTCAAGATCCCCACTGGGCGCAATATGATAGTTTGTGACTCGTATACCAAGGGGTCCTGAAGTAGTTACATCATCCCCAAATGTCGTTGTTCCCAAACCTGTTTCCTGCACAAACCCGGTACAGGTCACATCGTAAGTTGTATCTACATCGTTGGCTGTATATATGATGATATTTCCAAGATTGTTTACATACCCTCCAAAGACAATATCTCCAAGACTTGTAGAAAGCGAAAGATCATAGGGACCAGAAAGAGAACTTCCGAATGTGAGATCCCCGGAACCGAGGCTCGTATCTAAAGTGACAGGATTTGTTAAAGTGACGGGTCCAGAAAAGGCAATTCCAGCACTTCTCGTATAGATATTTGATCCCAAATATATCTGCCCTGATCCTGTCTGCGTAAACCCACCAGATAAATTCAGGGAAGTCTGATTGCCAAAAGTCAATATCCCGGAATGAGAGGTCACTAAAGGACCACCGCCACCCGTGGTCACATCAGATTGAAAAGCAAAAGTCCCTCCGGAAAGATTAATTCCATTGGCATTGCTCGTGGTAATCGGCGCACTAAAAATCCCAGTATCCACATCATCCACAACAAGAGCGCTCAAAGTCAAAGAGTCTGTAAGCAAAGTCGATGCGTCGCGGCAGGTAAGCACTTGCAAAGGAGTGAGATTCCCTGCGATCGCAAAAATCCCTATGCTGCCTCCTTGTCCATCCAAAGTTAAGTTATAGCCATTGTTCATGGTGCAATTGATGTTAATATCCGGAGAGGTAATCGTAAGACTTCTTTGAAGATATCCTATCCCGGAGCTACCTAAGGTCACTGATCCTGTGGTGGTAATGGAGTTAAACAGATACATAGCTGGAGCGATTACGCTAAAGTTGCTAAGGGGTGTAGTATTGCCAACAGCTCCTTCCACATAGATGCTTTCTCCTGTCGAGTTCAGAGTCATAGCATAGTTGCCGCCGCTCGAGTTGATTGCTTGGGTCAAGATGATATTGGACATATTCGCATTCATCGTCACGTCGCTTGTCAAAGAGATCGGCGTATTGTATAGCTGATCGCCTCCCTTCGTTTGGATCAAAGTATTATCTAACCGTAAAGAGTCGCTGTTGACTGTAAGACTAGTAAGAGGTTCATTTTCCCCTATATTGTCAAGCAACTCTACAAGCCCCCCTGAGTTAATAATTAGGTTTTGGCTTCCATCAATAGGAGCATTGATGGTTACAGGACCTGTGGATGCTTGGATTTTAACATCGTTCACAAGAGTAATGGGCTGAGAGATCTCTATTTCGTTTTCAGAGATGAGCTTACCGCTCAATGCAACCGAGTCAGCTCCTAAGCAGCGGATATAGTTGGCAGCAAGACTGACGCTTGTTTCACTCCCCGCATACCCGGAGATATAGGCATCAATTCGCAAGCTGCCGGCTGTTCCCGCATTCAGATCAAGACCATATACCGCAGTCTCATTGACGATAGAGTTCGTCACACCGGATAGGATAATGTTCGCTCCCGAACCAGAAAGTGTCGTATCGATCACTGTATGTTGCAACATCTCAAAACTACCCTGTAAAGTGATCGGCGCAGAGTGAGTTGCAATATCTCCATTAAATTGTCCTAAAAGAGCGGTGATCGATATGGGACCATTGGCAACTACATCATCTGCATGATAGTACCTTCCTCCATTCGTTGTGATCCCTGTCGGAGGTGTCGTTGCACCGACCAAATCACCAAATGTAAAAGTTCCTACGTCGGAATATTGAGCAGAGAGCGCAAAGGCGCCATTGACTGTCCCGCTAAAAGTTAAATCTCCCTGAGTCGATAAGAGACTTAAATCAGCGCCCAGCGTCAAATTATTTGCTATGGAAAAGTCCCCGTTGCCAAGAGAGATTCTCCCTCCCATTGTAGGAGTTGTCGAACTAACCGTGATATTTCCAATGCCTGAAGAGAGATTTCCTGTCGACGTCAATGTCGTACCATCTAGGATGATATCTCCTGCCTCCACACCCATATTCCCTGTGATGGTCAACGCTGTTACATCCAAATCGATCAAACTCTCTGCAAATATCGGGCTTGTTGCGGGAACTGTAAGGGAAGCTGCATCAACAACAAATCTACCAATATGGTTTGCTGGAGCCGATAAACTAACAGCACCACTTGAACTGACTATCAAATTCCCCGAGCCGAGCATGCCGTTAAAAGAAATGGCCCCTGTCCCTGCTGCAAGCGTAGAGACCTCAGCAAAAGTGACCGGGTTTAAAAAGGATAGGGTTCCGATTCCTGATGTTGTGATATTGCCATTGACCAAGATCTGTTCCAATCCTGTATAGGATAAAGAGCGGTTTGCAGCCAAGGTCATATTTTTGTACTGCTCTACCTTTTTAGCCGAAGCTGTTACATTGCCAAGAGATTGCGTAGCTCCTACATGATCAGAAAAAACCACAGATCCTAGCGTCGCATCCACCGTAAGGGCTCTTGGCGTTAACGCAGAATCAGAATCCACTGTGCTTTTAAAAAACACCCCGGAAAGGCCAAAGTCTGTGATTGCCACATCCGCTCCCAAAACAACAGGAGAATCGAAAATGACCGTGTTGCCGCTCGTAGTAATGTTGGCGCTGACTGAAGTAGAGCTACCCTTCATGCTAAAAGAAAGCGGCGGCGTCGACCCTCCGACAGCTCCAGCTACTGTGATCAGACCTCCTGTCCCCGCAGTTACGTTGCATGCGTAGGCACCATCGATAGTACTTGTAGATCCTGAAAAAGTAATATTCGCCCCTGCCGGCGTCGTATTTCCTGCTGTACTGTCAAAGTTCACGTTCGATTCAAGAACAACTGGTCCAGTCCATGTTTGTACACCTCCATTAGTGATCACATTCCCACTTAAGTGGATCCCTCCCGCCGCCGTTGCCACAATAGACGCTAAGGGATTTTGTGTTCCTACCGCACCCTGAAAAAAAAGATCCCCTGTCCCTGCTGCAATCACAAGAGCGCTCGTATCCGAACTATTGACAGTACTAGTAAATTCTACATTCGCTCCAGAACCTGTGTTAATGGTAACGCCCCCTGTAACATTTGTAGGACCTTCTAAACTCACAGCCCCACTCGTCGTTGTAATGTTCGCAGAAACCGTAATCTGGCCATTGTCTTGGACTCTGCAATTTAATCCAACAGAGGGAGTTGTGATATTGATTGCATTTTGGATATTGATTGTCCCTCCAGAACTTCCCAAAGCACACAAAGTCACCGTGCTTACAGCGCTATTGATTGTAGCGGGCGCAATCGTGAGAGAAGAAGAAAGATCTGAGCAATCGGCTACAGCACTAAGACTAGCCCCTCCGCCTGTGGCTACAATAATACTATCTGGGTCGATGAGCCAAGATCCCATACTACCATTTTGGCTTGACGTATCCACTCGCCCTTTTTGGATACCGATCCGTTTTCTTGCCGACGTTTCGATCTCACCCCCACGCCCATCTGCATAGGAACGGGCTCCGATAAATCCATCAAAGAGCGTATCGCCTGTAGACCAAAGAAGAACGGATCCTGCATCGCCTTGGCAACTATCAACTAAAATCTGAGTGTTCTCATCAACAACCGTAAGGCCGGAAGCAGATTCATGGGCAAAAACAGGAGACCCCCCGATGACAACAGACCCACCAGATCTGAGTCCTGATGCATTCAGTTCCCCTTTTTCTATGGAGATATCTTTAGCAAGAACGGTAATACGACCTCCAGATCCTTCTGAAGAAGAACTATCGAGCTTGCCTTCAATCTCAACTGAACCTGCATTACTAGCTAGAATAAATTCTCCATTTCTTTTGATGAGCTGGGTAGCTTCAACAATCCCATCGCTATTCACGACTTCTTTCAAAATCACATCTTGGAGATCTGACTCTTTAGGAAGCCTGGCTATAGTCTCTTTAAGATCATCGCGGATCACCCAACCAAGCAGACCTTCATCTGTAAAAGCCACTTGCACGCGCTCTCCCGAAAGGATAGCAATCTCCTTTCCATCTGTCTGAATCGATCCGGCATGTCGGATATTCATACTCACAAGAGCTACACCATCTAAACCTTTTAAAGATCCGAAGTTTTCAATAGAACCCGAGTGCGAAGGGTCATCCACAAAAAGAAACCTGTCTTGGCTGAAATGACTATCTTGGATATCCATGGTAGAAACAACTAAAGCGCCCACATCAACAACTGCATCTTTGCTAAAATACACACCGTTTGGATTGACGAGAAATACTCTTCCATTCCCTTCGATCAATCCTTCGATCATAGAGCGATCGACACCCGTCACGCGGTTTAAAATCACAGAATCTTTGCTTGGTTGGACAAAAGAAACTTTTTCCTGTTTTCCCACAGAAAAATCTCGATAATTCACAATCGTACGATCTGATCGGGTGCGTATTTGTAGGCGACCTTCTTCTGGAATAAACTCCGCATCTCCCGAAGCAACCTCATATCCAGCTGGCAAACTATACAAACATGTAGCCGAAAAAAGACATTGAAGAACGCCCGCGAATAAAATCTCTTTTGTTTTGTTCATAGCAATTACACATTAATGGATTAATCTAAACTTCTCATTAACCTATTTTCGATCTAATGTAAAATATTTTTTTAATTTAAGAAGAGAATGGAATCTATGTAACTCATAATCAACAGACAGAAAAAAGCCTAGAATGTGAAGTTCTAGGCTTTGGATACATAACTATTACGAAAAAGCAAACCAACTCATAAGCGCACCCCAGATCAAGGGCAGCAAACCAATTCCTTTAATTACCCCTTTACCCATCGTCCATTTCATGAGCACTTGGGGAATAAAAAGGGAAAACACGCCTCTTACAATTAAAAACCAGCCCAATAGAGTCACCAGAACAGCGGCATTCCATTCCCAAATATTGCAACGACTAATAATGGTAAGACCAATTAAAAGGTTTATGATTCCCAAAACATAAAAGCATCCGGAACACCCTTTAATAGATGCCATAATTTTATTCATATTCTCATGGTAGAAAAGCATCCATAGGCCCATGATCACAAGAAAAGGACCGAAAATACTTGCTAACCATACTGCATGTTGTAATTCCATCGCATACCTCCTATACAACGTATTTTCCTCACACTAACCATATAAAAAAATTCTTGTCAATTAATTGGTGGAATATTTTTTACTTCATGAGAAGCACTCTGCCTTGATATAATCGTCACCGAACCTTACAGTAGGTCTTATGGCTATAGATCCCGTTGCTGCTTCTACTCAGCCCTCTTTAGCAGACAAAATGCATTCAGTTTGTTGGCATGGCAGAACTATCTCCATTCTCGCAGCAGGCGCTCTGGGATCTTTGGCTATCATAACGATTGCAACCTTTCCTCTTTCTCTTGTGGCATATGCCTTTGCTATTCCCGCCATTTGTACTGCCATCTATCTGGCAAAACGTACTTTTTCTTTTTCAAAAAGAAAAGAGGAAGAACTGCCTTTTCCTGCGTTCCAAAAAATCCGCTCCTCCGAATTAGTGCAGCTCTCTTCTAAAAAAACTATTGCATCAAGACAAGATTTTTTGGCAGCAAAAGATCTCCCCATCCCACCGCCACCTTTGATTGGCAAAAGCAAATTCGTCTCTAAGGAAATGGTAGAGCACCTCATGCGCCATAAAAAAGATAGCGCTCTTGGAGTAAAATACATTCCAGGAGACAAGATCACCAACATGGAAGGAGCTCTTCACACCTTTGTTACGCCTCTTTGCAAAATCCTCATGACAGGGGATTTTCGCTGGGAAGGGAAGCTACAAGGAAACGCTTTTGGCAAGAACCAAGCGCGTCCCGTGATCTTGAGTGCAGCAATTCATCCCGACTTTGAACTAGACACTGTGATGATGCCATTAGCACGCCTCACCTCTAAGGCAATTCCAGGCGAGATAGCAGACCTATCGAAGATTCCTTCTGCAAGAGATAAAAAAGATCAGTCCTTTCGAACTCTCTATGAAGAAAAACTACAAAAACACATGATCTACCATCTCTTGTCGGATCACAGACTGCCAGCTCTTGGCGAAATACGAGCAGACCAGATCTTAGATTTGCCCCAAGCCATTTCCTTCTTGGAAAATAGTCTTCGAAACGGCTCTTGCCAAGTAAAAGGACATTTCGTCCGAATAGGATCATCTGTTCTTTCTCTTGAGCTTTTATTCCAGGTGTATATAGAGCAACTTCGCAATGAATTGAAAATTCTCGAAGCCCACACCCCGCAAGGATATGTCTACACAGTCAATCCTCCTTCTATCTTTGCACAAACACTTGGAGGCGCTCCTGGCGCGCGTCTATTAAATAGATTGCAGGCTCTAGCTTTTCAGTTTCTTGCCTCTGAGATCTCTCATCTCAAAGTTCTTGCTTTTAGCGACTATGCCGATCCCGAAATCCTCCCTCTTTTAAAAAGAGCCTTACCGCTAGCGCATGTGATCTCTAAAAAGGATTACACTCCAAATGCCTATCCGGAATTTGCTGTTGTTCTGCATAATAATAGCGATGGATTTGGCCAAAATATTGAAACAGAAGGACCTACAAGCTTAGATGGCGTGATTGGCAGCTATTCCAATGCCGCATGTGTCCTTAAAAGAGATCGTCCAGATCTTCTTCATTTTGTATATTAATCCACCAAAGATTCCAAAGCTTCTTTCTGCGAGCTATGCGCTAACGAAGCGGCTGCATAAAGAGGCCTAGAATCCAGTTTTCCTGTAACAGAATAATTCAACGAAGAAAACCGGATTGCTGTGTTAGACTTAAGATGGCTCTCTAAAAAAAGATGCAAGCTCCGCAACGTACTGCCATGTCCACTTTTGACTTCAATGGGAAGGATCTTTTCTTCTCTTTGTATGATGTAATCGACTTCTGCGGTGCTGTTTTTTTCTTTCCTTTTCCAAAAATACACTTCTGCTTTTGACTCAGGACTTGCATAGCAGATCAGCTCCTGACCGATAAAACTTTCAGCAATTTCTCCCCTGTTTTCAAAACCGTCTAAAGGATGTAAAAACCAGATGGAGATATCTGAACCTAAAATAGCTTGGCACAATCCCACATCTAAGTAAATTACCTTGAAGATATCAAAATCCACTTCGGCTCCAATGGGAATACCTTGTCCTGAAGCATATCGAATCATATGAACAATATTCGCTCTTTCTAACAACTCGAGAGCAGGAGCCAGTTCTCGCTTCCGATACTCTCCGTGAATTTCTCGATAAGAAAATTCTCTTCCCGCCATATGAGGAATCTGTCTAAAGAGCAATTCCAAATATTTCACTTGCGCTTTGCGGGCATATTTTTCAAAATCTTGCCTATAAGTTGCTGCTATTTGTTGCAAAACATGCAAAGCAGAGGCGGGATCTTGTGTTTGAGTCCACCTTGCAACAGCTTCTGGCATACCTCCAATGGAGAGATATTCCCCAAGCAGATCTAAAAGCTTTTGGTGGATGACATCCTGCATAGAGGACTGCGTTTTTAAAATTTCTTTTGCCATCAAATGATGACCTGTGGCCACTAAATATTCTAGAAAAGAAAGCGGATACATGTAGAGCATAGAAATCCGTCCTACCGGAACGCCTACTTTTTCAATCGCAAATTCCAAAAGAGATCCGGCAGCAATGACGTGAAGATTCTGCATCTCTTCGTAAAAATAGCGTAAAGACAAAATAGCTCTGGGAGATTCTTGAACCTCATCAAAAAACAGCAATGTTTCTCCCGGGACAATCGGCGTCTTTAGAAGCAGAGAAAGAGACAAGACGATTTTCTCTGGCGCCAAATCTTTTTCAAAAAGAGAGGCTGCCCCTTCTAAACGCTCAAAATTGACCTCAACGAAATATTTAAACTGTTTTCCCAGTCTTCGAACGGCATAAGTTTTTCCTACTTGCCTAGCTCCTCTTAAAAGAAGAGGTTTGCGGAAAGGATCGGTCTTCCATTTATCCAAATGAAAATCAATGATTCTTTTAAACACGGTCAAATTCCAAGGTAAAAACAATTAATATTTGGTCAAATTCCAAGGTAAAAATACAGTTTTTATGGTCAAATTCCAAGGTAAAAAATTAATTCTCATAAAAATCAAAAAGACAATAACACACAAGCCATTCTTACACAGATGGTTGCGCGCTTTTTAAAGAAGGATTAACGGGAATTTCCAGCACTCTTTGTTTAGGCGCCATATCATAAAGACGATAGGGGAAGGAAAGATCAATCCAGGCTATTTCTTCCTTCGATTGCAGACGGATGATCCCTGCAGGATCTATTCTACCTGTCGAGTAAACTTTCAAGAAAATATGGTCCCTTTTTTTTCCGTTCCAATGGATTTCTTGTAAACCTCTGAAGAGATGAGGAGGAGCATGGCAGAATGCAGGATCCTCGCTTGCCGCTTGAAGACGCCATCCTTTATCCGTTAGATCTAACGATAGATCCACATCGCATTGGTGGGTAAGGGCCCATATCTGCCAATGATTGCACTCCGTTAAGAAAAGGCGCGCAGAAGAGCGAAATCGATAATGCCCGATCAAATCGGAAACCTTGATCCCCAAAAGCGTCGTCAGAAGCGAAATGATCGCAAGGCATATGAGGATCTCGAGTAAAGTAAATGCACGGACCTTACGATTCTTCGCTCTCATCTGTTTCTTCTTCGACTTCTGTTGACCCCTGTTTTTCTTTTTTATGTTTTTTATAGGTTTTGAGTCTTTCTGATACGACTGAAATGTCGGTATCATGTCGGATAGATTTAATCACATAGGGCTCGCCCCAGCCATCTTTTAATAGTTTTTTTGCATCTTTTACAAGACCTGAACTTTGTAAGAAAACTTCTTTTTTTTCGACTACTGTTGCGATCGGCGTTCCTTTTGCCACTTCTAAGAGCAGGATATCTTTAATTTGCGCTGCACCTTGTTCCGTTCTAAAGGCCCTACCTTCATCCAGGCTTCCTTTGACGTTATAACCTACCACGCTTCCAATCAAGCCTATTAAAAAAATCACAATCATGATCTCTAAGAGGGTAATTGCCTGTTTTTTCTTACGATGCATGAAAAACTCCTTATGACGATAAAAATGAACTGACATCTGTTAAAGGTAATAAGATCGACAAAACGACAAGCCCTACCACCGCCCCGAGAAATAAAAGGATAGCAGGCTGTAAAAAAGTTGTAATTTGCAGGAGCTCTTTATCGAGCTCTTCTTCATAGATCTCTGCAAGATTCCGCATTGCAAAATCCATATTCCCTGTTTCTTCTCCGATAGCACACATGCGGATAACAAGTGGAGGTATGAAAGAAGAGGTGCCCCATAAAGTACTTAACTTCTTACCTTCTACCATCTGTTTTTGCATATAAACGATCTGTGCTTCGAGCCATCCATTTTGGACCGTTTTCTGCGCAAAATGGAGAGCTTCTAAAAGAGGAACTCCTCCGGAAAGAAGCATATACATGGAACGAAAAAACCGGACGAGAGCGGCATGCAAAATCACATTTTTCAAAAAAGGCAATGAGAGCAAAAACTGACTGCTCCATCGACGAAAGACCTCTGTTTTTGATAATACAATAGTAGAAATGATGGCGAGCAAAGAAAACGCGCCAAGAACAAGGCCTTCTTGTTTCAACCAATGACTGATACTGACGATAAGAGCAGTCAAAGGATGGAGCTTTCTTCCTTCAAAAAGCTGCTCCATGGAGGGAATCACAAAGAAAAAAAGCCCAAAGATTACGAGAAGGCAAAACCCTCCTAAAAATGCTGGGTAAGCCAGCGATGCCGTAAGCTGCTTTTTTAATTTAAGCTGCTTGGAAATGAGCAAGGTGAGCTGGTCAAACGCCTCAGATAAAGCTCCGCTATGTTCTGCGGACCGCACCATAGATAAGTAGACTTCATCAAATGTTTGAGGATAACGGGCTAGGATGGAAGAAAAGATCGCCCCTCCTTTTAGCTGGTCGCACAAGTCGATAAAGAGCGGATGGTTTTTCGATCTTCTTTGTTTTTCTTCTATCGTACACAAGCTTTCATATAAAGGCAGGCCAGCTTTCAAAAGCTGGGTAAGCTCTCTAGTGAATCCCAGAAGTTGAGTTTTATTTAAAGCGATAGGCTGCCTTTTAGCTCCTATTGCCTGTAAAGAAGTCACAAGAACTTTTTCTTGGCGAAGCCTCTCTTTAGCTTGAATCAAAGAATCGGCATCGATCGTCCCTTTGATAGACCTTCCTTCCGGGGTGATGGCTCGGTATTGGAACAATGGCATATTAGAGATCCTCACAGCCTCGAGTAGCCCGCAACACTTCTGCCGTTGTCGTCTTGCCCTCAAGGACAAGAAGAGCCCCCTCTCTTCTTAAACTAGACATCCCAAGCCTCAAAGCGAGCTCTTGGAGCTGGTATGCATCGGCAGACTTGAGTAGCTGCTGCTTGATAGTACTGCTGATGCCCATCAGTTCATAGATTCCGTGTCTGCCCTTATATCCAGATCCAAAACAATGTTCACAGCCGACTCCTCGGTAAAAAGGGCGGTCGACCATATCGGGATCGATAAGATCCAAACCAGCTAGTTCTTTTTCTGATGGCATATAAGCAACTCTGCATCGAGGACAAATCGTCCTCACCAGTCTCTGCGCCAAAACTCCGACAACAGTCGAGGTCAGCAAATAAGGTTCGATGCCCATGTCTATCAAGCGGGTCAGAGCCGAGGGAGCATCATTGGTATGCAGAGTGCTCACGACAAGGTGTCCCGTCAGTGACGCCTGGATCGCAATCTCAGCAGTCTCTTTATCACGGATCTCTCCAATCATGATCACATCGGGGTCTTGTCGGAGGATGTGGCGAAGGCCCGTTGCAAAATCGAGATGGATCTTTGGATTGACTCCAATTTGCGCCATCCCTTGGAGCTTGTACTCTACCGGATCTTCAATTGTCATAATGTTGACTTCTGATGAGTTGAGTTCGGAAAGAGCGCTGTAAAGAGTTGTTGTCTTCCCGCTGCCAGTAGGTCCCGTCACAAGAACGATCCCTTCTGATAGATGGATCAGCTTTTGAAATCCTTCATAGATAGGTTGTCTCATGCCGATTTTATTTAACCCAAGGATGACATTCGATTTATCTAAAATACGCAAAACGATCCTTTCTCCAAAAACGCAAGGGACTGTACTGACGCGAAAATCGATATGCCTGCCTCCCATTCGGAGTTTAATCCGGCCGTCTTGAGGCAGCCTTTGTTCCGCAATATCTAGTCTAGAAAGAACTTTAATGCGGGTGATTAGCTGGGATTGGTATTCTTTAGGAGGAGCATGGCGCATCTGCAAGACACCATCAATCCGGTATCTCACGCCAAGGCCATTTTCCAAAGGATCAAAATGGATATCGGATGCCCCTTGTTGAATTGCCTCTAAAAAAACAGCATTCAGCATCTGGATTACGGGAGAATCTGAGCGATGATCCAACAGATCGTATTCTTCTCCATGCGGAAGCTCTGATTCTTGATCTTTTTGCTGGAGGTTCGCTATCAACGTCGAGGCAGATCCTCTTTCTTGCTGATAACAAGTTTCAATAGCTGACTCCAGCTCTTCTTTGGAGACAAGGACTTCACAAGTCGACTTGCCTGTTAAGCTTCGGAGCTCTTCGATCGCCTCTAAGTCAAGGGGATCTGCAATCGCTACTTTTAATTTTCCATCAATTTCTTCTAAGGGAAGGATCCCTTTTTTCTTTGCAAAGGCATAAGGGACGCAACGCACCTGATTTTGTACATAGGGAAAAGAGGAAAGAGAAGAGACGATAGGCATGCCGAACTGCTCACTCCAAGCCGAAATCTCGGCATTTGCAGTCTGCATCTCTTCTACTCTGTGAGAATTAGCTAATTGTGTCCAGGTCATGTTGTTTCCAAAAACAACTGTAAGCTTCTTTCAAAAAATTTGCGGCTTTCCTTGTCTTGCGCTTCGATGGCTCTTTCTAAAAACTCGGGGATGTCTCCAGGACGTTTTTTGAGCTCATCAGCGCGGATCTTATCTAAAGTCTCCTGAGGATCCAGGACAATATGCGGGGTAATAAAGAAAAACATCTCTGTATTTGTGTCGGTAAGCTGCGTAGATCCAAAAAATTTTCCAAGCCCTGGGATCTCTCCAAAAAAAGGAATTCTCTCTTCGTTATCCTGTGTGGCTTTTCTTCTCAAGCCTCCGATGATGACTGTCTGTCCATCCGTAACGCGCACCTCGTTTTCTATGTGTCTGCGGTCGACAAGAGGCCTATCATCATGGCTGCTTTTTGGCGTATCGAATGTAATATTTGTCTGCAGGGTGACAGACCTCTGTTCTTCTGAAGGATCTTCCTCTAATCCAGAGTCATGAACTGTAGGCGTTAAGACAATGTTGATGCCGTATTGCGCTCGAGTATACGACTTTTCAAAAGCTATCCCTTTATTTGTATCGACAGGAGCCGCTCCATTGTTAATCGAAATCTCCTGCACAATATTGATGGTAGCAGGCGTTTGATTGACAGTAATGACAGAGGGAGCTGCATGGAACTGGATATTTTCCTGCGTCATCAAAAAGTTATAAGCAAAGTCGATCTTTGGAGCGTGCCCTCTTCTTCCCTTATGGAAGAGATATTCCAAGACCCCCTGTCCTCGAGGGGTATAGAGAGAGTTATAAATGACCCCATTGCGTTTTGAACCGATCTTGAGCAAGTTCAAACCAAAGCTATCCTGATTGTTGATGCTTCTTTCGAATAGCAGCACTTCGATTTGGACCATCTTCTTAGGGACATCGAGCTTTTTGAGAAGCGATTTGATCTTTGTCAGGACGTCTCTACGAACCACCATCAGCAGGTTGCCTGTCTTAGGATCTGCAATGAAATGGTCTGCCCCTCCTTCTACCTCCAGCTGTGCTGAACTGCCTCCATTAAGAGGCTGAGGAGATACGGGAAGAGGAGGGTTCGGAGCATACCCATCCGGAGTGCGAAAAGGCATCCCCTGAGAGGAATAAAGATAGTCGGTGCTCTCTCTCCCATCTGCAGAGGCGATGAGAAGTGCATTGTAGACTTTTTCTAACACCTTCGCAAGGTCGTTGGGATCGCTATGGCGACAAGTATAGACGGAGACGGTCATCTCCGCTGGATTTTGGAGTTGCTCTTCTGTTTCTTGCACCACTTTTTCCGCGCGGTCGACAATCCCTTCTTGGCCGATCAAAATTAAAGCATTGCCTTGACCCAAAGGAAAGACAATCAGCCCTTCTTGCTCCATTTTATTGAAAGGAGGCCTGTTTTTTTCTATAGCATCTCCAAAAAACGAGACCAGGATCTTTTCCATCTCTTTGACCGGCATCTTGGTAATCGGAACAACTTTAGAAACTTTCCCTTTTGGATCCTGCCATACGGTTTTATGTAGATTTAATAGTTTTTCAACCTCTTCTTTCGATGAGACAATCGCAATTTTCGTGCCGATCTGATAAATGAAGGTCTGTTTAGCATCTGCAAAACGCTCAAAAAACTGAAAAGTGCTTTTGACCTGTTCTGCTGGAGGAGAAAACAGATAAAATATCCGAGACTGACTAGGAACTAAGAGAAGATCTTCCGGCTTAGAAGCCATATTATGAATTACGGAGGGATCTTGCTTGAGAATGTAAAGCTGCTTGGCATAAGCATTCATCTTTTTAACACCAATGCCGTTATGCGCTAGGATAATTTCAAGAACCTCTCCCCAAGATTCTCTAGGAATAGGGATGTTGGAATGCATATTGAGCTTTAACGCCATGAGATCTGGAGGAACTACATATAGAAAATCTAAAGCGCCGTATTCCATCACAAGCTGCGCCAAAGTCGTTTCTTCCTGATCCCAAAGAGCATATCCCTCATCTTCTTTTTTGGAGGCTCGGCTGGCTGTATCCCTCCATTCATCTTCCAGAAGCTGGATAGACTGTTTGATTTGGTTGACTTGCTCTAATAGCCTTTGGTACTCAACATCAGAGGAGCTGTTTTTCTGCAGGTCTGCAACTCTTCCATAACAAGCTCCGAGCTCAGAACGCAAAGCCATCAACCTTTGATTGACTTCTTGAGCAAAAAGATCCACATCTTCATTCGGATTGCCAGGCACTTGAGACTGCTTGTCCGCGATTGTTTGCCCTGAAACCGCATGTGCAGAGAGCAACACACAAAAATAAATCGTCAAGCAGGTATGTTTCATGAGCTTTCCTTACTATCTTAAGTCTTTTTTTAAAGAAGATGCTCTCTTGGATTTTCCATTGCGCTCTCCGGATACAGGAACGGAGAAAGGAACAACCTGAGTACGCGTCTCATCAATCCAATGCCCTTTCATCAACAATTTCCCATGTTCATGAACCATTCCATCAAAGACAAAGAGCTCTCCTCGTATCTTGCGGCAAACATAATCTTCAATATCTTGCGCTTTTTTCAAGTTTTTCCACCCTCTTCCAGTCTTTAGGATCCAGTCGCCTTCTTTTACAATCAGTCTCTTTTTCCCAAGACAACAGGTCACCTGAGAAGAAGTCCTCAAACGAGCCCCTTGAGGGAGGGCTTCATTCTTATACCCAGTCCGCATAGTAGGCTGCACATCAAGGCGGATCAAAGTAGAGTAAAAGCCACTCTCATCCCAAACCTCCAACTCGATAAACCGCTGTGTCATTGTCTTCACCGCAGCTAGAGGAAGAGCCCCCGAGGAGAGATCCAAAGTCGCAGAAGCCCATTCTCCGTCCCTCCACTCGAAAAGATCCCCTACTTGAACTAAGTAAAACAAGGACCTGTTTTCTGAAGGGATCTCCAATACCTGTTTACTGTTCCAAGCTTGGTATTCTTTCCCTCCATATTGGAGCAAAAAAGCATCTTGCCCCCACAGTTTAGCCTCTTCCAAGGCCGCTACAAAAGGCCTAGAGCCACTCTGGCCATTTGAAGTTAAGATCTGATGTTGTACGATAAACTGGGTCTTTTCCTCAACAAATGTCTCCGTTTCTTTGGAAGGCATGAAGATCCCGACTTCGACAAGGACTTCTTTTTGGTCTAAAATCGTAGGCCGAACCCATAAAGGAGTCTTCCGATCTGAAAAGTGATAAGCAGTAGACCCGTTTCCAATAGAAGCATCGCAGCTTAAAAATACCTGCTCTCCATTTTTGGCTATATACTCCTCTTGAGAGCCTTTTAATGCCAAGCGCAAGCTCGCATCTTTTGCAGCCCGATCAGGCCGGATGTTTTTGGCGAGGATAAGAAGCTCTTTACTCATATCTGGAATAGCAGATTTTCTTTTATAAGAGCTTAAAGACAAAGGCCCTTGCGCAATTTTCTCTAGGGGATAAGAACTGGAAACTTGCAATCCCTCTGACTGCTTTGAGATCGTTTTTTCTCCTGGCGCATATGTTCCTACAGCGATAGCAAAACCAAGACATACACAAAACGCAGCTCCCCATATCCCTTTTGTTGAGAGCTGTAAAACTCGTTCTATCTGTATCTTATTTGAGGAAAGTATCTGCAAGGTTTCCCTCTGCATGTCTATAAAATTTGCTCGAAGGATAGAGGATTGGACAAAAAAACTCAAAGAGAACTCTCAAGGAAAATAACTCGAAAAGCATTTTTTAAGTTCAACAACCACTACATGGGGACTCCAAAAACTCAGAGAAATACGATCTTTCATTCAGCAACTTTCAGACGAAAACGAGGGAAAAGACCGATTGCATACAAAGGATAATTAACCAGCTTTCCATCAAGAGCAAAATTTCTTAAGGAGGCTCTAGATAATACTATAGGAGCATTTTCTTCTTTTGAAAATTTTTCATCATATACTGTGAGGCTTTTCTTTTTTTTAGAGAAACCAGCCTTTACCTCAAGAGGGAAAATGTGACGCTCTGTGGAAATTACAAAATCCACTTCTGCAATA
The DNA here is from genome assembly GCA_945952445.1 of uncultured Chlamydiae bacterium. Lineage (GTDB taxonomy): Bacteria > Chlamydiota > Chlamydiia > Chlamydiales > Rhabdochlamydiaceae > CAMFIG01. The sequence continues at coordinate 18,753 of CAMFIG010000032.1, forward strand.
CCCTCACTTGTCCAATAATAGAGTTCATCAAAATGCTTATCATGAAGCTCTATTGCTACAAAATTTTCAACTAAAGCCCCTTTGAACTCCTGAAAAAGCTGGTCGCCTTCTAAAATAATTCTAGGATCTAATTTACTCATTGTCCCAAGCAAGCCCACATCTAGCAAAAACACCTTAAATGCTTGCTTATCCGCATAGGCATCTAAAGGCAGCTTGGGAGTGGAAATATGATTAGACTTGATAATGAGTCCTGCACTCTTTAGCCATTGTAAGGATGTTTCAAATTCTCTTGCTCGAGCGCTTTTACGAATTGCCGAAAAAACGAATTTTTTATTCTCTTTAGCCAAATGACTAGGAACAGAGTCCCAGATAGCCATAATCTTCATGACCTCATCTTTTGGCGCATGCTTTGCAAAATCTAGCATATAGGCATCCAGAATTTCTTTTTGCACTACTCTGACTTGCTCAAGATCTTCCGTTTTCAAATAGGTAGCAACAGCTTCTGGCATACCCCCTACAATGAAGTAATACTTCAAGAAAGAGACTAATTTGTTATGAAATATTTCTGAGATCGGTTTTGGATGGTTCATTTCTTCGAGCATTACAACTAATTCCCGCTCGCCAACCGCAGTCAAAAATTCAAAGAAATTTAACGGAGCAAGATCGAGAAAATTCACTTTACCCACAGGAAATCCCTTCGTTAACTTTACTCCAAGCAAAGACCCGGCTGCAGCCAAATGATATTCATTCTTTTTTTCACAAAAATATTTCAGACTTGCTAAAGCTTGAGGACATTCCTGAATTTCATCTAATACGATTAGCGTAGAACCAGGACGTATCTTTTTTTTGAAGAAAATGTTGAGTTCCTTGATAATCCTATCGGGATCTAGATCTTCATTAAAGAAACTTGCGAAATGAGGATTTTCATCAAAATTAATATAGACATAATCCTCATATTCCCGCTTTGCGAATTCGGTTAAAATATAAGTTTTTCCTACTTGACGAGCGCCCCTTAACACTAACGGTTTACGTAAATTTGACCCTTTCCACTGAAGCAACTTTTTATAAAATTCTCTTTCCATAAGCCCAAGTTACCTTTTTACTTCTTATTATTCAATAATACGTTCAAAAAACGTGATTTTTTCACAAAAATATGTCAATTTTTTTGTCATTTTTCACGAAAAGCGAACGAAAGAGAGAAAAATAGACTCAAGCGCAGCAAAAGAGGTTAAAGGAAGGCAATTAAAAGCCACTCTCATAGGAACAGAGTCTTATCGCTTCAAAATCGATATCCCAAAGAAGCATTCATTCCGTAAGCAGTTTGCGCTTCGGAAAAAGTAAGTTGTAAGAAATATGGTTCAAGTTGAACGTTCCAACGTTTTTTTAAGCCCAAAAACCATTGCAATGGAACTCCAAATTCCGCTCCAAAAAAACTTGGGTGTCTAGTGTAACTCGACCCATGATATTGTTTATATTTCTCTTTTGCTGCAACAGTATGAAAGACTTTAAAATTAATCCCAACATTAAAAACAGAAGAACATTCATAGATCGAACGAATACCTACTGCAATATAGGGCAGCCTTTCTTTAAATCCCTGACTGTGAAACAAAGGCTCTACCATATATCCGCCAATTCCCAAAAAAGGAGAGCAAAGCCATTTTTTTGGAGCACAAGTATAACCTAATCTTAACTCAGAACTGCCAAACCATGTATCATCGCTCCTTTGAGAGATGCGATCGCCATGAGAAGACGCCTTAAAATTATTCTCTCCACTCGCAGTAAGAATGTCTATGCCCGCATAAAATGCTTCAGGCTTAAGGTAATCATATCCAAATCTAAATCCCCAAAAAAACTTATCACCACGCATTTGGATGTCTTTTACATGCGTCTTTAAATGCAACCCAAAGAGATCAACACCAACGCGAACGTTATGAGGATTTTTTTCAGCCTGAAAAAAACTTGTATTCTGAGCATTTTCTAGAGCAAAGGAAGGAGATCCAAGTAAAGCCCAAAACCCAACTAATACAATTGAATATTTTTTAAACATATTATTTTTCTAACGCTTTATTAACTTCTTTAATACCATGAATAAGTCGCGCTATCCACTGAAGAGCTTGAGGCAGTTTTATAAATATTTTTTTTGTTCGCTTCCAAAACGACTTAGACAACTCTACACACTCATCATTACCGTAATCATAGTCCCAAGCCTGCTGACTCCACGAAAAAGAATCTGACAATTGAAACTGAGAAATTAACTCTTCAGACATTTCATCTATAATGAGCAACAAAATATCTCTAATTTGAGGGGAAGAAGCTAGTGAAGCCAATTTTCTCATTATTTCTACGGCTTCTTTATCTTCTGCGGGAGATGGTCGTTCAAGCACCTCACTTAAATCGACACTTTCGGATTCGTTGATTAAGATAAACAATGCACCTAAAGCTTGCTCAGCTTGGTCAAAATCACGTAAGTTATCATAGGCAATAACCTTGCCAAATAAAGCAAGAAATTCGAATTCCGAATATCGATCCTTTAACTTTAATAAAAGAAAAGAAGTTTTTTCAAAATCCTGAACTGCTAATCCGTAATCACCTGATAATAAGTTCGCATTTCCGCAAGCAAGATATACCACCGCCAAATAATCATCGGACATCTCGACATCTGCTACATTAGACTTATTGCTAGCAAGCAAAAGAGACCCTAAACACATGCACCACGCAAATAATAAGATTTTTCCCATGTCGAACTCTGAGTAAAAACACTGAAAATAGAAAAATTTATTAATTTACTCAACAAAAATTTACGAATACTCAAGACTATTTGAACTCTAGAAAGAAGATCTCTCTTGTTACTAATCACACGCCAATGTTTCCGGATTTTGGGCGCCAACCGATCGGAACAAGCACACAGTCCCAACTGACTGCAATATTACCTAATCTCTCTTTACTAGTTGATAAAAAAATACCTTTAATCTTAGATTGCGATTTAGATGAATATTAAATACTATTCTTCCGCGCCCAAATCAATGCTTTTTGGGCTTCGTGGAGAATATAATGAGTTCAAGATTGCTACAATTTACGAAGGGAAGGTCTATGGATCCGAATAAAATAAAAGAAGGGGTTTCTGTAAAAGAAATCGAAAACTTTACGAAAAAACACCGCTTTGAGGTCTTTTTTTGCCTGTCTTTTTTACTAGCTTGTTTTTTTAGCTTTGTCTTTTTCTCTACATGGAGCCTCATTCTTGCTGCAGCAGGGGGAATTCTAGGCGTTTTAATGCCAGCCAAAGCAGAAGGAGCTCTTCGCAAAGTCTTTTTGTTCTTTTTTAAACAAGAGCAGACTACGCAGCTCATCTTAGGAATTGTAGGACTGATCTTATCGATCTTCCTTCCTTTGCTAACCTTTTTTGTTTTAGGTCTCTTTGGAGGAAAGCACCTCCATCAAGCAGCTTCTGAAACTTTTTCGCAAGGGCCCCAATAAAGCCTCTAAAGCCAAAAGAATCCCCCCGGGATTTTTTTGGCTTTCTTATAGAGTTTTTTTACGCATCTCTACAAAATCGTGAAAAGTGACATCTTCCGTTTTCGAATACTGCACCAGAGAAAAATAGGCTTGTTTCATGACTGGATTTGCAAGCGCTTTTTGCAAGTCTTCCCAAGCTTGCTTTTCTGCCGAGCTGTTGCCTAGATGCTTTTGGAGCATTCCGATTCTCAGAAGATTCATCACATAAAGATTCTCCTGATGCAACGAGGGATTCTTATCCATGTGGTTTTTCAGAGCAATAGCTGATTCCAGTGCTTTTGACCACTTTTCTTGCGCTATCAAAAAGGAAACCTTGGAAAAGTCTCTATAAGAGCTGTATGGATTCACCGCACAAAGCCCTTCTTTTGCATATTTCTCCGCATAGCGCGGCTCTTTTAAGATTAGAAATTTCTGAGCTGCTATTCCAGCAAAAGCAGCATGCACCATCGGATCCTTTTCCAACCATCGAGAGGCCTCTTTAGGGGTTATCTTCGAAGAACCAGACAGCCACTCCATAAGAGCCACTTGCATGTCTTCTGTTTTCTCTACATGTGAAAACCTTCCCCATAGAACAGCAGAAATTACAATTGCCGTCCCTGCTAAAGCCCATCCGACTGTTTTTCTGTAAGCTGCTAAGAAATCGAGCGCCTGAAATACAAAAGAAAGCTTATCTCGGCCTTGGAACATAAAAAAATCTCCACTTGAGGTTCCCTACCAGTCTAAGCAAAAATCGTTTTGTATCAAAGGGAGATTTTTCAAGTGTAGAGCCAATTAAAAAATATCTTATAAAAAATATATGAGCCATTGTAGCTTGTGGAGAATTTCTCGGTCTTCTAGGGATAAGGCCATGTCTGATTGAAGATAAGGGAGGACATCGTTGAGCTGTACCTGGGGGAGATTTTGTTTGTAGAAGGACCAGGAGGCTTTGCCATAAAAAATGAAGAGGTCTTGTTGTAAAGAGGCTATGTCGATGCCTTGAGAAGGATTGTGCAGGAGTTTTGCAAAGTCTACGGGAATGAAGGAGGGGACAAAGGTTGCGTCTGTTGCTGTGCATTCAATAAGTTCTACTCGTATTGCAAGAGCTCTTCCATTGCCAAAATCAGAAAAGACTCCGTAGGCGAATTCAGGATGGACGTAGATCTCTCTTACTTCATTAAGTCGCATTCCTAGCATTCCGTAAGCCATACCGGGGATTAATTCAGATAACATGCATGAAAAGGAACCTGAAAGAGCATAATTTCCTGCAAGGAAGTTGTTTTCGATATCCTTGATGGTGAAATTGATTTTAACTTTGTTGATTGTGTTGTCCGTAATACCCGGCCCCCTCCCATTTTTCAGGATTTTATAGCAAATTTTGTTGCTAATTAGAGTGACAGTGTTTTCTGTGCTTTGTTTGCTTTGAAGGTACTCTGTTGATATGGATAAATTTTTTGTAATTTTTGGATCGAGAGCTACTTGCATTGCATACTGAGCGTAGGCTTGCATTTCAGGGCTTTCTTGATAATCACTTACCTTTTCTGAATCAGCGATTTTGAGTCCTTCAACGAAAGATGCAAATTGGTTTTTTTCAGGACATAATTCTTTGAAGGAAAGCGCTATGAGAAATGGTATCCTCGTTTGTTCTTCTTGAGTTAAATGTTGTATAGCACTGGTTGAGCCAAGGCTTTTATGATTAAGACGAGCGAAGGCGGGATCTTTGCATAAGAAGATGCATCCTACTACACCTACTGAAACGAGTAGTTTTTGCATCATTCTTTTAGCCTCGTTAGAACCTGATCGAGAAAGTTTTTTTGCGCTTGTAGATTGACTAATGTTTTCTCAGCCTCTTGATAGGCTTCTAAGAGTTTTTTCGACTCTTCAGATTTAGTGTGATAGCTGAAGGGAATTTTAGGGATAATTTCATTGTCATTTTTGGACATGTAAAACGAAAAATCAGAAAGCTCGTCTAAGATATTTTGTCCAACACCTAATTGGCTATCTACATAGCTATTGACCTGTTCCTTTAACGCTTCCGGCGTCGATGGTTCAAGATGATATTGAAAGGGAGGATTTACTTGAGAGGAGTTAAACATCATTTTGCGAAGAGAGTTTCCTCTTTCATAAGTTAGCGAATTTTCTGTCCCGTATCCAAAAAGAATTCCTTGAAGAGCTTCATGGCCTTTGAGTAAGTGAGAAAATCCGTTGGGAGATAGAAGCCCATCTAGTAGATTCTGTTCATCAACCTGGGGACCAAATTTAAATTGAAATAAGCTCAAATTGTTTTGAACAGCACTATTGAATGCCTTCTTATTGACGAGAAAAATCACCTCACAAGGTTCAAATTCTGTATTTGTAAGTGAAACAAGCAATGCTGTCAACTTAAGGTTTTACTGCACGCCAAGCCGTGATACCATCTTGTCC